>NZ_JAMPNU010000022.1:0-111091 GCF_028479505.1 Providencia sp. PROV205 | reverse complement strand
CAACACCCCCAGAATGTGAAATATGACGAGCATGTACGAATTTGACTTAATATTACTCCTCCTCCAGCAAATGTGCGTCTACTTAGTGATCGCATGGGTCCTCAGTCGCACCCCGCTGGTTATCCCCTTACTTAAAGTTACCATCCGCTTACCTCACAAGGTAATGTGCTACCTAATTTTTTCAGTATTTTGCATTATCGGTACTTATTTTGGTTTGCATATCAATGATTCTATTGCGAATACTCGCGCCATTGGTGCCGTACTTGGTGGCTTATTAGGTGGCCCTGCGGTAGGCTTTGCCGTCGGTTTTACTGGCGGATTACATCGTTACTCATTGGGTGGCATGAGCGCCTTTGCCTGTATGGTCTCAACGATTGTTGAAGGGTTGATTGGTGGGCTAGTTCATCGTCACTTTATGAAACGTGGCGAAATTAATAAAATTTTTAACCCTGTGATCGCCAGCTGTGTCACTTTTATTGCTGAAATCATACAGATGCTAATTATTTTGTTGTTAGCAAAACCTTTCGATGAAGCCCTCGAACTCGTTAAAAATATCGCGGCACCGATGGTTATCGCGAACACGATTGGCGCAGCCATGTTTATTCGTATTTTACTCGACCGCCGCGCTATTGTTGAAAAATACACCACTGCATTCTCTGCTCAGGCGCTAAAAATCGCCTTAACTACTGAAGGAATTCTGCGTAAAGGCTTCAATGCTGACAACAGTATGAAAGTCGCTAAGATTATTTATCAAGAATTAGAAATTGGTGCCGTTGCTATTACTGATCGTGAAAAAATACTCGCATTTATTGGTATTGGTGCTGATCACCATCGGCCCGGAACACCGATCTCATCCATTCAATCAAGACAAGCCATTGAAAATAATGAAGTTGTATATGCTGACGGTAATGAAACCCCGTATAAATGTTCATTAAGCCCTACCTGCAAGCTTGGTTCTGCATTAGTGATCCCATTACGTGGAGAAAACGAAAAGGTCATTGGCACAATAAAACTGTATGAAGCGAAAAATAGCCTGTTTAGTTCCATAAACCGGACCCTAGGTGAAGGGATCGCTAGCTTATTTTCTGCACAAATTTTAGCGGGCCAATATGAGCGCAATAAACAATCACTTTTACAGTCAGAAGTGAAGTTACTTCATGCGCAAGTGAACCCTCACTTTTTGTTCAATGTGCTCAACACGCTGCAAGCAGTGATCCGCAAAGATAGCCAGCAAGCAGGCCAGCTTGTGCAGTATATTTCGACATTTTTTCGCAATAATTTAAAACGGCCTGAACAAAATGCCACGCTTGGTGAAGAAATTGAACATATCAACGCCTATTTGCAGATAGAGAAAGCCCGTTTTCAAGAAAACTTACAGATCCATATCGAAATTCCTGAGGAAGTTAAACAGGTTGAACTTCCTGCATTTACCTTGCAACCCCTTGTTGAAAATGCAATTAAACACGGTACCTCACAGTTATTAGAGACTGGATATATTACAATACGCAGTTATATCGGTAGCAAGCACGTCTATATTGAAATAGAAGATAACGCGGGGCTCTACCAACCAGCGAAGCAAAGTGATGGCTTAGGGATGGGCTTAGTCGATAAACGCTTACGTTTAAAATATGGCGAACAATATGGTATCAGTGTAGAACATGAGCCGGAAAAATTCACTCGAATGAAAATTCGCCTGCCTTATTTGGCTACAACATAATAATGATAAAATTACCTCTATGAATGTATTGATTGTTGATGACGAACCTCTGGCACGTGAAAACGTGCGTTGCCTACTCGAAGAGCACGATGATATTGAAATTATTGGTGAATGCGCCAATGCGATTGAAGCAATTGGAATGATCCACAAAAAAAAGCCTGATGTGGTTTTTCTGGATATTCAAATGCCACGCTTAACAGGCCTTGAAATGGTGCGCATGTTAGACCCAGAAGACCGCCCCTATATTGTGTTTCTTACCGCTTTTAATGAATTTGCCATTCAGGCTTTTGAAGAACATGCATTTGATTACTTGTTAAAGCCGCTTGAAACGGAGCGACTGGAAAAAACCTTGAATCGCTTACGTCAAGGTAAGCAAAAGCAGAACCTTGAACTTCTAGCCAATAACGAACCGCTAAAATTTATTCCATGCACAGGACACAGCCGCATTTACTTAATGAAGCTTGATGAGGTGCTATATGCCACTTCGCGTATGAGTGGTGTGTATGTGATGAGCACGCAAGGGCAAGAAGGCTTTACTGAGCTCACCTTGCGCACATTAGAAATGCGCACACCATTAGTGCGCTGCCATCGCCAATATTTGGTCAATATGACTCAGCTAAATGAAATTCTGTTTGGTGATAGTGGGCAAGCAGAGTTAGTACTTAGTTCCGGTGAACATATACCTGTCAGCCGTCGTTACCTCAAACCACTGAAAGAGGCACTGGGCTTGGTTTAAGTGGCACTTCAACTCCTCACATATAAACTTAGTGTATAAATTAATAATAAATTTGTACACCAAACTAATTTTTTCTATAATTAGAAATATAAGTTCAAAAAACACACAATACGTTATTCTGTATTCCGAGTTGTGTGTTCACCATTTATAGGAACAAAATATGTCTAATACAATGTCGCAAAAAGCCGCACGTGAAGGCCTTGGTAACCCTGAACTCTTTAAGGGCGGCGTTTTTGTAACAAAAAATGGGCAATCTGAGCTTTTTATCCAAACAAGTGAAGAGCGTGAAATAGAGTTAAAAGAAAGGGAAAGAGAGCGCCAAGCAAATGCGCTGCTAAAATTGGTGATGGCAGCAAAAGATGATGTTAAAAATAAGAGAACCTTATCACCAGAAGAAGCGCTAGAAAAATTACGTGCAGCAAGAAAATAATGAAAGGAAATTGTGATGGAACAACCATATACAGTCACCCTCGCAGAAACTGCATTATGGTCACTACAGGATGTAGAATCGTTTAAAATCAATTTTATGAGTAGTGTTCAAGCAGCAGCGTTTGTTGATGAGCTACTCTTATCATCCGTAAGAGCAATATCAGAAGATCCTAAACGTTATCGCCCAAATCAAATGTTAGCCGATAATGGTCTGCTAATTCGGGAGCGAATCGATGCAATTAGCCAATATCGTTGTTTATATGAATTTGATATGCAAACAAATAACGTCGTTATTCTACTTTTTATTAGCACTGCACAAGATTTAGAAAAAACGCTTTATCGCTACTATATACTCAGGTAAGAATGACCAAATACTTAGGTAAGAGTGACTGTAACAAAAAAACCCGCATTTCCAAGAAATACGGGTTTTCATTTATTAGGAATTAAATTCCCTAAAACCTAGCAATTACGCGTTATGGCTGCTGCTACGACGACGAGGAGCCGCATTGGTGCCATCTTGGCGTGGAGCAGAGTTACCACGGTCACGGTTACCACCGCCACGACGCTCACCACCGCCACGACGTTCGCCACCGCGCTCACCACCACGGTCATTACGACGACCTGCCCCGAAACCAACTTCGCTACCGCCTTCACGACGTGGACCACCACGACGCTCACCGCCACCACGACGTTCGAACGGTTGTGCATCACCGATCAGCTGCATTTGAGTGGGTTTATTCAAAATACGAGCACGGCTTAAGTGAGTTAACACGTCAGTTGGCATGCCTTTTGGTAATTCAATTGTCGAGTGAGTTCCGTACAATTTGATATTACCGATATAACGGCTGCTGATATCCGCTTCGTTAGCAATCGCCCCAACAATGTGACGAACTTCCACACCATCATCACGGCCAACTTCAATACGGTACATTTCCATATCACCCACATCACGACGCTCACGACGACCGCCACGCTCACCGCGCTCAGCACGGTCAAAACCATTGCCGTTGCTGTTACGGTCACGACGATCACCACCACGACGGTCATCACGGTCATTAAATTCACGGCGTGGACGACGTGGCGCATCAGGTGGCAGGATCAGTGCACGCTCACCTTGAGCCATTTTTAATAATGCCGCTGCCAATGTTTCCATGTCGACATCTTCTGATGGAGACATTTTCGCTAACAGTGAACGATATTGGTCTAAATCGCTGCTTTCTAATTGCTGTTGAATTTTCTCAGCAAATTTCGCCTGACGACGTTGGCTCAACAGATCTGCATCTGGTAATTCAACTTCAGGGATAGTCAGTTTCATCGTGCGTTCAACATTACGCAGCAGACGACGTTCACGGTTCTCAACGAACAGTAACGCACGACCTGCACGGCCTGCACGACCTGTACGACCAATACGGTGAACGTAAGACTCAGCATCCATTGGGATGTCATAGTTAACAACTAAACTAATACGCTCAACGTCCAGACCACGTGCTGCAACGTCAGTTGCGATCAAGATATCTAAACGACCATCTTTTAAGCGCTCTAAAGTTTGCTCACGCAGTGCTTGGTTCATGTCACCATTAAGTGCAGCACTGTTGTAGCCATTGCGTTCTAACGCTTCAGCCACTTCTAATGTCGCATTTTTGGTACGCACGAAAATAATCGCTGCATCGAAGTCTTCCGCTTCTAAGAAACGTACTAATGCTTCATTTTTACGCATGCCATACACTGTCCAATAGCTCTGAGCAATGTCTGGACGAGTGGTAATGCTAGCCTGAATACGAATTTCTTTCGGGTCTTTCATAAAACGACGTGTAATACGACGAATTGGCTCAGGCATTGTTGCAGAGAACAGCGCAGTTTGGTGCTCAGCTGGAATTTGGCTCATGATGTTTTCAACATCTTCAATGAAGCCCATACGCAGCATTTCATCAGCTTCGTCTAAGACTAAGCCTTTTAATTTAGAAAGATCTAACGTGCCACGTTTTAAGTGATCAAGAAGGCGACCCGGTGTACCCACAACAATTTGTGGTCCTTGGCGCAGTGCACGTAATTGTACGTCATAACGTTGACCACCATACAGGGCAACAACGTTAACGCGGTTCATATGTTTAGAGAAATCGCTCATTGCTTCCGCCACTTGAACAGCCAACTCACGAGTTGGAGCAAGTACTAAAATTTGCGGAGCTTTTAAATCTGGGTCGATGTTATGCAGTAATGGCAAACTAAATGCAGCCGTTTTGCCGCTACCCGTTTGTGCCATACCTAAAACATCATTGCCATCCATTAACAATGGAATACATTGTTGCTGGATTGGAGATGGTTTTTCATATCCCAGGTCATTCAGTGCTGTCAAAATAGATGCTGATAAACCTAACTCAGCAAAAGAAATATCGGTCTCAGTAGTCATGTAAAGGTGCCTCATACTTAATGGCAGCCAGTTTACATAACCATGGGAAAATCATTTCGGTCATTTTCATTTAAAATGTGAACTGGCTCAAATTGTGTTTATTAAACGAACAAATAGGCCGTCACCCCGAGGGATGATGACTTAAAAAAATATCGTGAAATGTTCGTCAGCTATTGCTGGCCCGATTCTAAAAGGTCGTCTTGTTCTTGGCCTAACAGCGCCAATTCCAACAATGCATAGCGGTGTTCAACAAAGCTGTGAGCGTTGTTAGCCACCGTCAGTTTGAATAACGCAACTGCGCTATTCTTATCCCCCAGACTTAGGTAATGTTTACCTAAATAGAAGTTAGTTTCACTGAGATGCTCAGCGAGCGAAGTGTTATCCGTAGATGTTTCTTTCAAACGCTCCATCAATGTCGTTTCATTGATGTTGCCAAGATAGAATTCTACGATATTCCAGCCCCATTGCCCTTTCTCCGCTTGGTTGTAGCGGGCGGCAAGATTATCTTGCGCCATACGCGGGTCTATGTCTTTCTCTACGAGATAAAGCCACAGAGTACGAAAAGGATCATTTGGATCTATCTGATAATACGCCAGCAGATCATCCTGCGCTAGTTTGTATCGTTCACCGTAATATAATGCGATGCCACGATTCATTCGCGCGAAATTGTAAGTTGGATCAAGCTCTAAAACAGAATCAAACGCTTCATAGGCAGCATCATAATTCCCTGCCTGCGTAAAATATATCCCTAAAAAATTAAAAACTTCAGGAATATCAGGACGAATGGCTAACGCAGTTGAAAAATCATTACGCGCCAGCGCCCTTAAACCGAGACTATCATACAACACACCGCGCTCATATAAAAGCTGTGCGTATTCATCATCGGTTAAAGACCGGCTCGCAAGGATTTGTTCCATACGAGCCAGTATCACTTCTTGTTGCAATGAAGGTTGAAGTGGAACGGCAAATACCTCGTTCTTTCGCCAATCTTTGCTACTACATCCAATAATAACAAAAAAGATAAGCGCCAAGAGCACACGCGGTAACGTGCGATAATCTCTCACCCGAAGACAGATACTGTTCAACATACTCCGCCCTTACATTACCACGCTTTACAAATTATGGTTTCAGCAAACTTAGGCTGATAGCGCCCTAACTTAATAGAGCGCTGTTAGGCCAGCTTACTCTGCTGAGTCCTGCGGTTGCGCTGCTTGTTCTTCAGTTGCTACCGCTTCTTTCATGCTAAGACGGATACGCCCTTGACGGTCGATTTCCAATACTTTAACAGGAACTTCTTGACCCATTTGCAGGTAATCAGTCACTTTCTCAACACGTTTGTCCGCGATTTGAGAAATGTGAACCAGACCTTCTTTACCGCCACCGATAGCAACAAATGCACCAAAGTCGACGATGCGAGTTACTTTACCTGGGTAAATGCGGCCCACTTCAACTTCTGCAGTAATGTCTTCGATACGACGAATAGCTTCTTTCGCTTTTATGCCATCCGTTGCTGCAATCTTCACAGTACCGTCATCTTCGATTTCGATTGTTGTGCCTGTCTCTTCCGTTAACGCACGGATCACAGAACCACCTTTACCGATGACATCTTTGATTTTGTCTGGGTTAATGCGGATAGTGTAAATACGTGGAGCAAATTCAGAGATTTCTTCACGTGGACCATTGATTGCTTGTTCCATCGTACCAAGAATGTGCAAACGCGCACCTTTTGCTTGGTTTAATGCAACTTGCATGATCTCACTAGTGATACCTTCGATTTTGATGTCCATTTGCAGTGCGCTGATACCTTCACGGCTACCAGCTACTTTAAAGTCCATATCACCTAAGTGGTCTTCATCACCTAAGATATCGGACAGAACAACGAAGTCGTTGCCTTCTTTTACCAGACCCATGGCAATACCAGCAACCGCTGCTTTAATTGGTACACCAGCATCCATCAGAGCCAGAGACGCACCACAAACAGACGCCATTGAAGACGAGCCGTTAGATTCAGTAATCTCAGACACCACACGTACGGTGTATGGGAAATCTGCGTGGTCAGGCATAACAGCTAACACACCGCGTTTCGCTAAACGGCCATGGCCAATTTCACGACGTTTTGGTGAACCGACCATGCCGGTTTCACCGACAGAATATGGAGGGAAGTTGTAGTGGAACAAGAAACGGTCAGTGTACTCGCCCATTAATTGGTCGATAACCTGTGCATCACGCTCTGTACCTAATGTTGCAGTCACTAACGCCTGAGTTTCACCACGAGTGAACAACGCAGAACCGTGAGTACGTGGCAGAACACCAGTACGTACATCCAGTGCACGGACCATATCTTTTTCGCGGCCATCGATACGTGGCTCACCACGAATAACACGGCTACGAACCACTTGTTTTTCTAAGTTAGCTAAAATATCACCCACTTCAGAAACATCAACGTTTTCATCTTCTGCAACTAATACCGCAGTGACTTCTTCTTTGATTAAGTCAACTTGTGCGTAACGTTCTTGTTTCTCGGTAATGCGGTATGCATCACCCATGCGGCTTTCTGCTAATGCAGCAACACGGTCGTTCAGAGCTTGGTTAACTGGCTCTGGCTGCCAATCCCATTTCTCTTTACCGGCTTCTTTCACTAATTCATTGATATTCTGAATAACAACTTGTTGTTGATCGTGGCCGAATACCACCGCACCTAACATTTGTTCTTCACTTAATAAATCAGCTTCAGATTCAACCATTAATACCGCGTTATCAGTACCTGCAACCACTAAGTCTAAACGGCTATTTTTCAGCTCGTCCGCTGTTGGGTTCAGAACATATTGGTCGTTGATAAAACCAACACGAGCCGCACCGATTGGGCCATTGAATGGAACACCAGAAAGCGCTAATACCGCAGATGCACCGATCATCGCAACGATATCTGGGTTAACTTGTGGGTTAACAGAGACAACGGTCGCAATGATTTGAATTTCGTTGTAAAAACCTTCTGGGAACAGAGGACGCAGAGGACGGTCAATCAAACGTGCGATTAACGTTTCGCCTTCACCAGGACGACCTTCACGACGGAAGAAACTTCCCGGGATACGGCCCGCTGCATATGTACGTTCTTGATAGTTAACTGTTAAAGGGAAGAAGTCTTGGCCTTCTTTCACTTTCTTCTGTGCAACTGCAGTTACAAATACTGCAGTGTCATCCATGTTAACCATAACAGCAGCAGATGCTTGGCGTGCAATCATACCTGTTTCAATCGAAACAGTATGTTGACCATATTGGAATTTACGAACAATAGGATTTAACACTATATTACCCTTTTTGTAAGGCACCTTGAGATTCTCAGGGTGCATTGGCTTACTCTTCCTACTACAGCCTCGCGACTAATGAGAATACTGATATTCCCGTGATCAATTCTCTCATTAGCCGCGCGAATCGGATGTAGCGAAGAGGCATTAATAAAACTGCTTACTACGACTTATAGCTTAGCATTTAAGTTAAGTATAATTCGAGTATTACTTCAACTTTCAAAACAACTTTTAGAAGAAAAGGGGCCATTTGGCCCCTTTCCCCTGAAACTGACAAGATTAACGACGCAGACCTAAACGCTCGATAAGAGCTGTGTAGCGCGCGATATCTTTACCTTTCAAGTAAGCTTGTAAGCGACGACGCTGAGCAACCATACGCAGCAGACCACGACGGCTGTGGTGATCTTTTTTGTGCTCTGCAAAGTGGCTTTGCAGGTGGTTGATTTGTGCAGTCAGCAGAGCGATTTGAACTTCGCTTGAACCAGTGTCATTTTCACCGCGGCCGAACTCAGCAACGATTTTAGCTTTCGCTTCATTACTTAGAGACATAATAAACTCCAAAATGATTAATGTAAGTGATGAGAGCCAATCTCTAATTTAGCATCTCAAGATTAAGCGCCGCTATTCTACGCTGCTTAAGGCAGCAAAGCAATAAGCGCCACTATGCGGACGGTTCATTTTCCACGACCAAACGCTTCGGTGCAAGTCTGCCATCTTCGCTGATAAGAGCAATACCGATAAACCGTTGCGCTTCACCGCAGGTGACACGTACCATACACCCCTCTTCAAGGGCTTGCACTGCGGCTCTCACAGGTTGACCCTGTTTGAAATAAGCCGCTGTTTCTTCTGTAATATTTACTGCTGGAAAATGAACAACTGCGGTATCCATTGGCAATAATAAAGAGTCAAGCAAGGACTCAAAAGAACCTTCACCCGCATCGACTTTTGCCCGTAAAGCGGCTAGTTGCTCCAATGTTACCATTCGCTCATAAGGATAGTTAGCCACTTGCACTCGACGCAGGTAAATGACATGCGCACCACAGCCTAACATCTCACCTAAATCATCGATAATTGTACGAATATAGGTGCCTTTAGAACAGTGTATTTCCAGTTCTAATTCGTTATTTTCTAAACGAATAAACTGTAATTCATACACTGTAATTGGACGAGCTTCACGTTCAACGGTAATACCTTTACGCGCATATTCATACAATGGACGACCTTGGTGTTTCAACGCTGAATACATTGAAGGAACTTGTAATGTATCACCACGGAAAAATTCTAAAGCATCATCCAGTTGCTGCTGTGTAAACTCTACGTTACGCTCACTAATAATTTCGCCATGTGAATCTGACGTATCAGTACGCTGCCCAAGACGAGCAATGACGCGATAACGTTTATCTGAATCGAGTAAAAACTGGGAAAATTTCGTCGCTTCGCCGAGACAAACAGGCAACATTCCTGTTGCTAGAGGGTCAAGTGCCCCCGTGTGCCCAGCTTTATTGGCATTAAAAAAGCGCCGCACTTTCTGCAGCGCATCATTTGAAGAAATATCCGTGGGTTTATCCAGCAGCACTACACCGTCAATATTACGGCCGCTACGACGACGCCCCATTATTTTTCCTCTTTATCACTAACATCCGCACGACGTTTTTCATCATCGCGGATCACATTTGACACTAAATTAGACATCCGCATACCGTCAACAAGTGAATTATCATATTCAAATGTTAACTCAGGAATAATACGCAAGCGCATTGCTTTCCCAATTAATGAACGTATAAAACCAGACGCTTCATTTAATGCTTTAATGCCATCTGCAACCATTTCTTCTTCGCTTTTATCATTAGCGATATTGAAGAAAGTCACAAAGACTTTACCGTATGCAAGGTCGCGAGATAACTCGACACCTGAAACAGTAGCCATACCAATACGCGGATCTTTGATCTCGCGCTGTAAAATGATCGCAATTTCTTTTTGCATCTCTTGTGCTACGCGTTGTGCACGACTGAATTCTTTTGCCATCGTTATATCTCCTGACAATAAAGGGGGCAAGCGCCCCCTCATTCATACTGGTTTGTCACCACGACATTTCGTGGGTACTCACAAAATTAACCGTCGATAGAACGTTTAACTTCAATGATTTCGAAGACTTCGATCATATCGCCGACACGGACATCATTGTAGTTCTTAACGCCGATACCACATTCCATGCCGTTACGAACTTCGCTGACGTCATCTTTAAAGCGACGCAGTGATTCTAACTCACCTTCATAGATAACGACGTTATCACGCAGGACACGGATTGGGTTGTTACGTTTAATGGTACCTTCAGTAACCATACAACCAGCAACAGCGCCGAATTTCGGTGATTTAAACACATCACGAACTTCTGCAAGACCAATAATTTGCTGCTTGTATTCAGGCGCTAACATACCGCTCATCGCTTGTTTGATTTCATCAATTAAGCTATAGATAACAGAGTAGTAGCGTAAGTCAACGCTTTCACTTTCAATCACACGACGCGCAGAAGCATCTGCACGTACGTTGAAGCCTAAAATGATAGCATTCGATGCCGCTGCTAATGTTGCGTCAGTTTCAGTGATACCACCAACACCAGAACCGATGATTTTAATTTTAACTTCATCAGTCGACAGCTTCATTAGAGAGTCAGTAATCGCTTCACAAGTACCTTGAACGTCGGTTTTCAGAACGATATTCAGCTCAGAAACTTTACCTTCTTCCATGTTAGCAAACATGTTTTCCAGTTTAGATTTCTGCTGACGAGCGAGTTTAACATCACGGAATTTACCTTGACGATACAGGGCAACTTCACGTGCTTTTTTCTCGTCACGTACAACTGTCGCTTCATCACCTGCAGAAGGTACGCTAGACAGACCTAAAATCTCGACTGGCATTGAAGGACCTGCAGACTGAACATCTTTACCTAATTCGTTACGCATTGCACGAATACGGCCATATTCGAAACCACACAGGACGATGTCGCCTTTGTTCAATGTACCTTCTTGAACTAAGATTGTCGCAACTGGGCCACGACCTTTGTCCAGATAAGATTCAACGACCACACCACTCGCCATACCGGTATAAACAGCTTTAAGTTCTAATACTTCAGCTTGCAGCAACAGCGCATCAAGTAAATCGTCAATACCTGTACCCACTTTCGCAGATACACCGATAAATTGAGTGTCACCGCCCCACTCTTCAGAAATAACACCGTACTGAGACAGTTCATTTCTTACACGGTCAATGTCAGCTTCTGGCTTATCAATTTTGTTCACTGCAACTACGATTGGCACACCCGCCGCTTTTGCGTGCTGGATAGCTTCGATTGTTTGTGGCATTACACCATCGTCCGCAGCAACAACCAGTACAACGATATCTGTTGCCTGAGCACCACGAGCACGCATAGAAGTAAACGCGGCGTGACCTGGGGTATCTAAGAAGGTAATCATACCTTTGTCAGTTTGGACGTGGTATGCACCAATGTGCTGAGTAATACCACCCGCTTCGCCTGACGCCACTTTCGTTGAACGGATGTAGTCAAGTAAAGAAGTTTTACCGTGGTCAACGTGACCCATGATAGTAACAACTGGTGCACGTGGCTCTTGCATTGCAGAGCCTGTGTCACGGTCATTCATTACTGACTCTTCTAATTCGTTTTCACGACGCAGAATAACTTTGTGGCCCATTTCTTCTGCAACTAACTGTGCAGTTTCTTGGTCAATCACTTGGTTGATAGTCGCCATTGCGCCCATCTTCATCATCGTTTTGATGACTTGAGAACCTTTTACTGCCATTTTATTAGCAAGTTCACCAACAGTGATCGTTTCGCCAATCACAACATCACGGTTAACCGCAGCTGCTGGCTTAGTAAAGCTTTGTTGTAAAGAACTACCTTTACGTTGTTTACCTTTACTGCGACCTGAACGGCCTGCGGCTCGTTCTTCTTCGCGATCTGCTTTTTCAGAAAGTTTATTACCTTTCTTTTGGCGAGGTGCTTTTGCAGTACGATTACGTGAACGACGGCCTTCTTCTTTCTCATCACTTTCATCTTCAGCCGCACGAGCGTGCGTCGAAGTTGTCGTGTGATAATCGCTGTCTTCTTCAGTTTTCGTTTCAGCAGTCCACTTTTCACCGTTTTCTTCTGCCATTTTGCGAGCTTCTTCAGCTACACGGCGTGCTTCTGCTTCAACTTTGCGCTGAGTTTCTTCTTCAGCTTTACGTTTTAGCTCCGCAGCTTCAGCTTCACGGCGTTGTTTGTCGGCATTACTTTCTACAGCTTTGCCTGTCTTTTGTTGATTTTCGCTTGGTTTCACTTTTTCTCTTTCCGCTGCTTCGCGCGTAGCTTTATCTGCTGCTTCACGTTTTGCTTTCTCTTGGGCTTCACGTTTTGCCTTTTCTTCCGCTTCACGTTTAGCGGTTTCTTCTGCTAATCGTTTTGCTTCTGCTTGACGTTGTGCCAGTTCTTCAGCTTCGCGCTGTGCCTGCTCTTCCGCTTCACGCTGCGCCTGCTCTTCCGCTTTTGCTTCTTCAGCATCACGGTTCACATAAGTGCGTTTTTTGCGGACTTCGACATTTACCGATTTGCTTTTGCCACCGGTGACGGGAACACTCAGCGTACTACGAGTTTTGCGCTGTAGTGTCATTTTGCTTGGCTGACCCGTTGCCCCGCCTTGTTCACGGTTTAAATGGCTCAGTAAAGCTTCTTTTTCTGACTGGCTAACAGAGTCATTCTCACCTTTTTTGATCCCTGCTTCAGCAAATTGCTGTACCAGGCGATCAACTGTGGTTTGAATTTCCGTTGCCAATGTTTTTACAGTTTCTGTCATGCCGTTCCTTCCTGCTACAGTGTTTACGCATCGTTACCGAACCAGCAAATATTACGTGCGGCCATGATGAGCGTACCTGCTTTCTCATCATCCAGACCTTCAATATCAATCAGGTCGTCGATGCCCTGCTCAGCAAGATCTTCCAGTGTACAGATTCCACGAGTAGCCAAATTATAGGCAAGAGTACGATCCATACCTTCAAGATTCAATAAATCTTCTGCTGGCTGATTATCACCTAGGCTCTCTTTTTGAGCCAATTCTATTGTGGTGAGGGCCGCTTTCGCTCTTTCACGTAGAACTTCAACAGTCTCTTCGTCAAGACCATCAATTTCCAGAAGTTCATTAATAGGCACGTAAGCCAGTTCTTCTAACGTCGAGAAGCCTTCTTCAACAAGTGCAGTGGCAAACTCTTCATCAATATCAAGATGCTTGGTGAATGTATCAATAGAAGCATGTGCTTCTGCCTGATGTTTTGCATTGAGCTCTTCTGCGGTCATGACATTTAATTCCCATTTGTCATCACCACGGTGTTTTTTCAGTAATTGAGCTGCCAGACGCACGTTTTGACCGTTACGCCCAATGGCTTGTGCCAAATTACTACTTTCTACGGCAACATCCATCGTACATTTGTCTTCATCGACGACAATAGATGCAACATCAGCCGGAGCCATAGCATTAATAACGAACTGAGCTGGGTTATCATCCCATAACACAATATCAATTCTTTCGCCGCCTAGTTCACTAGAAACGGCTTGAACACGTGCACCACGCATACCAACACAAGCACCAACTGGGTCGATACGCTTGTCATTAGTTTTAACTGCGATTTTTGCACGAGAACCTGGATCACGGGCAGCGGCTTTGATTTCAATAATTTCTTCGCCGATTTCTGGCACTTCAATGCGGAATAATTCAATCAACATTTCAGGGCGAGAACGCGTAACAAAAAGCTGTGCGCCGCGTGCTTCAGGACGAACATCATACAGGACTCCGCGGATACGGTCACCTGGACGGAAATTTTCACGTGGCAACATATCTTCACGCAGAATAACGGCTTCAGCGTTATTGCCTAAATCTAACGTGATATTTTCACGATTAACTTTTTTTACCTGAGCAGTGATGATTTCACCTTGTTGCTCACGGAATTGGTCAACAACCATCGCACGTTCTGCTTCACGAACTTTCTGTACGATAACTTGTTTAGCTGTTTGAGTGGTAATACGGTCAAATACAACAGACTCGATTTGGTCTTCGACGTACTCTCCAAGCTGCAGCGCTGGATCTTCGTATTGAGCCGCTTCCAACGTAATTTCACGTGTTGGCATTGTGACTTCTTCCACAATTAACCAACGACGGAACGTGTCGAAATCACCTGATTTACGGTCAATTTCCACACGGACATCAATTTCTTGCTCGTATTTCTTTTTAGTCGCCGTCGCTAATGCAGTTTCCAGAGCCTCGAAGATTTTTTCACGAGGGAGGGATTTTTCGTTAGAAACCGCTTCTACAACAGCCAGAATTTCTTTATTCATCCTAGTTGCCTCATTGAACTTTATTAAAAGTGGGGTACCAAGTTAGCTTTCTGGATGTTGCCGAGGGCGAACACCTCATCCTTACCATCTACAGTAACCGTAATCATTTCACCGTCTATGGCCTTAATAATTCCTTGCCACTTACGGCGGTTCTGCATTGCTATACGCAAAGTCAATGCCACCTCTTCCCCCATAAAACGCTCGTAATGCGCAATGGTGAATAATGGACGCTCAAGCCCTGGTGACGATATTTCCAGGTTATAAATGACAGAAATTGGATCTTCAACGTCCAATACTGCACTGACCTGATGGCTGACATCAGCACAATCATCAACAGTGATGCCTTCTTCACTATCAATGAAGACACGCAGTGTTGATGTACGGCCACGGACAAACTCTAAGCCTACAAATTCAAAGCCTAGCGCCTCCACAGGTGCTGAGATCATCTCTGTTAATTTCTGTTCTAATGTGGACAAGCCCACCCCCAGACATAAAAAAAGGGCTATAAAAGCCCAGTTAATTCGATTGTCAAATAACAAAAAACCCCGAAATTCGGGGCTTTATGCAACTGGACCCTGTAGTGCACGGGTTCACCATATTCTTATTATACCTGTAAAATCTAGAGAAATCGATGAGAAATTTTGAGAGCTGTTAGATAACTGCACTTGATTACTACACCGGATAACTACTATAGACTGCGATACTGACAAGGTATGTTGAATAAGAAATGGTTGCGGGAGCCGGATTTGAACCGACGACCTTCGGGTTATGAGCCCGACGAGCTACCAAGCTGCTCCATCCCGCGTTCGAAAACGTGTCATATTCTACACGGATAACCTGTAAATCACAAGCTATCTAAAATAATGGTGCCGAGGACGGGACTTGAACCCGTACGCCCGTTTTGTAGGCACTACCACCTCAAGGTAGCGTGTATACCAATTTCACCACCTCGGCACTGAGGCGAGGTTATCAATACTTAATCAATAACCTCAAATTTTAACTTCTCACTCATCGCTGAGCTTACTACTTAATGATGGCATTAGTTGCCTTCATTCGGAATCTTTCACACTTAACGAGGGATATCGCTCGTTGGTGTAGCTGGTGCTGCCGGAACGTCTGTTGGTTGCTCGACTTTAGTAGGTTCACTAATGTTTTCCCACTTACTACCACTACCAGTTCCGTACTTGTTGGCAGTCATATTGCCAAGTATTAAACTGATGATGAAAAACACAGCAGCCAAGATCCCAGTCATACGGGTCATGAAGTTACCTGAACCCGATGAACCAAACAGTGTTGCAGAAGCGCCCGCACCGAATGAAGCTCCCATGTCAGCACCTTTACCTTGCTGTAACATGATCAGACCAATAAGCCCGATAGCCGCTAGCAAGAATATAATTAAAAGAGCTACATACATTTGAGTTACCTATTCAGTTGCGGTGCATAGCGTAATGCTATGACCTTTATCACTGCACACCTACTCATTTCGACCGCGAAGAAACACTCTTACGGGATTGAGCAGGTGCGAATACTAACCAAAGCTGAGCAGACAAGCAAGTCTATTTTGACTCCATTTGATTATTTGCAGAAAAAAACAACAAATCATCAAAATATTGCTCAGCTTCACCAATAACAACTTAGCCAGCTGCTTTTACGGCATCAGCAATGCGGTTTGCCATTGCAGTCACATCAGCTTCGTTTTCACCTTCAACCATGACACGGATTAACGGTTCTGTTCCTGATTTTCTCAGTAACACACGGCCTTTTCCTGCCAATTGTTTTTCAACTTCTTCGTTCGCAGCAACTACCGCATCACTCTGTAATGGGTCGTGTTGGCCTTTGAAACGAACATTGACTAACACTTGAGGTAATAATTTCATACCACTGCATAAATCGTGTAGGCTCATATGGTTACGTACCATTGCACTTAATACTTGCAAGCCCGCTACAATCCCGTCACCGGTAGTCGTTTTATCTAATAAAATCACGTGACCTGAGTTTTCAGCCCCCATGCGCCAGCCTTTTTCCTGTAGTTTTTCGAGCACATAGCGGTCGCCCACTTTTGCACGCTCAAAAGGAATTCCTAGCTGTTTTAGGGCGATTTCTAACCCCATATTACTCATCAAGGTTCCGATAACGCCACCTTTAAGCTGACCTTGGCGTAGCGCTTCACGAGCAATAATAAAGAGAATTTGGTCACCATCAACTTTTTCACCGAGGTGGTCGACCATAATAATACGGTCACCGTCACCATCAAATGCTAAACCGACGTGGGCTTTTTCTTCTAATACTTTTTGTTGTAGCTGACGAACATCCGTTGCACCACATTCTTCATTGATGTTGATCCCGTTCGGATCGCAACCAATAGTGATGACTTCAGCCCCTAATTCACGAAACACATTTGGTGCGATGTGATAAGTAGCCCCGTTAGCACAGTCAATGACGATTTTTAAGCTAGACAGGCTTTGTTCGCTTGGGAACGTTCCTTTACAGAACTCAATATAACGGCCTGCAGCATCGACTATGCGGTTTGCACGACCTAACTCTGCTGACTCAACGCAGGTAATCGGCTTTTCCATTTCAGCTTCAATGGCTTCTTCTACTTCATCAGGCAGCTTAGTTCCATCAATTGAGAAGAATTTGATCCCATTATCATAATAAGGGTTATGAGATGCGGAAATCACAATCCCCGCTTCTGCACGGAAAGTGCGTGTTAAATAAGCGACTGCAGGGGTTGGCATTGGGCCTGTGAAAGATGCAGATAGACCTGCAGCTGCTAAGCCTGCTTCTAAAGAGGATTCCAACATATAGCCAGAAATACGCGTATCTTTACCAATAATAATTTTACGTGAGCCATGACGTGCAAGGACTTTCCCTGCCGCCCAACCTAATTTTAAAACAAAATCAGGGGTAATTGGGCTATCGCCCACTTTGCCACGAATACCATCAGTACCAAAATATTTACGGTCGCTCATACGCTTATTTTTCCTTTTCTGACAGAGTCATCTGTACCACTTGCATCGCTTGCACGGTTTCTTTGACATCATGAACTCGAATGATGTGTGCCCCTTGCATCGCAGCAATCACTGCACAAGTTAGGCTGCCTGCGAGGCGTTCTTGTGGTGGAACATTCAATAATTGTCCAATCATAGATTTACGTGACATCCCTGCCAATAGCGGTAGTCCGAAATTATGAAATTGTTCTAAGTTTGCCAATAACTGGTAATTATGCGACAAGTTTTTGCCAAAGCCAAAGCCTGGATCAAGGATAATTTGCTGTCTATCAATCCCGGCCGTCACGCATCGGGTGATTTCAGCGTTAAGATAGTCTTTTACTTCACGCACCACGTTTTCATAATTCGGTGCTTCTTGCATCGTTCTTGGCTGACCTTGCATATGCATAATACACACGGGTAAACCTGTTTTCGCAGCGACTTCTAATGCATCCGGCTCATGAAGCGAGCGAATATCATTGATGATATGCATACCTGCATTTGCGGCTTCTGCCATGACTTGTGCTTTAGATGTATCGACTGAAACCCACACATCAAAACGTTGCGCTATCGCTTCAACCACAGGGATAACTCTATCAAGTTCCTCATTCACAGAGACTTCGGCAGCGCCAGGACGGGTTGATTCACCTCCGATATCAATGATAGCCGCACCGTGTTGAACCATTTTGGCCACATGTTCAAGCGCATCCTGATAACGATTATGAGTGCCACCATCTGAAAATGAATCAGGAGTAACATTCAAAATCCCCATCACCTTAGGTGTTGATAAGTCAAGGACACTGCCTCTCGCTTTGATCTGCATTGTTATTTTTCCTTAACGAAAAAAACCCCAGCGAACTGGGGTCTTCGTATTTTATTTCACGACCGCTTATTGTGGCTTGCTGTCGTTATTGTCTGATGGGTTTGATTCATCAGCATTATTACTATTATCTGTATGACTATTATCTGTCTTACTTGGTTCTTCAGTACTGTTTTTCGGTTCTTCAGATTGAGGTTTTTCAGCTGCGTTTGCTGCACCTTTACCAAATGTACCTGTCACATTACTGACTTTTTTGTCTTCATCCCAACCTGCAGGCTCACGAACTGGACGACGATTCATTAAATCATCAATCATTGGCATATCGATAGTTTCATATTTCAGCAATGCATCTTTCGTTGCATGCAGAATATCGATATTGTCTTCCAGTGTTTTGTAAGCCAGTTGGTAGCAATGGTCTAAAATTTTCTTAATTTCTTCATCAACAATACGTGCTGTTTCATCAGAAATTCCAGAACCATTACCTGAAGAACGACCTAAGAACGCAGGGCCTTCTTCTTTCGAGTATTGCATTGGACCTAAACGGTCTGAGAAGCCCCATTGCGTTACCATGTTACGTGCAGTATTGGTTGCAAACTGAATATCGGAAGAAGCCCCTGTAGTGACTTTTTCACGACCATAAATCAACTCTTCCGCAATACGACCCGCATAAGCTGTCGCAATCATACCTTCGAGTTTCAAGCGGCTACGGCTAACTTCATCACCTTCAGGTAAGAAGAATGCCACCCCCAGCGCTTGGCCACGTGGAACAATTGTAACCTTGTGAACAGGGTCATGCTCTGGCATTAAATGACCGATAATCATATGACCACCTTCATGGTAAGCCGTTGATTCTTTTTGCTCTTCGGTCATCATCAGAGAACGACGCTCTGCACCCATCCAAATTTTGTCACGCGCTTTTTCGAATTCGACCATGGAAACGACACGCATATTTGCACGTGCTGCAAATAATGCGGCTTCGTTAACCAAGTTTGCCAATTCAGCACCCGAGAAACCCGGAGTTGCACGTGCAAGAATGAAAGTATCCACGCTTGGGTCGATAGGTACACGACGCATATGCACTTTCAGAATTTGTTCACGGCCACGAACGTCTGGTAAGCCAACGACTACCTGACGGTCAAAGCGACCTGGACGTAATAAGGCAGGGTCAAGTACGTCAGCACGGTTAGTTGCTGCGATAACAATAATACCCTCGTTACCTTCGAAACCGTCCATCTCAACCAGCATTTGGTTCAGTGTTTGCTCACGCTCATCGTGACCACCACCAAGACCTGCACCACGTTGACGACCTACCGCATCGATCTCATCAATAAAGATGATACAAGGCGCTGCTTTTTTCGCTTGTTCGAACATGTCACGAACACGAGAAGCACCCACGCCCACAAACATTTCCACAAAGTCAGAACCGGAAATGGTGAAGAATGGCACTTTTGCCTCACCAGCGATAGCTTTTGCCAGTAATGTTTTACCTGTTCCTGGAGGCCCTACCATCAGGACGCCTTTTGGAATTTTACCGCCAAGTTTTTGGAAACGAGCAGGTTCACGCAGAAACTCTACGATTTCGCCCACTTCTTCTTTGGCTTCATCACACCCAGCAACGTCTGCAAATGTTGTTTTGATCTGATCTTCTGTCAGCATGCGGGCTTTACTTTTGCCAAATGACATTGCCCCCTTGCCGCCACCGCCTTGCATCTGGCGCATGAAGAAAATCCAGACACCAATCAACAGAAGCATTGGGAACCAGGAAATAAAAATAGATGTCAGTAAGCTTGGTTCTTCTGGTGGTTCACCAACAACCGTCACATGCTTATTCAGCATAGTGTCTAACAGCTTCTCATCCTGCATAGGAAGATAAGTTGTATAGCGGCTATTATCAGCCTTTCTGACGTTCAGTTCACGACCGGTGATACGAACTTCACGTACCTGATCCTGGGCTAACTCATTGATAAACGTTGAATAATCAACTCTGCGACTATTCGAATCGCTTGGGCCAAAACTCTGGAACAAGGACATCAGAACAACTGCGATGACTAACCAGAGAATCAGGTTTTTCGCCATGTCACTCAAGGGATTAACCTCATATTACAACTGTGTTAACAAATAACGCTCAGGGTACTATAGTTTTAGCCCTGTCGCTACAATGTATACTTCACGCGATCGTGCCCGCGAAGATTCAGGTTTACGAACTTTTACTTTCGTAAACAGGGAGCGGATATCCCTAAGGTAATCGTCAAAGCCTTCTCCCTGAAACACTTTAACAATGAAACTTCCCCCAGGTGCCAATACAGAACGGCACATATCCAATGCTAATTCAACTAGATACATAGAGCGAGGAATATCAACCGCTGGTGTCCCACTCATATTTGGCGCCATGTCAGACATGACCACCTGTACTTTTTTGTCGCCAACGCGTTCTAACAAAGCGGCGAGAACGGCTTCGTCGCGAAAATCCCCTTGCAGGAAATCAACACCAACGATTGGGTCCATCGGCAATAAGTCACAAGCAATAACCCGCCCATTATGACCTATTTGGCTAACAACGTATTGCGACCAACCACCAGGGGCTGCTCCTAAATCAACAACGGTCATACCTGGTTTAAAAATTTTATCACCTTGCTGGATTTCCTCCAGCTTAAACCATGCACGTGAGCGCAGCCCTTTTTTTTGTGCTTGCTGAACATATTTATCACTAAAATGCTCTTGCAACCAGCGACTTGAGCTTGCCGAACGTTTTTTATTGGCCATTGTGCTTTCCAACTATACTAAAAGAACTTCACCTAACTTGCTGCTTCTTTACCATCAAAAAGATATAATTGATGGTGATAGATATCAGATGGCGGTAGAATAAGCCATTTTCAATACTAACCAAGCAAAAAATCAATGAATCTTAATAAAAAACAAATTCAGCACCTAAAAAGTCTCGCTCACCATTTAAACCCTGTTGTTATGATCGGCAACAATGGTTTAACCGAAGGTGTTTTAGCTGAGATTGAACTCTCATTAGCGCATCATGAGCTTATCAAAGTCAAGATCGCAGGCGAAGACCGTGATACTAAAAATTTGATCGCTGATGCGATTGTTCGCGAAACTGGTGCAGTAAATGTACAAATCATCGGTAAAATTCTTGTTATCTACCGTCCTTCGGCAGACCGCAAAATCATTTTACCTAAATAATCCCTCATCATTTATATAAAAATGCCATTGAAAGCATGTTTTATATGGTGAAAAAGGCCGCCTGCGGCCTTTTTCTTTAAATCAGGGAAATAATATAACCAATTCAGGCAAATAGGAATCAGATATACTCAACTTTAAGAATTTCGAACTCGACATCGCCACCTGGGGTTTTAATCGAGACCGCATCATCAACTTCTTTACCCACTAAGCCACGTGCTATCGGTGAGTTCACAGAAATCAGATTGATCTTAATATCGGCTTCGTCATCACCAACAATACGATACGTTAGCTCTTCGTCAGTATCAACATTCAATACTGTTACTGTTGCGCCAAAGATAACGCGACCGTTATTAACCATTTTAGTGACATCGATCACTTGAGCGTGAGAAAGTTTACCTTCAATTTCTTGAATACGGCCCTCACAGAAACCTTGTTGCTCACGTGCTGCATGATATTCTGCATTTTCTTTTAAGTCACCGTGCTCACGCGCTTCTGCAATAGATGCAATAATTTCTGGGCGACGGACAGATTTAAGGAATTCAAGCTCTTCTCTTAGCTTATCCGCACCAAGTACCGTCATCGGGATCTGTTTCATTAATAAATACCTCGGTTCAATCCTATCTAAAAACAAGTATCTTCCTGATTTTGTAACAACAGTACACCGAACACCTGCGTAAAACGAGGGTGTTCTAGTAAAAAAACGCAATCAGACTTATGTACTCATTTATCTTATCATAATGTACGCTATTTTAACTGAGACTTAATAACGGGTCACCGTTTACTTTCTTAGGCATTACACTTTAGTATGTATTATATGTCCACCCTAATGCGTGAAATATATGTCATTATTAACTTTAACCAGAAAATGGATAATCTCTTTAGGAATAACCTTAGCCAGTGCGCAAGCTCTAGCTATTCCTATTGATGAGTACAAACAATATTTACCTGATGGCACTAACCTTGCTCTGGTCGCGCAAAAAGTGGGAAGTAGCACCCCATTAATTGATTATAATGCGCAGCAAATGGCATTACCTGCAAGTACGCAAAAGGTTGTGACCGCTCTTGCCGCCCTGTTACAACTGGGGCCAGACTACCGTTTTGTCACCAATTTTGAAACTGATGCAAAACTTAGCAACAACACATTGACTGGCGATTTAGTGATCCGTTTCAGTGGTGACCCAACACTAACCCGCCAACAAATTCGTAATATGGCTAATGCATTAAAGCAGCTTGGGATCCATAAAGTTGATGGCGATCTGGTTGTTGATATTTCTGCTTTTACTAGCCATGACAAAGCACCAGGTTGGGTTTGGAATGACATGACCCAATGTTTTAGTGCGCCGCCTGCTGCTGCTATTATTGACCGTAACTGTTTTTCAGTTTCTCTTTACCCCGCTGAAAAAGCAGGAGATTATGCATTCATTAAGGCGGCTAGTTTTTACCCTGTCAATATGTTCAGCGAAGTCAAAACACTAGCTAAAGGCTCCCCAGAAGCACGCTATTGCGAGCTTGACGTCGTTCCTGGCGAACTGAACCGCTACACCCTAACAGGTTGCTTAACTCAACGCAGTGAGCCCTTGCCACTTGCCTTTGCGGTGCAAAATGGAGCGAGTTACTCAGGGGCGATTGTCAAAAATGAGTTAGCCACCGCGGGTATTGAGCTTACTGGCCATGTGAAAAAACGCACATTTCCAGCACCTCAATCACAGGTGTTAGTCAAAACTGAATCTAAACCACTGCATGACTTGCTAAAAGTGATGCTAAAAAAATCCGATAATATGATAGCGGATACTGTTTTTCGTACTATCGGTCGGGAATATTATGGTGTTCCAGGAACTTGGCGTTCAGGATCCGATGCGGTAAGACAAGTGCTGAAGCAAAAAGCAGGGATCGACCTTGGCAATACCGTAATGGTTGATGGATCTGGTTTGTCCCGCCATAACTTGATCACCCCAGCAACGATGATGGAAGTTTTGCAGTTTATCGCAAAAAATGATCAACAACTCGATTTTATTTCTATGCTTCCACTTGCCGGCCATGATGGCACTTTGCGTTACCGTGGTGGTTTTGATGAGGCTGGTGTAAATGGTAAAGTTTCCGCCAAAACGGGAGCACTACAAGGGGTCTATAACCTCGCTGGTTTTATCACAACCGCCAGTGGCCAACGTGTGGCTTTTGTGCAATTTATCTCTGCTTATGCGGTACCACAAAACCAGCAGCGTACTCGTCGAGTACCATTAGTACGATTTGAAAGCCGTCTGTATAAAGATCTGTATCAGAAAAACTGATCATACGCGGTTTAGACATACGTGGGTTTAGAAATGTAAAAGGCGCTTTCGCGCCTTTTTACATTTTTAAGATAAACTATTTTTGATAAATGATTTCGACACCTTCGTCGTCATCTTCATCCCAATCGTCATCCCAGTCATCATCAAAATCTTCAGTACCTGAAAGTTGTTCTTTGTGGTAGTCATCCCACATGAATTCAACTTTCTCAGGTTGCTGTGTATCTTCAGTCGTTGCCATATCACGTGGTTGAGTATTCATAAATTCCATGATATCCCAACACAGTGCTTTCACACCTTCGTGGTTAACTGCGGAAATCATATAGAATTTATCTTCCCAGCCCATTGCTTTGGCAATTTCTGCTGCGCGCTGTGCTGATCCCTCTTCACCTAAGATATCAATCTTATTGAAGACTAACCAACGTGGTTTTGCTGCCAGTTTTTCACTGTATTTTTCTAACTCACTAATGATGATCTTCGCATTTTCGACAGGATCAGACTCATCAATAGGGCAAATATCAACCAAGTGAAGTAAGACACGACAACGCTCTAAGTGTTTCAGGAATTGGATCCCAAGACCTGCGCCTTCAGCCGCACCTTCGATCAACCCGGGTATATCCGCAACCACAAAGCTTTGTTCGTTATCCATACGCACCACACCCAAGCTTGGGACTAAAGTGGTAAAGGGATAATCTGCAACTTTTGGTTTGGCGGCTGATACTGAACGAATAAATGTTGATTTACCCGCATTTGGCATACCAAGCATGCCCACATCCGCTAACAGCATCAACTCTAACAGTATTTCGCGAGTTTCCCCTTTTGTCCCCATTGTACGTTGACGTGGAGCACGATTTACTGAAGATTTAAAACGGGTATTTCCAAGCCCATGGAAACCGCCTTTAGCGACCATATGACGTTGTTCGTGGCGCGTCATATCACAAAGTACTTCGTTAGTCCCTAAATCGCGTACACGCGTTCCTACGGGCACTTTAACTGTGATATCTTGACCACGTTTACCTGTACATTCACGGCTTTGGCCATTCTGGCCGCGCTCTGCACGAAAGGATTTTTCAAAACGGTAATCGATTAACGTGTTGAGGTTTTCGTCTGCTTGTAAGTAAACGTCCCCACCATCGCCACCGTCACCACCGTCCGGTCCCCCTTTAGGGATGTATTTTTCACGGCGGAAGCTGACACAACCATTGCCACCATCTCCTGCCACGACCAATATTTTGGCTTCATCTACAAATTTCATAATTCTCTCTCCGCTTCTGAGCCGCATAACGCTGGATGGCTGTTCTACTCAGAGATGGTGCATCTTTAATTCGTGTGTAGTTCATTAAAGATCAAATATCTGAATATAAAAAGCCCCGCAAAAGGTTTTTGCAGGGCTTTAATTCTGAATTAAAGGTCAGAAAACTTATTCAGCTTCGATGCTGATAAATTTACGATTGTTTGGACCTTTAACTTCAAATTTAACTTTACCGTCCGCTAATGCGAACAGAGTGTGGTCACGGCCACAACCTACGTTGTTACCTGCGTGGAACTTAGTACCACGTTGACGAACGATGATGCTACCTGCTAATACAGCTTCACCACCAAAACGTTTAACACCTAAACGTTTTGCTTCTGAGTCACGACCGTTACGAGTCGAACCACCAGCCTTTTTGTGTGCCATTAATCTGCTCTCCTAAATCTTAAGCGATGACAGTGATCTTAACATCAGTGAACCACTGACGATGACCCTGTTGTTTACGGCTATGTTTACGACGACGGAACTTGACGATTTTAACTTTTTCGCCACGACCGTGTGCAACCACTTCCGCTTTCACTTTAACGCCTTCAACGATAGGAGCACCGATTTGGATCTCATCGCCATTAGCAACCATCAGAACTTGATCAAATTCAACAGTTTCACCTGTTGCGATGTCCAGCTTTTCTAGGCGGACAGTTTGACCTTCGCTAACTCGGTGTTGTTTACCACCACTTTGGAAAACCGCGTACATATTAACTCCGCTTTCCGCGCACCCGTTAAATATTTCAATTCCAGAGTACGCTATAAAATATTCACAATAGGGCGCGAATTCTACGCAAAAAAGCATCAGAACACAAGCCAATAATGCGGTTAGATGACAAAAAATACGACTTTTTTCTCAATAACCGTTTTTGAGCATTGATTTAGCGCCTATTCACTCAATTGTTACTTATTTAAACATTTTTTGCATCACACCTGATAATCTTATAATTAATAATGTTATGCTAGAAAGATAACTGTTCTATCGGTCTCCCATTTTTTTATTTCGGGAATGAACCAAAAACTAATAATATGAATAAATTACAATGAATTTAGAATCTATTATTGAACTGACAACTGAGGATATGTCAGCGGTAAACGAAGCCATCCTCAGTCAATTGAATTCAGATGTTGCACTAATTAACCAGCTTGGTTATTACATCGTCAGTGGTGGCGGTAAAAGGATCCGGCCGATGATCGCAGTGCTTGCAGGTCGATCTTTAGGCTACTCGGGTCATAAACATACCCAAGTTGCAGCGTTGATCGAGTTCATTCATACCGCAACGCTGCTACATGATGACGTCGTTGATGAGTCCGATATGCGTCGTGGAAAACAAACTGCAAATGCTGTTTTTGGTAATGCAGCGAGTGTCCTCGTGGGTGATTTTATTTACACTCGATCATTCCAGATGATGACGGATCTCGATTCAATGCGGGTGCTAAAACTGATGTCTGAAGCGACGAATGTGATCGCTGAAGGGGAAGTTTTACAGCTGATGAACTGCAATGATCCCAATATTACTGAAGAAAACTACATGCAAGTGATCTACAGTAAAACCGCACGTCTTTTTGAAGCGGCCGCTCACGCATCTGCTATTTTAGCTAATGCAACACCGGCACAAGAAAAAGCGCTACAAGATTATGGTCGCTATATTGGTACAGCTTTTCAGTTAATTGACGATCTTCTCGATTATGATGCAGACAACGCTCAATTAGGAAAAAATACGGGTGATGATTTAGATGAAGGTAAACCTACACTTCCCCTACTTCACGCAATGCAAAATGGTAATGAAGAAGAATCCGCGTTGATCCGCCAAGCGATTGAGCAAGGCAATGGGCGCCATCTGTTAGATACGGTTCTGGCAACCATGAAACGCTGTGGTTCCCTTGAATATACCTATGCAAGAGCCCAAGAAGAAGCACAAAAAGCGATTGATGCCTTGAATGTAATTGAAGATTCAATTTATAAAGATGCATTGATCGGCTTAGCTTATATCGCAATTCAACGCCACTCTTAGTCACTAGAAAAGACAAAGCAGATCAAGAAAAGGGGAAACGTTATTTTTCCCCTTTGTCTTCTTCATCGATTTGAGCAAGCAGTGACGACAAACCGTAACGCAGGATATATTTCACTATTTTATTGCGCTCAGACTCTGTCAGTTGGTAATACGCTTCCGACCAAATTTGCAATGCATCTGTTCTTTGGCTTTGGTAAGTTACCGAAGGCTCATGCAGGCTAAGTTGCCCTTGGATTTCCCCCGGTAAGCTTTCAAAATAATACTCAACAGCTTTACCCTGTACCCCTCTTTTACGGCGGTTTTTCCAGCCTTCTCGTCTTGCCATTAGGTTAATTCCCTGAGGAGATGTCGGGAGTCCTTCTAACCCAGCTAATTCTTTGGCAGTGAACCACAATTTTTTCATTTTTCACTTCACACTTGTATTATGAAACCTGCTTTTGCAGCTTTACTAAAATGTCATCTGTTAAAAAATTTTTTTTAATTCAATATAATATTATTTTTATATATTAATTATTTACATCTTAAGTAATTGTAAATTACTTATTATTAATTAAATTAATTAGCGCTAGTGCCCCTTCGCGCATAATAAATGTCAGGATAATGTCTCGTTCATCATTGGAAAGCTGCTTATAAGCTTCCTGCCAAATAAAGGCATTATCATTTCGTTTTACTTGATAAAGTGGTGAAGTTTCGTTAGCAAACTGGCTTTCAAAAATATCGATAGGTAAAGAACTTATATGGTATTCCAAGGCTTTGCCTTGAATACCTCGTCTTTTGCGACTTACCCAGTTTTCACGCCTTGCCATGGCATTAATGCCTTGAGTTGTCATGGGAAACCCTTGTAACCCAACCAACTCTTTTGCCGTTAGCCATTCCTTGTACATGCTGACCCTCCTAGTCATGATGACAATTCGATTTCCAGTTGTTGAAAACTATCTCTATTTTCTCAAAACTTCATTAATCTATTCGTTTTATTTATACCTATAAATAATAATATACAAATCATATTTGTTATTAGAATTCTAATTTCTTTTAATAACAGACAATTAAATAATTTACTCGCTAATAATTTAACTAATTTTATTAACTAATCTAGATATATTATGAGTACAAGTAAAAAGTAGCATTAAATATGTCATTCCTCTCCCTAACTAGAAAGAGTTAGTTTTAATAACAAAGCTTTATCCTAATTCACAGTTCTTCATTCTGACTTTCTATTTAATTTCATAAAAACCACGACAGTTTCATAAAATGAATTTTTAAGAAAAAATCAGAAATTATTTTGGGAAATTTCTGTTATTTTATTTCCAATAACTAAACGGATGTACTGACTGTACCATAATTTTCTGTTACTCGTACCACTAACTCTACATGATTCTAAGTGAAAAAAGGACTAAAAAATGATTTTACGGAAATCGGACTGGCACCCTGCAGATATCATTGCTGCTTTACGTAAACGTGGGACAACCCTTGCCGCAATTTCACGCGAGGCAGGGCTAAGCTCTTCAACGTTAGCAAATGCGCTATCACGCCCTTGGCCTAAAGGGGAATGGATCATTGCAAATTTCTTAGCCATTCACCCAGCTGAAATTTGGCCAAGTCGTTATTACGACCCAATTACAGGGGATTTATTAGAAAGAAAAGTCAGAGAAAAGGCACCAGTGGAAGATTAAAAATTGTATGGGATATAGATATAAGGCCGTGAATAATCAATATATTCACGGCCTTATCTTTTGATGGCAACCCAATAAAAAAGGTTGAGCTCTAAACGAAACTCAACCCTTTACAATTAGGAAAAGTGTTAACTGGCATTAGCCATTAATAAATTTTTCACCTAATTCGATATCTGCTTTTAATACATCTAGCATGTCTTTCAGTGCTTTCTCTTCAAATGCACTTAATTTACCGATTGGTAAATGTTTTTCGATACCGTTTTTGCCTAAAACAACGGGTTGTGCAAAGAAGCGAGCATGTTCACCATCACCTTCGGTGTAAACACATTCAACCACATTGCTTTCACCTTGCAAACCACGAATTAAAGATAAACCTAAACGTGCAGCTGCTTGGCCCATAGATAAAGTTGCAGACCCGCCACCCGCTTTCGCTTCAACGACTTCTGTACCTGCATTTTGAATACGCTTAGTTAACGCTGCGACTTCTTCGTCAGTGAAGCTAACACCTTCAATTTGAGATAACAGTGGCAGGATAGTCACACCAGAGTGGCCACCAATCACAGGCACTTCGAGGTCATTAACATTTTTGCCTTTTAGTTCAGCAACAAATGTATTAGAACGGATGATATCTAATGTCGTCACACCGAATAAACGGTTTTTATCGTAAACGCCTGCTTTTTTCAGGACTTCAGCAGCGATAGCAACAGTGGTATTCACTGGGTTAGTGATGATACCAATCAATGCTTTAGGGCAAGTTTCAGCAATTTGTTGGATCAGATTACGGACGATACCCGCATTGATGTTAAATAAGTCAGAACGGTCCATACCTGGTTTACGTGCAACACCCGCAGAAATAAGGACAATGTCAGCACCTTTTAATGCAGGTTTTGCATCTTCGCCAGCAAAGCCTGTCACTTTAACATCAGTAGGGATATGGCTTAAGTCAGCAGCAACACCTGGAGTGACTGGTGCGATGTCGTAGAGGGAGAGTTCTGAACCTGCTGGGAGCTGGTTTTTGAGAAGAAGGGCGAGAGCCTGACCGATACCACCTGCTGCACCTAGGACTGCAACTTTCATTCTGAAACTCCTTAATTTGTACTTTAAAAAGATATCACTTTATTTGTTATACACTTAACACATTACGTATAAAAAACAATTTGTTAACAGATAGAGAGAGAGTTTAACGCAAGAGAACTTGTTTATTAATTGCCAGTATTCTAAACAAATTCCTTATCTGTTAATGAGATAACGGGCACTTTTTTAACAAATAGTTTTTCTGGGTATTGCATTTCGCACAATAAGTTGTTTTCTGTGTATATTTTTCAATCAAAAATATTTTTATTAACAATAAATTTACAACGAATATCTGAAAAATTCATTGCTCTATTATGCTAATTTTTCATTTTCACAATTTACGATAAATTAATACTTCTAACTACCAGCCTAAAACGAAATTGCTTAACTTTAAGTTATTCGCTGGTTATAAACTCATCATAACGCAATTTTGTTGCATAAAAATGCACTTTTACGGATAATACAGCTTAATTCAATGCAAAAGAATGGGTTGATTATGCGCACTCCGTCTAAACAAGAAGACTTGGTTAAGGCTTTTAAAGCCCTACTTAAAGAAGAAAAATTTAGCTCGCAAGCTGAAATTGTCACGGCTTTGCAAGAAGAAGGCTTCGAAAATATTAACCAATCAAAAATTTCCAGAATGCTAACCAAATTTGGTGCTGTTCGCACCCGTAATGCAAAAATGGAAATGGTATATTGCCTACCGACAGAGCCTGGTGTCCCTACCGCCACCAGCCCACTCAAAAACTTAGTTTTGGATATAGACTACAACCCTTCTGTTGTCGTGATCAGAACGAGTCCAGGTGCTGCACAGCTTATTGCACGTTTATTAGATTCATTAGGTAAAGCAGAAGGAATTTTAGGTAGTATTGCTGGTGATGATACTATCTTCTCAACGCCAGCCAACAATTTCACCACAAAAGAGTTGTATGAAGCGATTTTAGCGTTATTTGAACAAGAGCTTTAATCTATTGATATACATTAGAATAAGAGGGAAATTCGATTTCCCTCTTATTGTTTTTGTCTGTTTCTATTCGATTTTGAGACATCATTTTGTTATTTGATATTTTCCGCAACTTCATACACTACGGCTTTCACTTTCTGATGCCAATTGCCTTTGGTTACCTATTTTGGCGAAAAAATTGGAAACTCGCTGCCCTGATCATGATAGCCACGATGGCTATCGATTTAGATCATCTGCTAGCTGACCCTATTTTTGACCCAGAACGCTGTGGTATTGGGTTCCACCCACTTCATTCCTTTTGGGCTGCGGTTGTTTATGTGGTGTTACTATTCATGCCATCATGGAAACTCAAAGCGATTGCGGTTGGCTGCTTGTTCCACCTTTTCACAGATTCGCTAGATTGCTATATGGGAAGTTTAAAAAAAGAGATGAATAGCCCAATAACATTAAGTCTCGTCATAGAACAGTGCCCATTGAGTATGCCAAACATAAAAAAAACCCAGCAATCATAAGGATCACTGGGGTTATCAAATAGCTAGCTAAGAGAATCTAATCATCTTGCTCTGTTTCTGCTTTCGCCTTCAAAGCTGCGAGCAATTTGCCATGAATGCCGCTAAAGCCACCATTGCTCATCACCAAAATATGGTCACCCGGTTGTGCGGTTTCAATAATCATATTGGTGAATGCCTCAATATCTGCACTCCAACGGGCGGGTTGAACACATTTTTCAGCAATATCCGTCACCATCCAAGGGATATTGGCCGGTTGGAACAGAAACACTTCATCTGCACGGCCTAGCGCAGGCGCAATATCATTTTTATTGACTCCCATTTTCATGGTATTCGAACGAGGCTCGAGCACTGCAAGAATACGTGAAGTTCCGCCAACTTTGCTGCGAAGTGCTTCTAACGTTGCCAAAATAGCCGTTGGGTGATGTGCGAAGTCATCGTAAACACTAACGCCATTTTCAACACCACGTAACTCAAGGCGACGGCGTGCATTGATAAAGCCATTCAAGGCAAGGCAAGCTTCTTTTACTGGGACTCCTACATGGTGAGCCGCAGCAATCGCCATCAATGCATTTTGGATATTGTGGTTACCCACTTGTGACCAAGTGACTTCACCCACTTTTTCTTGTTGGTAGTACACGGCAAAGTGGCTGCCATCGTGGCTTAGCTTCTCTGCTTGCCATCCACCATGCTCCCCACCCACCAGCTCTTGTTCACTCCAGCAGCCCATTCCAATCACTTGTTTTAAATGATTATCGTTGTCTGGTGTGAAAATTTTGCCACTCGCTGGCACAATGCGTACAAGGTGATGGAACTGTTTTTGAATCGCTTCGAGGTTTTCAAAGATATCCGCATGGTCGAATTCAAGGTTGTTCAATACCAAGGTTTTCGGGCTGTAATGAACAAATTTAGAACGTTTATCGAAAAATGCACAGTCATATTCATCCGCCTCGATAACAAAAAACGGACTTTCGCCAATCTTAGCGGAGACATCAAAGTTACCCGGAACACCACCGATAAGAAAACCGGGCTTGTAACCACACTCTTCTAAGATCCACGCAAGCATCCCCGCGGTAGTCGTTTTACCATGGGTTCCCGCCACGGCCAGTACCCAACGTTCGGGTAACACATGGTCATGAAGCCACTGTGGGCCAGATGTATACGGCAAACCTCTTTCTAACACAGCTTCGACACAAGGGTTACCGCGCGTCATTGCATTACCGATCACTACCATATCCGGTATTGGGTCAAGCTGAGCCGGATCAAACCCCTGAATGAGTTCAATCCCTTGATTTTCAAGTAATGTGCTCATCGGTGGATACACATTGTCATCCGAACCCGTCACTTTATGCCCTAAAGAACGAGCCAATATTGCTAAGCTTCCCATAAAGGTACCGCATATACCTAAAATATGTATGTGCATTCTTTTTCATCCAATTAGCATGAGGTTGGTCACTATTCTACCCATCAAAAACAGGTTTATAAATGCATTAACCTATTAATCTTTTTTTTATTTAGTTAAACTCTCCCCGCGCGAGGGTAAATGCCCCGCAAAACCTCTGTCAATTTTATTCAGGACCTTCGTCATGAAAACATTAGGCGAATTCATCGTCGAAAAGCAACAAGATTTTCCTCATGCAACAGGTGAGCTGACTTCTTTATTATCAGCTATCAAACTGGGCGCTAAAATTATCCATCGTGATATTAATAAAGCTGGACTTGTCGATATTCTTGGCACTAACGGTGTTTCGAATATTCAAGGTGAAGTTCAGATGAAGCTTGACCTGTATGCTAACGAAAAACTGAAAGCGGCTTTAAAAGCACGCGGAGAAGTCGCCGGTATCGCCTCTGAAGAAGAAGACGAAATTGTCATTTTCGAAGGAGACCGTGCAGAAAACGCAAAATATGTTGTTTTAATGGACCCACTTGATGGTTCTTCGAACATCGATGTAAACGTTTCCGTTGGAACAATTTTCTCAATCTATCATCGTATCACGCCAATTGGCCAACCGGTTACAGAAGCTGATTTCCTGCAACCTGGTAACCGCCAAGTGGCTGCGGGCTACGTGGTTTATGGTTCATCAACGATGTTAGTTTACACCACGGGTGTTGGTGTACACGCGTTTACTTACGACCCATCATTGGGCGTTTTCTGCTTATCTCATGAAAAAGTGATGTTCCCATCAGAAGGGAAAATGTACTCCATCAACGAAGGAAACTATATTAGGTTCCCGATGGGCGTTAAAAAGTACATTAAATATTGCCAAGAAGAAGATAAAGCAACAAATCGCCCGTATACCACTCGTTATATCGGTTCTTTGGTTGCAGATTTCCATCGTAACTTGCTCAAAGGGGGAATTTATATTTACCCGAGTACAGCAAGCCATCCAAATGGAAAATTGCGCCTTCTGTACGAATGCAACCCAATTGCATTTTTAGCAGAACAAGCCGGTGGTAAAGCTAGCGATGGGGCTAATCGTATCTTAGATATTATTCCTAGCGAATTACACCAACGTGCACCGTTTTTTGTCGGAACGGAGTCGATGGTAGAGAAAGCCGAATCATTTATGCGTGAATTCCCTGACTCGGAATAACACAATTTATTAATTATAAGGCGGGGTTTCCCGCCTTTTTTGTTCCTTTTTTTCACCAACTAGTGAGTTTTGCCCCCTTTTACGGCTATAATGTCCCCCACGCTATCTACTCTATTATTTGATTTGCCTAAAAGCGGCAACAAATTAAAATGAGTAAATTCATTATTCACACAAAGGATACATTTAAATGGGCCTGAACAATGTACCGGCAGGTAAAGATCTGCCAGAAGATATCTATGTTATCATCGAAATCCCAGCGAACGCAGATCCTATCAAATATGAAGTTGATAAAGACTCTGGTGCGCTGTTTGTAGACCGTTTCATGTCAACAGCAATGTTCTATCCATGCAACTATGGTTACATCAACAACACCCTGTCTTTAGATGGCGACCCAGTTGACGTATTAGTTCCAACTCCATACCCATTACAACCAGGCTCAGTCATCCGTTGCCGCCCTGTTGGCGTCCTGAAAATGACTGACGAGTCTGGTGAAGATGCAAAATTAGTTGCTGTTCCGCACACAAAATTAAGCAAAGAATACGATCACATCAAAGATGTGAACGACCTGCCAGAATTACTGCGTGCTCAAATTACTCATTTCTTTGAACATTACAAAGATTTAGAAAAAGGTAAATGGGTTAAAGTTGATGGATGGGAAGATGCAGCATCTGCAAAAGCAGAGATCATCGAATCTTTCGAACGCGCTGCCAAAAAATAATATCCCTTTAAGGGCATAATGAAAGCGCTGGTTAATATCAGCGCTTTTTTATGGGCTCTAACATGTTGATTAGGCCATAAAGTAAAAACGCCAGCTATCATTGCTGGCGTTTTATATTTTTACAACTCGATAGCGACTATTAAATCGTTATACTTCTTCATCACGTTTCAGCCAGTCGCCACTTTTTATTTGACGTAGGCCATCAACCGAATGTTTATACAGATAAATCCAAGCGTTGCCATACGGCGTTGGGATAAGCTCTCGTACATAGTCTTGAGAATTTTTCTTTAGCTCATCTAATTCAGTCAAAATGGACGGGTTGATTCGATAAACTTCGCACTCTATCACCCCATCCCCTTTGACAACCGCTGGATAATATCCAAGATCATACAGTTCATAGCCTTCTAGCTTATGCTCACCGAGTAGCTGAGCATAAGTCATCCAATGATGATTTCCTTGCTTTTGTCTTAAGCTACCATAAACAATTACACGCATAATCTAAAACTCAAATTGGTAAAGGAGATCCAATGCCTGATTAACACCAGACACAGCTTCTAAATACAGTTTTGGCATCAACCGATAACGTAAGGTTAACGTCGCCAATGAGTCAAAGATACCAACTCCATACTTCACTTGTAAATCATTAGTGATCTTACCACTTACAACGACTTGAGAACCATCCCCCACACCTTGGGTATCGACGGCTAAATCAGAGACTCCAAATGTCTCACCAATTTTACCCACGAGTTGCCCACTTTGTGCTACACCTAAGCCGATTAACATAGATGTCATTTGTGAACCATTTGCGTCCCCACTATCTAAGCCCTCTCCTCTTAATAAGTAAGAAAGCGCTTCTTGTTGTGTTTTCGCAGGTTCAGAGAATATTTCTACTTTCGGTTTATCCGCAAGGCCTGTGACCTTCACCCCTGCAATCACGTTATCCGCTGTGTTGTCTGGGTTACGTATCGCTTCTAAGTTTAAGAATGGTTGGTCTGCAGGGCCTGAGAACTGAATTTGGCCTTTACGTACAATCAAATCTTGCCCATAAGCACGGAAACGACCTGCTGGAATATCCACTTGGCCATTAATGTGTAAGCCATGGATATTCTGAACTACTTTCAATAAACCGGTCAGACGTGCTTTTAAGCCAAATGCGTCTAATTGCACATCGTTGCCAATTTTAATATCCAAATTGGTCTGAATAGGAATGGATGGCGCTTTTTCCTCAATTGGCTGTAAATTGCTATCTAACATCACCACATCCGAAGATGGGCTTACCGCTGACTCAGGGAGTTCTTGGACCGTGATCCGTGCCCACGGGATATTGACCGTCCCCTTTAACGTTAATACCGAAGGCGACGCATCAAAAACAATATCTGGTTGAACATCAATTTGGATCATCGGCGGTAAAGAAACACGAAGGTTATTACCTCGCGCCATGACTTTTGCACGCCATGCATCAATATTGCGCCAGTCTGCATCACCATCAATGTTCAGATAGCCCTCTGGCGTGTTTATCTGGCCATTCATTACTGAGCTCGTGCCGTTGAAATTAACACCTAAATGACCACTTTTGATATCAAACGGGATCATTGCAGATTTCACTTCTAAACTCGAAAGCGCTAAATTCCCATTTAATAATGGGTTATTGGCTGACCCGCCTAAACGTAGATTTCCACTTAAACGGCCATTCGCCACTTCCTTCTGGCCCAGTAACGGCTTGATTAAATCTAATGTCACCGAATTAATTTCAACATTACCCGACAACAAGCGACGTTTTTCAATATCAGACACTTGGATGTTACCGCGCATCTGTCCGTTATTAGCTAACCCAAATAACCAGCTAAGATCTGCCTTACCATTTTTCAACCCAGCACTTAACGTTAAGGTATCAAAAGCAATCGGTAAACGGGTTCCATCCACAAACTGAACTGCTTTGACATCATTTCCTCGCAAGTCCAGCTTCACTTGTGGCATGCTGCCATCCGCTTGCCAAATAGCATTGGCTTTACCCGTAAATACGCCACTGACTCGAGTATCTTGTGGCATAAAGGGTTTGATCATGGCGAGATCAAAACGTTCTAATACGATATCTGCGCTACCACTTTTACCCGCTTTAATCGGTTTTGGTACACACAAACGGGCGTTCGGGTTAACCCAACAATGCCGTCCAATGGTCACTTCTTGGGTTTGGTTGGCATAATCGAGTGACATTGCTTGGTTTAAGCGCCATTCACCCACCACCGTATCAAATAAGGTGTTAGATAAATTCCCTTTCCACACTTCAGTCTGCCGGTCAAAACTGCCTGCTAATGCTAATTGACCAGAAACCGGCTCACCTTTCATATTCAATTTTAACGTATGCTGTTTTTCACTGCCTTTCGCATCTAAAGTTAGGTTACTGACGACAAGGTCGCCTTGTTTTAATTGACGCAGAACAACGGATAGATCCCCTTTAATTTGCTCGCCTGTTGCCACATTTCCTTTGATAACAACATTCTCTATAGCAAGGTCGTCCTGCCACTTCACACCGCGTGCGGTGAGGTCAACAAGCGCTTCTGGCGTCTCTAAATTACCCCGTAATTTCACATCACCGACAATCACACCACCTAAGCCAGGTAGCAAACCATTGAGTGCAGGGGCATTAATTTTGGCATCAAGGTTCCATTTATCAGCAAGGGAGCCTTTTACGTCGACATTATTTTTACCCAGTGCCAAATTGAAGTTTGGAATATCCCATTGGCCTGCTGCGTTACCTTTGGCTTTGCCGCGTGCTTTCAAGAGATTATTTTTGACATTACCATCCAAAATAATTTCAGGGATATCTAACTGCCAGCTACCACCGTATAAACTTCCGCGAGTGGCAATCTTGCCATCCACTTTAGCAGGCCATTCAGGGTACTGTTTGGCAGTATTAATCCCTGACAAGGTCAATACCGCATTCCAACTAATCGCCTTACTCCAGTCCGCAACACCTGTAATATCCGCATTACCCTGTAAAGCAGCTAAACGTAAACGAGTTAAATTAATTTGCTCTTCATTACCTTTCGCATCTAATAGCAAGGTCGAAGGGGGCAAATCCTGCCCAGTGATAGCTGAGCGTACAGACATGTCATAAGCCGATGGCCGGCCATTTAAACGCAACCGTGTTCCATCGAGTTGGTATTGCGCTTCCCCCACTAACGGCCACGTTAGCTTATCACTTTCTAATGTCAGCAAAATAGGCAGGTCTGCTTGTGACAAATCTGTTTCTGCATCTAATTTCGCATTAATTGGCCCGTGTAAGTTCAATGCCAATTTTAGCTCATCAACCAAACCGCCTTTTAAGGAGAGGTCTATTTTTTGCCCGTCTAAATCCTCTAAACGGCTTTCACCCACGACCGACAATGAGACTGGCCATTTATCTTGCAATGTTGCTGTGCCAGATAACGCAACATTCCCTTGCGGTGCATCGACTTTTAACTGTTTAACTAAAACTTGTTGCCCTTCATTCGAAAGACTCAAGTGTAATTGGTTAATTTTAAGTTCAGTCGCTCCCGTTAATTGAAAATTCGAAGCATTAATGCCATCAACATTTAAATCAACAGGTAAAATAACCTCTGGTAATTCAGCGAGTAACGGCTTAGAAAATAGCGTTTTTAATTCATCCGCTAATGATTTTTGGTCATTTATCGGAGTTGGTTCTGGTTGTTTCTCTTCAACGGCTGCATCTGATTTGGTTTCAGGTAAATTAATCGCCAAATCAATGATATCAGTTGGAATAATAGTGATCGCTTTCCCTTCCCACGTGACCCCTGTGGTAAATTTAGCTAAATCAATATCCATACCATCCACATTGACGTGCGTTGAAACCAAAGCCAATTGATTCAAACGAATAGTCAAAGGCGCCTTGAGTTCAGTCAAAGGTTCAGATGGTGGCGTTTCTTCAGCAGGGGGAAATTGGGTGGTATCGACAGTAACAGTAACATTTTCCGTGCCTAAGTTGTCGACACATAGCTCACGGCTTGTTAAACAACCTAGACGTACCGCTAAATTTAATTTCCCCGCATTAACATCAACTCCCGGCATTTGATATTTAACGCCACTTAGCGTTAAGTTACTAATATCACCGTCAATTTTATCAATGGTTAATTCAGGAACAAAGCGTGTCGCCGTATTTAATGCAAAGTGAAGACCAGACTGTGTTCCAATCACCCAACTGAGTGCAGCAATAATCAAAACAAGAATTAATAAAATGGAAAGACTTGTCCATTTTAGCCACTTCAACCACCTCATAACTCAGTCCCCAAGCCGATATAAAACTGTATTTTGTTGTTATCTGGATCACCGATAGGTTTTGCTAAGTCTAATTTTATTGGCCCAACCGGTGAGACCCAGCGGATACCGACTCCCGCACCCGTTTTAAAATCACTATTTTTAAAGTTATCAACGGCTTCACCACTATCAATAAAGGTTGCTCCCCACCAATTCCCTGTAAAGTTATATTGGTATTCTACAGAGCCTACGGCCAATTTTGATGCCCCTGTCAGCTTACCTTTACTATTTTCTGGCGAGATCTTTTGGTAACCATACCCACGCACACTGCCGTCACCCCCTGCAAAGAAACGCAAGTCCGGTGGAACTTTGTCGAAGTCGTTCGTTTCAATCCAACCGATATTTCCACGAACAACAAAGCGATGACCTTCCCATGGCGTTCTGATCCATACGTTTTTGGCTTGCAGCACCGCAAAATCGATGTCTGAACCCCAAATTTTATTTGAGTAATCAATAGAGTAACGTTGGCTATCTCCCCATGTTGGCATCACACCGCCGCGTTGGCGAATACGGCTCACATAGGCCCCGGGATATAACAACATCGTCGTATTCGTCACGTTGGCTTGGGTAAAGTTACTCAGCATCCAACGCATGTTCACGCCATATTGCCAACCGGATGAATAATCCCAATTACGAGACACATTCAAGGTTGTTGTATTCGCTTGGGTATCATTTAAATCTGTACGTTTAAAGCCCCCTTGAACCGCATAATATTGCTCAAGCGGGTTAGCTTTTAGTGGAATTTTATAGCTCGCATCAATTAATTGTTCTGGTTGTGACAAACTAATACTGGACGTTAAACTTTGCCCACGGGAGTTGATCCACGGCTTATTCCATGTGGCTTTAACGCGAGGGCCCACATCTGTTGCATACCCCCCACCGAGCTCAATAAAATTTTTGGCTCTAGGGGTCATTACCGCTTCCATCGGTAACTCATAGGAGTTTTCTTTTCGAGCACTCACGATGCGTGGCGTCACAATCACAGAAGTGAACCAACCTGTTTCTGCTAACCGACGATTAAATTCAGCAAGTTGTTCTGATGTGTAGTATTCCCCTTTTTTGAAAGGAGCAAGGTTGTTCAGGTAATCTTCACGAATTTGTGAACCTGAATAAGAAATAGCACCAAACCGATAGCGTTCACCACTGTTAAAATCAAAATCCCAATAAGCCGCATGGTGATCAAGAGAAATACCCAGTTGGCTTTTCTCCATCATCGCATCAAAATAACCTTTACGAACGGCTAAACTGCTAAAGCGCCCTTTAAATTCTTCGTATTCGCCATCATTTTGGATAGTATCAAGCTTTGGCGTATATTGTTTGAGCATCTTTTCATAGTCTGGATCCGTTTTTGCTCCACCTTGTAACTCAACATTCACCCCTTTTAATAAAATAGGTTCTCCAGGAGTAACCTTGGCGGTTAAAACGGAACGAGCAGGCGGGGTTTTTTCTTCATAGCTAAATTCAACCGTGGGTTGGTAGTAACCTAAAGGCTTTAAACCTTCTTTAATTGCTTTCTCAACACGGGCTCGAAAACGACCATTTGGCACAACCTCATCTTGCGATATATTAGACAGCTGTACGCGAACGTTTTGATTAAGTTGTCCTTCAAGGCCTTCAATATTAAGACGAAGATTAGCTGCGTGTACCACTGGCACTGCCGCAGTTAGGCAGAGAAAACAAATTAGAGGGTATTTCGACACGCCTACTCCTAAGGTGATTGTTCGATTGACTAAATACTTCATATCAATTTATTTTGAGTAAAATTCGCCATAGACACAAGTTTTTATCCCTATTTTTAGATTATTTGTGTGGTCAATACATATAGGAATCATTATGCCTTTTAATAAATTTCACTCTGCAAGTATTGCACAACCTCTGCCCGGCAGAGCAACTGCTATGACTTACTCACCATATCATGCGCTTAACCATCATTCGATTGAGATTATTCCTAAGAATATGGAAATTGCTTATTTTGCCATGGGCTGTTTTTGGGGAGTTGAACGACTATTTTGGCAGCAAGCTGGGGTTTATTCAACTTCTGCTGGGTATTGTGGTGGTGTGACCCCTAACCCAACCTACGAAGAGGTTTGCTCAGGACGCACTGGCCACGCAGAAGCGGTTCGTGTTGTTTTTGACCCACAAATTATCAGTTACTCTCAACTATTGACATTATTTTGGGAAAACCATGACCCTGCACAAGGCATGCGCCAAGGGAATGATATGGGAAGCCAATATCGCTCCGCCATTTATACTGTGTCAGATGAGCAAGACCAGCAAGCGATGGAAACACTGCAAGCTTACCAAAATGCAATGAAAGCGCAGCATGACTCTCGTGCAATCACGACCGAAATAGCGCCTTTAGACACGTTTTATTTCGCAGAAGATTACCACCAGCAGTACTTATACAAAAACCCGAATGGATATTGTGGATTAGGAGGGATTGGTATCTGTTTACCGCCTTCGTTAAACAAATAAATCAATAACTTAATACAGTGAGTTCATCTTCCCAACCATTCAAGTTGCTTTCCAATATGACTTAAAGCAGCTTGAATGACGATGAATATCTAGGCAGATAAATCACCTCAGTGCTATACTCATGCAACATATCAACAATTTGCGCATATTGCGCAACATATATTTGCATACTCAATATATTTAAATACGCGAGACTATGCCTTCAGAGATTTTTGAATTTTATGGGTTCTTCCTTTGATTGGCTGGATAACTTATGCTCAACAGTTTATTAATTGTTCTATTATTATGCGCAATCAGCGCATTCTTTTCTTTGTCAGAAATTTCTCTGGCGGCTTCCCGCCGTATTAAACTTAAGCTCATGGCCGATGAAGGCAACATTAACGCGGCTCGCGTGCTTAAATTACAAGAAATGCCGGGAATGTTTTTTACCGTCGTTCAAATTGGTTTAAATGCCGTTGCTATCCTTGCAGGTATTGTGGGGGAATCGGCTTTCTCCCCGGCTCTGTACGATATCTTTATTCAGTTTTTATCCCCTAGCTGGGCTCAACAAGTTTCATCAATCCTGTCATTCACCATTGTGACAAGTTTGTTTATTTTAGTGGCTGATTTAACACCAAAACGTATCGGTATGGTAAAACCTGAAGCCATTGCTATTCGTATCGTGAATCCGATGCGCTTCTGTTTAGTGATACTGGGTCCATTAGTCTGGTTTTTTAATGGCCTTGCGAACCTGTTTTTTAAATTATTCAAATTACCTACGTCACGTAATGAAGACATTACTTCTGATGATATCTTTGCGGTGGTTGAAGCAGGGGCGGTTGCGGGTGTGTTACGTAAACAAGAACATGAATTAATTGAGAATGTCTTCGAGCTAGAATCACGTACTGTGCCATCAGCGATGACTCCGCGTGAAAGTATCATTTATTTTGACAAAGACGAGTCAGAAGAAAGCATCAAACATAAAATTTCAACTCAGCCACATTCTAAGTTCTTGGTCTGTGCAGGGGATATTGACCATGTTATCGGTTATGTTGATTCAAAAGAATTACTTAACCGTGTACTCAATGGGCAAAGTTTAAGCTTAAAAGAAGGCGCTCACATTAGAAATACGCTAATGATCCCTGACACCCTATCACTATCAGATACCTTAGAAGCCTTTAAAGCAAATGCGGTCGATTTTGCTGTTATTCTCAACGAATATGCATTGGTCATGGGTATCATTACCATCAATGATGTAATGATCACTTTAATGGGTGATTTAATTGGCCCAGGGCAAGAAGAGCAAATCGTGGTCCGTGATGAGAATTCTTGGTTAGTTGAAGGCGGAACGCCAATCGAAGATGTGATGCGCATTTTGGATATTGATGATTTCCCTGACTTTAGCAACTATGAAACCATCGCAGGGTTTATGATGTACCGGTTAAGAAGAATGCCAAAGCGCACAGATTATGTGAAATATGCGGGCTATAAATTTGAAGTTGTCGATATCGATAATTACAAAATAGACCAACTACTCGTAACTCGCCTTACTACGGTGCCATCACCAGTGGTTGTACAGCCCGGAAAAAATACTATTGAAACGGCTGACGCAAAACAACAAACAAAAGGTACTGAACATTAGTGCTTGATAGCGAAGCCGTTTCTTTCAATGCGCCACCCGTGTGGCGCGTTGTTAACCAAAACCTTCTTGATTAACCTACCCCAGTTCTGCCTGCAATAATGAAACCTGTTTATTGACCTCACTCATCACATTGTAATGGCGCTTATCACTGATTTTAGGTGGTAGAATTTTCCCATAATTAAACTCAAATGCCCCAAAATCCTTAATATAGAGCCTGCCACGGAATAGCGTTTTGACGTAAAGAGCAATCTTCGATGGGTTATAACGGTTAAAAATTTTCATTAGAACTTTGCCTCCCCTTTGTTCTTACGATATTCAATAACTCATACCGTTCAATAATCATAGACCAGAAATTTTCACTTTGGTTCTAAAATTGCAGTTTTATTCAATTTACTGACATAACATGACACTGTAAATTAACTGTTAAAACCCCATAAACTTTGCTTTTATTCTAAATTTTAAAAAAATGTTAAATTACCCCTTGTAACTCATCCGATGAGATATGCTATAAATAGTAGTCATCCAACAAACCACTAGGCTCACATGGCAAAATCATCAATCAAGGAGCTTTTATGATAAGAAATTATTTACTTTTAATATGCTTGCTTGGGGTATCAGCAGTAGCTTCTGCAGCAAATATTCAATTAAACCAATCTGTTCCTGCTATTTCCGTCACCGATAAAGGTGAGCTTGTGATGAATAATGAAGGGAAGTTGGATTATCAACCGTGGAAAAGCCAACAACTCGTTGGAAAGGTGCGTACTATCCAGCACATTGCAGGCCGCTCTTCAGCAAAAGAGCTCAATGCCCCCTTAGTTGAAGCTATCAAGCAAGCCAAATTCCCTCATAATACCTATCAGACAACGACAATCATTAATACCGATGATGCAATTTTTGGTACTGGTGTCTTTGTTAAAAATAGCGTTGAAGATAGCAAAAAAGAGTTTCCTTACTCACAATTTATTGTTGATAGTGAGGGGACAGTAAAGAACGCATGGGGCTTGAAACCAGAAAGCTCGGCAATCATCGTATTGGATAATCAAGGGAAAGTGTTGTTCTTCAAAGATGGTGAATTAAATACCCAAGAAATTCAAAAAGTCATTAGTTTGTTAATGTCATCGCTAAACTAATAAGGGCAAACTTTTACTACTATCAAACTTTTACTACTATGTAGTGCGCGTATATGTAGTGTGCGTAATTTCGCACACTACACCTACAATTCAGCCTATCGCCCTTGAGCCCAAAATAGTGAGTTATGCTAAAATGCCCTTACATTAAATATGCATAATTATGATTATTATTTTAATAAACAATCATGACTAATGTGCTCATTATCACGTTTTAGTTTCATTCCAATAGACTTTGGCACAAAAACCACCATTAGCGCCATGAGTAAAAATCACCTGCAAATGATGCAATTGCGCAACTCGCTTAACAATGGAGAGCCCTAAGCCACTCCCTGTCTTCTCTTGCCCCGGCGGACGATAAAAACGCTCACCTAGCCGCTGTAAAACCTCAGGTGTCACACCATCACCATCATCTTGAATTTCAAGGTGATCAGCATACAAAATAATCTCCACTCGCCCAGCTTTTTTCCCATAACGTATAGCATTATTGAGTAAATTTCTCAGTAACGCATTGAGTAGTAATGGTTGGCCTTGAAAATCAGGGGGGCTAGCAACTCGAGTGTTTATTAGGGTTGTTTGCTGCTCTTGCGCTTCAGGTTCCACATCTTTTATCGCCGATTCAATTAATGCAGGCCAAGATACAACTGTAATATCATCAAGTTGAGTGGATGATTCTAACCGAGACAACATCAGTAGCTGGTCAACAAGCCTTGTCGCCCTATCAATACCTTCCGATAAATTCGCTACTGCATGGTTACGGATATCGGCATTATTCCCCGCAATTTGTACCACTTCCGCCTGCACCCTTAATGCTGCAAGTGGACTACGTAGTTCATGAGCCGCATCGGAGGTAAATTGTCGTTCACGGGCAAACATTTTATTAATACGACCAAACAACACATTCATGGAGTCAATAATAGGTCTGACTTCACTGGGAATACGCGCCACTTGCACTGGAGTTAGTTCATCGGGTTTTCGGTGATACAACTGCTTTGCTACGTCCTTCAATGGGCGTAAAGCGCGTGTCAGTAGCCATAAAAATAGTAATAACATGATTGGCAAAGCAATCAACCAAGGCATAAATTGTGCCACCATAATATCGGTTGCCATTTCTTGCCGGTATTCCCACTCCTGCCCTACCGCGATAACGTATTGACCATCTTGAGATTTTAGCCATACAAAACGCCAAGGGTCGTCACTTCCTTGGATCATCCCATCCGTAAAACCTTCTCGTTTAAATTGATAGACAATATCTCTACCGTTATCACCGTCGTTTAAAACCATTTTGCCATCGGGTGTAAAGATAGCAAATGCCAGTGCATCGTCATCCTGATGGCCACGGTTCTTTCGTAATAATTTTTTGGTTTTAGTCAGTGAAGGCCGGCTCAATTCAAAGTCGGATGGTAAAACTGATAACCGTTTAGCAAACGCCATTTGCTGGGTATCAAACAGTTCATTAATCGTTTTATAGCTTTGATACCATGCTAGCGAACTTGCGATCCCCCATGTCAGCAACGCTAACAGGAGCAGCATTAACGTGAGTTTCAGCCTAAGACTAAATGTCTTCATCATTTATCATCACCTAATCGATAACCTACACCATGGATAGTTCGAATAAATTTATTACCTAATTTGCGTCGTAAATGGTGGATATGTACCTCAACCGAGTTACTAGAAACCTCTTCATCCCAGTTATATAATTTTTCTTCAATTAAAGGACGAGAAAAAACTTTATTTGGGTTATGCATAAATAAAGAGAGTAAGGCAAACTCTTTCCCCTTTAGTTGTACAGGCTCACCTTGCTGTGTCACCGTCATTGCAACCGGATCCATTTCGACATCACCATGTGTAAGTTTAGAAGACAGTTGCCCACTTCGGCGGCGGATCAACGCTTGCAAACGCGCCATGACTTCCATTAAAGCGAAAGGTTTACACAGATAATCATCAGCCCCTTGTTGAAGCCCTTGAACACGTTGATCTAATGCATCACGCGCCGTCAAAATCAAGACAGGCTCATCGCGTCCTTCTTTGCGCCAATGTTTTAAAATATCCATGCCATCAATATTAGGTAACGAAAGATCGAGTACAACAGCATCATAAGGTGCATCAAATAAAGCCAGCTGTCCTTGTTTACCATCCATAAACCAATCAATAGTAAATCCTAATTGGGTTAAGCCCACTTTTAAGCCATCACCAATTAACCGGTCATCTTCAATTAGTAGAATTCGCATAATCTACCCCCATATTAGAATATTATTATATTTATCCTATCAGCTATAATATGACTAGCTATTATTGGCAAAATTAAAAATATAATTCGTTAGTTAAGTTTCTTAAGATCCTGTTAAGATTTACTTGGTTTAATACCCTCCATACAAACAAGTTTACATCCAATTTGGAGATACCGATGATGAAAAAATTACCTGTAATTGCTTTAGTCGCTGCACTCGCAAGTGCACCTGTTTTCGCTGCAAATGGTGGTTTTGACGGCCCAGGCGCAGTCACAAATACAACAACTCAAACCTCTCAAGCGGGTGGTTTCATCGGCCCAAATAGTGGGGAAATGACAGTTGCGAAAGCGCTTGATATGTCAGATGACAGCTGGGTTATTTTACGTGGGAATATCGTCAAACAACTCGACCATAAACATTATGAATTCACCGATGGTACTGGCACTATTAATTTAGAAATCAGCGAAAAGCGTTGGAACGGTGTAAATGTAACACCAAAAGATAAAGTTGAAATTCGCGGTAAAATTGATAAAGACTGGAATTCAAGAGAAGTCGAAGTTAAGCAAATCCAAATTATTAAATAATTCACAACGTTTACAACGGGACCTACTTTAAAGTAGGTCCCATCTAAATCCTATTTCATACAAAAATTAACAGTGCTAAATTAACAAAATTATTTTTGTTTACTAAGGCTGCTTAATGACTGTAAAACGCCCTAAAATACGTAATATTCAAGAGAAACTACTTTCAGATAATTGGTATATTTTAAAAAAATATACTTATGAGTTACAGCGTCGAGATGGTAGTTGGCAACAACAAGAGCGCGAAGTCTACGATAGAGGCAATGGCGCCGTTATTTTGTTATATAACAAAATAAAGAATAGCATTATTTTAATTCGTCAATTTCGCATGCCAGTCTATGTGAATGGCTATTCTGATTTTCTGATTGAAGCCGCTGCTGGCTTACTCGAAAACGCCTCTCCCGAAGCTCGAATTATTGCTGAAGCAGAAGAAGAAACGGGTTTTAAAGTCGATAAAATTCAGAAAGTCTTTGAAGCCTTTATGAGCCCTGGCTCAGTCACCGAAAAACTCCACTTTTACATCGCTGAATACAGTGATAATCATCGTCAAAATGCAGGCGGTGGGCTGAAAGAAGAAGGGGAAGATATTGAAGTATTAGAGTGGCCTTTCCCTAAAGCCATTGATGCGATAAAAACGGGAGAAATTGTTGATGGCAAAACCATCATGTTGATCCAGTACCTTGCCCTAAACGCTATTCTAAAAAGCTAATCCAACTCTTATAGCTCATAATGATAAAATAAAATCAGAATGAGCTTTCCTATTTTTTATCAATCATTAAACGAACGATGAAAATAAAAACAATCGTAAAAAGATAATCAACTTTTATTATTTTGTTCTTTAATTAAAAAATAAAACCATAATTCCAATATAAAACATATTTCGCTTTGACCTATTCACTAAAAAACCTTAAATTTAAATAATATTAATTTTATTTATCATCATTTTAAGAGTCTTATTTTTGCATCCAATGAATATCAAATAATTGTTATATATTACAGTCAGTGATTAAGGAGCTAAATAAAATGATACGCTGCGTTCGTATGTGGACAGGAGAAGATGGAAATTCTCTATTTGAAGAAGGCACTCTTGAGCTCAATAATATAGCAGGAGGCGATAGCCAAACCCCTACCATTGCAGTCAATGAGCTTACCTTTCGTGAAACAGTTTCTGGCGGCTCTTTTGATTGGCATCAAGACCCCGTCCCTCGCTATGTCATTACCCTTTCAGGCACTTTAGAATTCGAAACCAAAGATGGTTCGAAATTTATCATCAACCCAGGTGATATTTTACTTGCGCAAGATAATACGGGAACTGGCCATAAATGGCGGCTTATTGGTGATGAGCCTTGGCGTCGTGCTTATGTTGTCTACCAAGAAGGCACCGACCTTTGCTTCACTCCAACACAAAAATAGAGGCCATCATGAATAAACCGATTGCTGAGAATGTCGATATTGCCCTCATTGGCGCAGGGATCATGAGTGCAACACTTGGTACATTTCTCAAAGAACTTGAGCCGTCACTGACGATCGCCGTTTTTGAAAGGCTAAACGACTGTGCTCAAGAAAGTTCCCACCCGTGGAACAATGCGGGAACGGGGCATGCTGCTAACTGTGAAATGAACTACACGCCACCAAATCCAGATGGTACGGTGGATATCAGTAAAGCGCTTGAAGTTAATACCGAATTCGATCTCTCTCGTCAGCTCTGGTCTTACCTAGTCACTAAAGGAAAAATTAAAGATCCACGTGACTTTATTCACCCATGCCCACACATGAGCTTTGTTTGGGGTGAAGACAATGTAAAATTCTTAAAACAGCGCTACCAGCAGATGTCTGCTCACCACTGTTACCACAACATGGAATACAGTGATGATCCAAAACAGATCAACGAATGGGCACCACTGATCATGGAAGGCCGTGACCCGAAAGAAGCGATTGCGGTTACCCGTGTTAATACTGGTGCTGATGTCGATTACGGCGCACTAACGCATTTATTAATCGCGCAATTAAGCGAACAGTCCGGCTTTTCAATCCATTATAAGCATGAAGTCATTGATGTTAAAAAAACCACCGATGGCAGATGGAATATTGAAGTTAAAAACCTTGTGACCCATGAAAAAACAATCACTTCCGCGAAGTTTGTGTTCGTGGGTGCAGGCGGTCGAGCGATCGAGTTACTACAAAAATCGGGGATCCCTGAAGGAAAAGGGTATGGTGGGTTCCCTGTCAGTGGGATCTGGCTGCGTTGCGATAACGAAGAAATTGCCTCTCGCCACCATGCAAAAGTTTACGGTAAAGCCGACAAAGGCTCTCCACCAATGTCTGTTCCACACTTAGACACGCGCATTATTGGGGGCAAACGCTCTCTCTTATTCGGGCCTTATGCCGGTTTTTCGAGTAAATTCCTTAAACACGGCTCTTATTTAGACCTGTTTGAATCGGTGAAATTGAATAACCTTGAGCCAATGCTTGCGGTGGCGAAAGATAACTGGTCACTCGCAGAATACTTAGTAGGCCAAGTGCTGCAAACTTCTGCTCACCAATTCGCCATGTTGCAACAATTCTACCCAGAAGCACAGCATGAAGATTGGAAAGAGGTGGTTGCAGGGCAACGAGTACAAATTATTAAACCTGACCATGATAAAAAAGGGGTTTTAGAGTTTGGTACAGAACTGATTACCAGTGCAGATAAATCATTTACGGTATTGATGGGAGCATCTCCGGGGGCATCGACAGCGGCATTTATTGCACTAAATGTATTAAAAACCTGTTTTGATGAGCAACTCAAGGCCGATGGCTGGGAAACACGCTTAAAAGATATCATTCCAACCTATGGAATTGATTTAAAAACAGATGCAAAAGCCTGTTTAGATATTCGTACTGCGACAGCTAAAGTTCTAAAACTAGATAATTAGTGACTAATTAGGTTGGGAAATAACTTCCCAACCTTTATTGAGGTTTAGAATAAAATTACCCGAAAGCCAGGGTTCAAAAAAGACTCCCTAGGCGTGTAATCAAGCGTTTTTCCATTCCAATCAACAACTTTTGCCCCTGCAGCAATCGCAATCGCATGCCCAGCCGCAGTGTCCCAAATATTTGTAGGCCCAAAACGTGGATAAAGCTGCGCTTTTCCTTCTGCGACTAAACAAAACTTGAGTGAAGAACCAATTTCTACTGTCGTGTGTTCTCCCATTTGTTTTAAATAATCCATTAATTCATTATCTTGATGGGAACGACTAATAACAATAACCGGTGGTTTAGCATCATTTACATGAATAAGTTGCTTATGACCACCTTCTTCCTTCCATGCCTGATTGCCTTCAGCGTAATACAACAACCCTTTGGCCGGGGCATATACCACCCCCATTGTTGGTACACCATTCTCGATAAGGGCAATATTAACCGTAAAATCCCCATTACGATTAATAAATTCTTTCGTTCCATCCAATGGGTCAATCAACCAATAACGTTGCCAATTCTGCCTAATTGGCCATTCTGGCGGGTCTTCTTCGGACAATTGGGGGATATCAGGGGCAATACGAGCAAGACCCGCTGTGATCACATTGTGGGCGGCAATATCGGCCTCGGTAACAGGCGAATTATCACTTTTGTGTTCAACCTGTAAAGGTTCTTGCGCATTATATGTTTCCATAACTGCATAACCCGCTTCTTGAGCTAGTTCGCAAATTTGCTGTAGCATGTTATTCACCTCTCTGATGACCCTTTACAGCAAGAGTAGCAATTGTGTGAAATTAACGCCATAAAAAAAGCCCCAAAGTCCAAAGACAATGAGGCTTTTTAGCTGTGAACTGAACTAACAGAAATTATAAAATTTCAAGTAATTCAACTTCAAATACTAATGTGCTGAATGGTGGGATTGATGCGCCAGCACCACGCTCACCATAAGCTAATTGATGAGGAATATACAATTCCCATTTAGAGCCAACAGGCATCAGGGTCAATGCTTCAATCCAACCCGGGATAACACCGCTTACAGGAAACTCTGCTGGCTGCCCACGCTGTACTGAGCTATCAAACACAGAGCCATCAATTAAACGGCCTGTATAGTGAACGCGTACGCGGTCTGAGCGGGATGGGATAGCGCCATCACCTTGGTTAACAACTGAAAATTGTAAGCCAGACTCAGTCGTTGAAACACCATCACGCTTTTGGTTTTCATCTAGGAATTTTTGGCCTTCTTCTGCTAATGCTGCCTGACGCTCAACACGAACGGCATCTGCACGCTCATGAATTTCACGCAGTGCTTTATGCAATGTTTCAACAGGCACTGATGGCATATTGCCTTCTAAAGCGTCAACGAGACCGGCTAAAATTGCATTTGGCACTAAACCTTCTAGCCCTGACTCTAATAATTGCTGCCCAACTTGTAGACCTATGCCATAACTCGCTTGAGCTTCTACCGAATCGAAATTTTGGTTTGCCATGAAAACACCCATATGATTTTGAGAAAAACCAAGAATAGCAGCCCCATCCTTATGGGTAAACCCAAACAATGAATCTAAAGAATAAAACTGATTGATTCTCCACAAATATATTCAGTGTTCTCTGAAAAATTCAGTCAAACGCTAAAAATGTCTAAAAAGGGTGCTAGTATGCGTATAAATACAGTCTAATTTACTCATTGCCTCATCAAGGAGGAGTGATGCTTAAACTTTCAAAATTTCATCGCTATGGCATTGCACTGCTCGCCCTAATTGTTGTGGTCGCTTTCTTTTGGCCTGCTAGCGATAAGTCCCCTAGCGATATTGTCCAAAACCAGCCTATTGTCATTCCTCCACCCACAGTTCCTGAGGTCATGCCTGAACCTACGGTTACACCACCAATACCTGAGCCAGTACCGGCACCTGAAGGTAATTCCCCACTTTTACCTACTGAGCCTGAAATTATCCCAGAGCCTATTGAGCCTGAGCCCAATGAGCCGCCTTCAACGGTGACTTCACCAGAGAACACGCCAGAGCCCAAAACTCCCCGCCCTTCAGCTAATGAATGGCAAAGCTACCAAGTACAAAAAGGGAAAACGCTTGCGCAACTGTTCCGCGATAATAACTTACAAGCCAATGACGCTTTTATTATGGCTCGCGTTGAAGGTGCCGAAAAACCACTGAGTAATTTGCGCCAAGGGCAAAAAATTCGTCTAAAAGCGAATAAAAAAGGTGAAATTCAATTATTAGAAACAACTGCATCTGATGGGAAAACGTATAGTTTCGCGCGATTAAGTGATGGCAGTTACTATCGGACTCCGTAGTACTTTTAGGGTAGCTTGTGTCAGAGCTACCCTAAAATTTTGTCTGGAACATCGCTATATGTATTGATTTTTACCTAGCAATAAATAACAAATATTGTCTTTCACTACAATGCTAGGTAACTGAAAATTATTATGCTAATAAAAAAATGGGTTAACGCTTTTTTAGGTACTGTTTTATTATTACTTGCCGCTATTATTGGTTATGTTTTATGGATTAAACTCAATTCAAATGCACTTTGGAACATTGTAAATGAGCAGTGTATTCCATTGCAGCAATCTGCCCTATCTTGTCTAAAAGTCGATAGTGATCAACAGTATGTGCTGTTCAAAGATAAAAAAGGGCCATTGCATAACTTAGTCATTCCTACCGATAAAATCACAGGTATTGAATCCGCACGGTTACTTGAGCGAAATACACCAGACTATTTTGCTATCGCCTGGCAAGAAAGAGAAAGTGTGTCGTCACAAGCGAAAATTTCAATTTCTGATGATTTGCTCGCTGTTGCAGTGAATTCCCAATATGGCCGCTCCCAAGACCAACTGCATATTCATATCGCATGTTTGAAACCTGAAGTTAGTCAACAACTTAATCAAGTTTCATCGGAGATCACAACCGACTGGGCTAAGTTATCAACTGAACTTGTCGGCCATCACTATTTAGCCAAAAAACTCCAAAAAGCCCCTGCCAAATTCGATAATGCATTTAATCAACTCAATGAATACGTTGTAAAACATCATGATGAAATGGGCAATTATGGCCTAGCGATGGTGCAGCTGAAAGACGGTTCAAAGGTGTTGCTCGCAAACCGTTTTAGTATATGGGATTTGAATTTAGGTTCAGCGGGGGAATTACTCGACTACCAATGCTTGGTAAATCAATAAACTAAATACCAGAAAGCAAAAAACACCGGACTTAGCCGGTGTTTTTTATTGCACCACGGATCGCTCAGTGGTGCATACCATCATTATTGATTACTCAGCAACGATGATAACGTTCAGCTCTGCGAAAACATCGCTGTGTAACTGGAAGTGAACTTCGTGGTCACCAGTAGTACGCAGAACGCCGTTTGGCAGGCGAACTTCGCTTTTCGCAACTTGAACGCCAGCCGCAGTGATTGCGTCAGCGATGTCACGAGTACCGATTGAACCGAACAGTTTACCTTCGTCACCAGCTTTAGAAGCTAAAGTTACAGAACCCAGAGCAGTAACAGCTGCTGCACGAGCCTGTGCTGCTGCCAGAACGTCAGCTAATTTAGCTTCCAGTTCAGCGCGGCGTGCTTCGAAGAATTCGATGTTTTTCTTAGTCGCAGGAACAGCTTTGCCCTGTGGAACTAAGAAGTTACGAGCATAGCCCGATTTAACGTTAACCTGATCACCCAGGCTACCTAGGTTAGCTACTTTATCAAGCAGAATAACTTGCATTACCTTATCCTCTATTAGTCGTTAATGGACTGTACCAATTACTGATGACGATCAGTATATGGTAACAGAGACAGGTAGCGAGCGCGCTTGATAGCACGAGCGAGCTGACGCTGATATTTTGCACGAGTACCAGTGATACGGCTTGGTACAATTTTACCACTTTCAGTGATGTAGTTTTTCAGCGTTGCGATATCTTTATAGTCGATCTCTTGAACGCCTTCCGCTGTGAAACGGCAGAACTTGCGACGACGGAAATAACGTGCCATATGGCTAGTCTCCAGAATCTATCAAATCAATCTGCTCGGCATGGAGGACTATCTTGCTGATCCCATTGCGCCCTTGATGGGTACTAATGAAACCGCTTACTGTAATCCAACTGCCGACCGTTATACTGTGAGTATGAGCTTGTAAGGTTTGTCCGCTGGCGATAATGGGCATTCTGCACCATGCTTGCCTTGACAACCCCGCCTCCTGTTGTTGTGAACGATGTTCTAAAACAAACTGGCAGTGAGGAATGCCTGACGGACTCACTTTTCGAATCAATGCTTTACAGACTGTGCCTGTCAGCACCAAACGATTAGTGGTCACCTGCGCAATTACTCTTCAGAATCCCCAGTTTCTTCTACTTCTTCATCCTGATATTCATCAGACATGTCACGGCCACGACGTTCGTCTTTAGCTTTGACCATTGGAGAAGCTTCTGTTACTGCGTGTTTTAAGCGCATAACCATGCTGCGGATAACGGCATCGTTGAAGCGGAAGTTAGTTTCCAGCTCATCAATCGCTTCCTGCGGTGCTTCTACGTTCAGAAGAACATAGTGTGCTTTGTGCAGTTTATTGATTGGGTAAGCCAGTTGACGGCGGCCCCAGTCTTCCAGACGGTGAATCTGACCTTGTGCGTTAGTGATAACAGCACTGTAACGCTCGATCATGCCCGGAACCTGTTCGCTTTGGTCAGGATGGACCATAAAAACGATTTCGTAATGACGCATTAGTAGTTGCTCCTTACGGATTATTAGCCTCCTGTCTGGGTTAACCGCGGCCCGCGGAGGCAAGGAACTTATTGAGTGCGGCTAAAAAATTGACGCGTAACTATACCCATCCCTGAGATAAAACTCAAGAGATGGATGTCGTTTATACTAAATATTATTTTTCTGCAGAAACGGGTAAGCGTTGACGCACCGCTTCAAATAAACAAACCCCTGTCGCCACTGACACATTCAATGATGACACCGAGCCTGCCATAGGAATACTGATTAACTCATCACAGTGTTCACGCGTTAAACGGCGCATACCTTCGCCTTCAGCCCCCATCACTAGCGCTATCGGGCCCGTTAGTTTGCTTTGATATAGGTTATGGTCAGCTTCACCTGCCGTTCCCACAATCCATACATTATATTCTTGTAGCAAACGCAATGTCCTTGCCAGATTCGTCACACGAATAAGAGGAACATTTTCTGCCGCGCCACAAGCCACTTTTTTCGCGGTTGCATTGAGCTGAGCAGATTTATCTTTAGGAACAATCACAGCATGAACACCTGCCGCATCAGCACTACGTAAGCACGCACCTAAGTTATGTGGGTCTGTCACACCGTCCAATACCAATAAAAATGGCGATGGTGTACTTTCCAATAAATCAGGCAAGTCGCCTTCTTGATACTGTTTACCAGGTAGTACTTTCGCAATAATACCTTGGTGAACTGCGCCTTCGGTCTGGCTATCCATCCATTGGCGGTTCGCCACTTGAACGACAACCCCTAGTGCTTCAATTTCGTGCACCAGCGGCATTAAGCGGCGATCTTCACGACCTTTCAAAATATAGACTTCTTTAATGCGTTGCGGTGAACGCTCAAGTAAGGCTTTCACTGCGTGAATGCCATAAATCATTTCGCTCATAAATTTCTTATTTATTAATATAAATAGTAAAGTGGCGTATTAACGCCACTTTGGTTAATAACTATGGTTAATAACTATGGTTAATAACTACAGCAAAAACATTATCCCTCTTGTTTTTGGGATTTTTTTGCAACACGTTTAGCTTTTAATTTTGCTGTAATTTTTCGCGTTTTATCGGAAGGCTTTTTGCCTTTTCCTTTCGCCTCTGGTTTAGCCTCGGCTTTTTTTCCTTTTTTCTCGGAACGACGAAATGCAGAATCAGGCTCAAAGTTTTTATCTTTGCTCGCATCCGCTTTTCGACGAGCTGGACGTGCCGCATTTTTCACTTCTTGCTTCATTTTGTCCCGCGCCGTTTTGCCCGGGTTTTTCGCTTTACGAGTGGTTGAAATTAATGCGAAATCGATGGTGCGCTCATCCATATGCACCGCTTCAACGCGAATTTCAACTTCATCACCAAGGCGATAAGTCGTACCTGATGATTCACCAATTAAACGCTGACCAACTGCATCGTAACGGTAATAGTCATTATCTAACGTTGAAATATGCACTAAACCATCAATAAATAAATCATTAAGGCGCACAAAGAAGCCAAAACCAGTCACACTGGTAATTAAACCTGTGAAGGTTTGGCCAACTTGGTCTTGCATAAAATCACATTTCAGCCAGTCCGCCACATCACGCGTCGCTTCATCAGCACGGCGTTCAGTCATTGAACAGTGCTCACCCAGCTGTAACATGCTATCCATGTCTGAATGCCAACCACCGGTTTCTGTCCAGCGCTTATCTGAATGGCCATGCTCTTTAGCCAACAAATATTTTATTCCACGGTGTAACGTCAGGTCAGGGTAACGACGAATTGGCGATGTAAAGTGGGCATATGATTTCAAACCTAAACCAAAGTGACCGCGGTTTTCAGGATCATAAATCGCTTGCTTCATTGAACGTAAAATCATGGTTTGCAGTAATTCATGATCAGGGCGTTCAGCCACTTCATTCATGACTTGCGCATAATCTTTTGGTTCTGGCTTCATTCCGCCCGGCAGAGTCAACCCTAATTCGCTGAAAACAGAGCGTAAATTCATCACGCTTTCTTCTTTAGGGCGGTCATGCACACGGTACAACGCAGGTTCTTCATTTTTCTCAACAAACCGAGCGGCTGCAATGTTAGCTAAAATCATGCATTCTTCAATCAATTTATGTGCATCATTTCGCTCTACAGGTTCGATACTTTCAATACGGCGTTCTGCGTTAAAAATGAATTTCGCTTCTTCAGATTCGAAGGAAATTGCACCGCGCTCAATACGTGCTGCATCAAGTGCTTTATATAGTTGATGCAAGTGCTCAATATGCGGCACTAACGCTTTATAGTGCTCACGCAGTTCTTCATCCCCTTCCAAGATTTTCCATACTTTTGTATAGGTTAACCTTGCATGAGAGCTCATAACCGCTTCATAGAACTTGTACGAAGAAAGCTTACCGGATGCTGACACCGTCATTTCACACACCATACACAGGCGGTCAACACCTGGGTTAAGTGAGCACAGGCCGTTCGATAGGACTTCCGGTAGCATAGGAACGACTTGAGATGGGAAATATACCGAGTTACCACGGCTACGGGCTTCTGTATCCAGAGCCGTTTGCTGGCGAACATAATAGCTTACATCCGCAATTGCCACCCATAAGCGCCAACCCCCGCCTTTTTTCGGTGCACAGTATACTGCATCATCAAAGTCGCGAGCATCTTCACCGTCAATGGTGACTAACGGTAAGTCGCGTAAATCCACGCGCCCTTTTTTCGCAGACTCAGGGACGTGTTCACTCAGGTCAGCGACTTGTTTTTCAACTTGTGGTGGCCATGAGTGTGGAATTTCATGAGTACGTAAAGCAATTTCTACCGCCATACCTGTTCCCATGGTTTCGCCTAATACTTCAATGATATTCCCCACCGCTTGCGAGCGACGTTGTGGACGAGTGACTAATTCAACCACCACCACATTACCCATGCGAGCGCCAAGAACACGATCTTTCGGTATCAAAATATCAAAACTTAAACGGCTATCATCCGGTACGACAAAGCCCATACCCGATTCGATAAAATAACGGCCAACAATTTGGTTATTACGTGGTTCTAACACACGAACAACCCGAACCTCTGTGCGTCCCTTACGATCTTGTCCGTAAGGTTGCGCAAGAATAACGTCGCCATGCAGGGCGCGTTTCATTTCGTCTTGAGATAAATAGTAATCTTCTTTTTTACCATCAACGCGCAGGAAGCCGTAGCCATCACGGTGACCAATGACTTTTCCTTTTAATAAGTCTAAACGCTCCGGTAATGCATAGCACTTACGACGAGTGAAAACCAATTGACCATCACGTTCCATGGCTCTTAACCGACGACGCAACGCCTCTAATTCATCTTCTGTCGATAAATTCAATAATTGTGCGATTTCTTCGCGATTGGCTGGTGCAGTACGCTTCGAGATAAGGTCAAGAATATATTCTCGACTTGGAATTGGGGACTCGTATTTTTCTGCTTCTCTTTCCTGAAAAGGATCTTGTGACATCGTTACCTCCGTTGTCATCAGAATTCATAACTACCGCGAATGCTAATCAAGCAGTAGTTGATAGAGCGGGCTGTTGTCTTTCACCATGTCCGCCAGCGTGTATTGATCAAGTTCTTGTAAAAACTGCTGTATTGCTTGGTGTAGCACACCTTTTAAACGACACGCAGGTGTAATGTGGCAAAATTCACCACTACAATTAACAAGGGTCAGGGGTTCTAGTGATCTAACGACATCCCCTATACGAATAGATTCTGCTGGTTGGCCAAGTGTGATCCCGCCATTTTTGCCTCGAGTGGCTTTAATATAACCTAAGTGACTGAGCTGATTAATAATTTTAACCATATGGTTACGAGAGACACCATAAACTTCAGTGACTTCTGTGATACTGGTCATTTTCCCTTCAGGGAGAGATGCCAAATAGATCAACGCACGTAATCCATAGTCTGTAAAACTTGTTAGCTGCACAATCACCTCAAAATTTTTTGGCTAAGCCAATAGCTATCTCGTCATGTATGTCTTATTAATCTCAAATTATAGACAAATTACTTTCTATCTTTTTGTCTTAGGCCAATATTTAGGTACAAGATAATGAAATTTACTGAGACTAATTTCGCCTCAGTTTGACATCGCAAGATAGCATTTTATTAGCATTTAGCTTATCTACTCTACAAAGAAAAAACAGTTTTATCATGGAATAACTGGATGACCTGTTACCTTTATAGGGTATTTATTGCTCAATCTTTCTGCTATACATTTACAACAAATAACATCAAAGAACAATCGAACACATAATAGCACATATTTTTTGGCGACTCGTGTTTCTTGAGCTTACTCCACTTTATCTATACTGTTTAAAAGGGTTTACAGAGAAATCACCACTGACTTATCACTTTTAACATCAAATTTTTTTATTTGATTCGCTATACAATAAAGAGCCAGTATCATAAAGAGGTGACTTAGGAGAACATGGAACAAATCATTGAAATATATAATGATATATCAGAAAATACTTTCTTAATGGCCTCTTTTTTAGTCGTCATATTGCTATTAACATGGTTTGTCGGAAAAGTCATTTTTTTACGGGTTGCGAGAAGGTTATTACCATTATTCACTAATTTAAGTGACGATGAGTTAATTGATGGTATCGCTCGGAAAATTGCATCGATCGTCGCGGTAACGCTTGTACTTTATATTAACCAGATGCTGCCTTCCCTTTCTGATGAAGTAAACATTACATTTAAAACTATCTGCTGGGCGCTGATTATTATTAATGTTGCCGCATTAGTTAACGATGGCTTAGATGTGTTTATTATCCGTCAGTCAAAAAAAATATTACATCGTAATAATTCGATAAAAGGCTATATCGAAATAGCGAAAATTATTGTTTGGATAATTTCCTTTATCTTGATCATTGCGTTGATGACCGAACAGTCCCCGATTATTATTATTTCCAGCTTCGGTGCTATCGCTGCGGTATTAATGTTTGTATTTCAGCACACACTATTATCGTTTGTGGCCAATATATTAGTATCAAACGGAAAGGTGTTAAAACTGTATGATTGGATTGAGCTACCAAGCAGTAATATCAGTGGCGAAGTTATCGATATCGCGCTACATACTATTACCGTTCGAAACTGGGATAACACCATTTCACGCATTCCTACCAAAGATTTTTTAACTGAAAAATATACCAACTGGCAGCCCATGTTTTCCTCTGGAGGCCGTCGCATCAAACGTAGCTTTTATATTGATCAATCGTCAATTTCCTTTGCAACAGAAGATCTCTTCAACGAATTAAAAAATACCCCTCCCTTGCGCCAAAGCATAGAAAGTATGTTAGAAGCACGAGGTGAAATTGGGGATGTAAATGAATGGATGATAAATAATGGCGTCACTAACCTACAGCTATTTAGAAAATACATTCTAAATTGGATAAAGCTGCGCGGCGATGTCAGAACAGATATGTATTTGGTCATACGAACAATGCCGCCAACACCAAATGGTTTGCCTGTTGAAATCTATTGTTTTACACGCTCAACCACTTGGGTTGATTATGAAGAGGTTCAATCCGAAATTTTTGAGTATGTTAATGCATCTGCTAACTACTTTAAGCTACGTATTTATCAACACCCAGCTGGGAGTGATCTCGCTAATTTAAAATATCAGTAGTAGATAACAAAAAACACCGAACAAGTCGGTGTTTTTTTTCATCTAATTAAAAGTACTTGCTAATACATGCTATGAGCAAGCCAGTACCTAATCAGCCATTAGACTATGCGTCAAACGGGTCACGTAGAACCATAGTTTCTGAACGATCTGGGCCCGTTGAAATAATATCAACTGGAATACCCGTTAGTTCTTCAACGCGTTTGATGTAATCCAGAGCTGCCTGTGGCAGTAATTCTCTTTGTTTCACACCAAAAGTCGTTTCTTTCCAACCTGGCATTGATTCATAAACTGGCTCTAAACCATCCCACTCATCTGCAGCTAAAGGTGTTGTTTCAAGCACTTTGCCATCTGGACGACGGTAGCCTACGCAAATTTTAACTTCTTCTAAACCGTCTAAAACATCCAGTTTAGTCATACAGAAGCCTGACAATGAGTTGATTTGCACTGCGCGATTAATCGCAACGATGTCTAACCAACCAGTACGGCGTTTACGACCCGTAGTTGCACCAAATTCTTGGCCTTTTTCACGCAGGAATTCACCCACTTCGTCAAACAGCTCAGTAGGGAATGGGCCCGCACCAACACGAGTTGAGTAAGCTTTAATGATACCCAATACGTAGTTAACATAGCGAGGACCTAAGCCAGAACCAGTTGCCACGCCGCCAGCTGTCGTATTTGAAGAGGTTACATAAGGATACGTACCGTGGTCGATATCTAATAATGTCCCTTGTGCGCCTTCAAACATCACGAATTCATTCTTCTGATTTGCTTTATAGAGCAGATCAGAAACATCAATTACCATGCCAGTCAGAATATCAGCCACAGCCATGATATCATCTAACGTTTTTTGGTAATCTACAGCAGGTTCTTTATAGTAATGAACAAGTTGGAAGTTATGGTATTCAACGATTTCTTTTAATTTTTCTGCGAACGTTGCTTTATCGAATAAATCACCAACACGCAAACCACGACGAGCAACTTTATCTTCATAAGCAGGACCAATACCACGACCTGTTGTTCCAATCGCTTTGGAACCACGTGCTTTTTCACGCGCATTATCTAATGCGATATGATAAGGCAGGATCAGTGGGCATGCTTCAGAAAGACGTAAACGTTCCCGAACAGGAACACCGCGGTCTTCCAATTCTTTCATCTCTTTCATTAATGCGTCAGGCGATAAAACGACGCCATTAGCAATAATACTGATGACATTTTCACGAAGAATACCGGATGGAATTAAGTGGAGAACGGTTTTTTCACCGTTTACAACAAGAGTATGGCCAGCATTATGGCCGCCCTGATAGCGAACTACGTATTTAGCACGCTCTGTCAGCAAGTCAACGATCTTGCCCTTCCCTTCGTCACCCCATTGGGTGCCCAGTACGACAACGTTCTTACCCATTTTGAAATACACTCGGTTGCTTAAAAATGAATTCTACCATCAAAAATGAACTGTTCCAGTGATATTTTGGCAATACAAAAATTTTTTTCTGGAAAGCAAGTAAAATGGTATTTTTTATTTCTGCCGTAAACTCAAAATGAATGCCATCAGTTGAGCAGTTCAAATTTTCCCTGAAAAATCCTATACTTAAAACGACAGGCGAAAAAAAGCCCACCGAAGCGGGCTTTTCTTTAATAGATTAACAGTTATTTTGCTAGGTTGCACGCAACTTAGCTTGTTATTAATCTGTCGCGCGAAGCTTAGTTGGTGCCTTCATAAAGCGGAAGAAATCAGTGTCTGGGCTTAATACCATCACGTCTTCACCACTCTTGAAGCTTTGCTCATAGGCACGCAAGCTACGAATGAACGCATAGAACTCGGGATCTTGGTTGAATGCATCAGCAAACAGTTTCGTTGCCATCGCATCACCTTCACCTCGGTAAGTCAGTGCGGTACGCTCTGCTTCAGCCAACGTTTCTGTTACTGTTTTATCAGCCACAGCACGGATCTTAGTTGCTTCTTCTTGGCCTTGCGAACGATGCTGACGCGCGACTGCTTCACGCTCTGCACGCATACGCGCATAGATAGCTTCAGAAACTTCGTTTGGCAGTTCGATACGTTTAATACGTACGTCGACAACCTCGATACCTAACGCTGCCATACTGTTTGCATTCACAACCAGTGGCTTCAGGTTCGTTTCTTCTTCAACACGTTTTGCCGCATCCGCAATCGCTGCATCCGCTTCTTTAGTTGCGTCGTCAATTGCAGTACCTTTGTTCAAGGCATCACGCACATCAACAGTTAAACGGCCACGTGAGTCGGTGATGATGTCCTTAACGCTTAAACGACCAAACTCAGAACGTAAACGGTCACTAAATTTACGTTTTAACAGGGTTTCCGCTTGGAATGGGTTACCACCGCCAGTTGCTACATAGTAGCGACTGAAATCAGTAACGCGCCATTTCAGGTAGGAGTCCACCATTAAGTCTTTGTTTTCGCTTGTCAGATAACGGTCAGCTTGAATTTCAAGAGTCTGAATACGTGCATCTAACATTTTCACAGTTTCAATAAATGGAACTTTGAAATGCAGGCCTGGCTCATAAATGATCGGTTTATTTTCAGAATCACGTAGAACCTTACCGAAACGCAATACGATACCGCGGTCAGTTTGAGGAACAATAAAGATAGATGCGTATGCAACTGCCAAGATGGCAATAACGATAACAATTAGCGATTTACGCATGATTATTGTCTCCCTACTCTAACAGCATCACCACGAACAGCGTTGTTTGGCTGTGCTGGTGTTGCAGCAGATGATGACGAATTGTTGCTTGGCGTCGCCATTCTTGCTGACGGATTAGCTTTTGACGTTGAAGCTGCATCTGAATTTGTACCGCGCATGATTTGGTCAAGCGGCAGCACTAACATGCTGTTGCTCTTATCATTCGCAATCACTTTACGTGTATTACTTAACACACGTTCCATCGTGTCGATATACAGACGCTCACGGGTGATCTCTGGTGCAGCACGATATTCAGGTAACATTTTCGCAAAGCTTGCGACCTCACCCTCTGCTTTGAAGACCACACTCGCTTTATAGGCTTCGGCTTCTTCAATCAAGCGTTGTGCGTTACCTTTTGCCAGTGGAAGAACTTCATTTCGATAAGCGTGCGCTTCACGAATAGTTTTTTGTTCTTCTTCCCTTGCTGAGATTACGTCATCAAACGCTGCTTTAACATCTTCAGGTGGACGCGCTGCTTGGAAGTTGACGTCAAGCAGTGTGATCCCCATTTTGTATGGTGCAATTGTTGCTTCGAGCTCTTTCTGTGTAACATCACGGATAAAAGCACGATTCGTAGTCAATACTTGCTCCATAGCAGATTGACCAATTACACCACGCACAGCGCTATCTAGCGCCTGACGCAGACTATTGTCTGGGTTTGTGACACTAAATAAATATTGTGCAGGGTCAGTAACACGATACTGAACGTTCATTTCAACGCGGATCACGTTTTCATCGGACGTTAACATCATGCCATTTGTTGCTTGCTCACGAACAGTTTCCACGTTGACAGGAACAACCCTATCAATGAAGGTTGGTTTCCAGTTCAAACCAGGCCCAACAACACCACTGTATTCACCAAAACGTAATACTACGCCACGGTCACTTTCTTTGATGGTGTAGAAGCCTGAACCTGCCCATACAACAACGATAGCAGCAAGAGCTAACATACCTAAACGACCGCTGATTTGTGATGGCTGCTTATTATCGCCATCACCGCCGCCGCCTTTATTTCCACCAAGCTTGCTGCCTAGTTTACGAAAGAGATCGTCGAGATCATAAGCCCCACGTTTTCGACCACCTTTGTTCCCGCCAGAGTTGCCGCCTTTATTGCCGCTTCCCCACGGATCGCGGTCTTGTCCGTCATTACCGGGCTGATTCCACGCCATGTTTTAGCTCCATTCTTTATGATTGATTTTCAGGGCTAAGAGCGATAGGGCTCTTAATATCAATTCCATTGCCTAACTATATTATTAACGACCAAAGCAACTAAATAATGTAGTCAGGTAATTGCTGCTCTTGTTTGCACAGACGCCGCCAATCCACCATTGGCATACGCACCTCAAGGCCAATTGAGCCGTCTTCTTCCTGCCATTCACGTTCGATTGACTGAAGTTGATAGAAACGGCTACGTAAACGGCCTTCATTCGGTGGTAAACGCAATTCAACATGTGCGATTTCACCTGAAAGACGTTCCGTCAATGCCTGTAGCAACAATGGGATACCATCACCCGTTTGCGCTGAAACCCAGACACGAACCGGCTTGTTATCCTCATCTCTGTCAATACGCGGGACAAAATCCTCCAGCATATCGACTTTGTTCATCACTAAAAGTGTTGGTATTTCATCCGCTTCGATCTCTTCTAACACGCTTTCAACTGCATGAATATTCTCATCCAAGCGATTATCAGCTGCATCGATAACGTGTAGCAATAACGTTGCTTCGCGTGTTTCTTGCAGGGTTGCTTTAAAAGCGGCAACCAAATCATGAGGTAAATGGCGGATAAAACCCACAGTATCTGCAAGCACTACAACACCCACATCTTCGACATCAATACGACGAAGTGTTGGGTCAAGCGTTGCAAATAACTGGTCAGCAGCATAAACATCAGCGGCCGTCATGCGGTTAAACAAGCTTGACTTACCAGCATTGGTATAACCGACAAGCGAAATAGTCGGGATATCGGCCTTACTTCTCGCTTGACGCCCTTGTTCACGCTGTTTTTCCACCCGACTAAGACGAGATAAGATTTGTTTAATTTTATCTCTTAATAGCCGGCGGTCGGTTTCAAGTTGAGTTTCACCGGGACCTCGTAAGCCAATCCCGCCTTTTTGTCGCTCTAGGTGCGTCCATCCCCTCACTAAGCGAGTCGATAAATGCCTTAACTGAGCTAATTCAACTTGGAGCTTACCTTCGTGTGTACGTGCGCGTTGAGCAAAAATATCTAAAATCACCCCTGTACGGTCAACCACCTTACATTGGCAAATCCTTTCGAGATTACGTTCTTGAGCAGGGCTTAGAGTATGATTAAACAACACCACATCTGCACCACTTTCCTCAACAGCTTGGGCAATTTCTTCTGCTTTACCTTCCCCAACAAAAAACTTTGGATGAGGAGCTTTACGACTGCCCGTGACTATTTGTACTGGTTTCACGCCAGCAGATGTCACAAGTGACTCAAATTCCGCTAGATTATCAACGTCTTTCTCTTGAGAAAAAAAGACATGGACCAATACAGCTAGTTCACCGCCTTCATACCTATCAAACAAGGTGTAACCTCTTAGGCTAAACAATAATTGCAAAGGAAAAACACAGGTACAGTCTCCCTACCTATGCTTTCCTTGTCTTTTAGCGTACAAACTTACTCAGTTACTTCGCCATCTTGCGCTGCTGGGTTACCTGACTGGTAATTACCATTACCTGTGCTACCAGTAGTACCGCTATGATGAGAAACAGGGCGAGCAGGGACAACAGTCGAGATAGCATGCTTATAAACCATCTGGCTAACTGTGTTTTTTAATAAAATAACAAATTGGTCAAAAGACTCAATTTGCCCCTGCAATTTGATGCCATTAACGAGATAAATAGAGACCGGAACCCTTTCACGACGTAATGCGTTCAGGAACGGATCTTGCAAAGATTGCCCCTTAGCCATTCTATGTTTTCCTTATTTTGTTGTTTTTAAAAGAGAATCTTTTAGATTCCAAAAAGTAACTACTCAAAAATTGCGCTTAACGTTCTAATTGTACACAAACATCAGTCCTATGCACGCATAACCTGCATAACGGTGCTAAGCGCTTGCTGAGGTTGTTCACTATCTAACCAATGAACATTTTCCCAGCTTCTTAACCAGGTAATTTGACGTTTTGCCAATTGGCGAGTTGCACAAATTCCCCGATAAATCATATCATCATGGCTAATTTCACCATCTAAATATGACCACATTTGCCGATACCCCACACAACGAATTGAAGGGAGATCGACATGTAAATCATTTCGTTGATGCAATTTGCGAACTTCTTCTTCAAAGCCCGCCTCTATCATCAGATGAAAACGTTGTTCTATGCGCTCATGTAAAATTTTACGATCTTGTGGCGCAATAGCAAACTGAAACACATTATAAGGCAATTCTTCCCCGGCTGTTTGTGTCATTTCAGTCAAAGTTTGTCCCGAAATGAGATATACCTCTAAAGCACGGGATAATCTTTGTGGATCATTAGGGTGGATCCTTGCCGCAGCAACTGGGTCAACCTCAGTAAGACGGCGATGAATTTCCCCCCACCCTTGTTCTTTAGCAATGTGTTCAATTTCAGCACGCACTGTTGGGTCAGCTGAAGGAAGTGGTGAAAGTCCTTCTAACAAGGCTTTAAAATACAACATTGTGCCGCCAACTAATAATGGAATTTTACCTTGTGAGGTAATTTCGGCCATGGCTTTTAATGCGTCACGGCGAAAATCGGCAGCACTGTATGGTAGAGACGGATCGAGAATATCAATCAGACGATGGGGAGCTTGGCTGAGTTCTTCTGCTGTTGGTTTCGCTGTGCCGATATTCATCTCTCGGTAAATTAATGCCGAATCGACACTAATAATTTCCACAGGCAAATGCTTGCGAAGTTCTATCGCCAAAGCGGTTTTACCTGAGGCAGTTGGACCCATTAGGAATATTGCGTCAGGTTTTTTCTGAGTTGCTAAATCACTCATTTGTTAGTGTAGCTACCACGGATTGTAAATTAATTAATTGTAATAATGTTGGTGGAGGGTTTTTCACCCACTGCGGGCATACCCGCTCAACATCTGCCAGCAACTGAATAGCCTGTGCTAAACTCCAACTTTCTTCTGTTTTAACCTGTGAAACTGCTTTAGCAAGCCATTGTGCAATCTCTTCGTCAGTGACGCTTTCTTTTCCCGATAAAAAATCGAGTAGCTCAGAAAAAAGTTGTGATAAATTTTGTGTTCTTAATGGTAACGATACCGTATGAATTGTTACTTTTCCATGTAATATCGTGGCTTCGATACCAAATATTGTCAATTGTTCCTTGTACCGCTGTAAAACCTCTATTTCCTCATTTTTAAGTGACACTTTTAGAGGTATTAATAATGGTTGGGGCTTCAATGCTCCACCATCCGGTGACAATTGTGACAATTTCAATAAATAGTTAGCTTCCGTTAAGGATAACAGGATTAGCCCTAACGAAGACTCAATTAATGCAAAGTTTTTTGCGTAAATTGTCAATACTTTGCCAAAAAGGTAGTTATCCGCATTTTTTGCTACAGGTTGTGACGATATTTGCGGTGAGTTTATCGGTTTACGTTCAGGAAAAAGCGGTTTTTTATCTTCAGGCGCAACAGGAATAGACATTAGGCTCTGATACAGTTCACCTGCTTTTTTGTCATAAGTTGAGCCAAATGTTTTTGCTTGCGCATTTTCTGAAAAACCTGACGTTGATTTCGGTGAAGAAAAGGCGTGATTTACCGCACTATCCTTTAAGTAACTAGCCTGTCTATCAGGTGTTTTAGACTCTTGAACGGTATTTTCGATTCGCGTATGGTTTTCTGTCTTAAATTGCTTAGGGGCCACGCTAGGAGGAGAAGAAAAATAGTTTTCCCCCGCAGAAGGCCGATTTTCCAGTTCTGTATTCACCGGCTCGATACCCGGGAGCTCATCGATAGATGCCGCTTCTAATAATACCGTTCGTACCGCTTGATAAATAAAATCATGTACCAGACGTGCTTGGTGAAAACGAACCTCATGTTTTGCAGGGTGTACGTTAACATCAACTTGTTTTGGGTCAATGGTTAGATACAAGACATAAGCAGGCTGCTGGTTTTCGTCTAAATGCCCTTCATAAGCTTGACGGATCGCATGATTAATCAGGCGGTCACGCATCATGCGGCCATTAACATAGCAATATTGTGTTTCGCTGCCCGACGTCATTGATGGAGAAACGACCCACCCTTTGATTGCAAGATCGCTATGTTCCCAAGACAACGCTAAAGCGCCTTGCATGAAGCCTGTCCCACAAATCGTACCGAGTCGTCTCTCTTGCTGTGCCTCATCATGAGCAGCACGGTATTGTTTCACCAATTTGCCATTATGAGTCAGATTGATAGCGACATCAGGGCGAGACAGCGCAATTCGACGAACAATTTCATCAATGTGGCCGAATTCGGTTTTTTCTGTGCGCATAAATTTACGGCGAGCTGGCGTATTATAGAATAAATCTAATACTTCAACCGTTGTGCCATTAGGATGAGCGGCTGGTTTAACCATCACCTCCATCTCGCGCCCTTCTGCGTATGACTGCCACGCTTCGCTTTGCTCTGCTGGTTTTGATGTCAACGTTAAACGTGAAACGGAGCTAATACTCGCGAGTGCTTCACCGCGAAACCCCATACTCATAATAGCTTCAAGGTCATCCAATGTGGCAATTTTACTGGTCGCATGGCGAGCTAAAGCCAGAACAAGTTCATCTTTACCGATGCCACAGCCATTATCACGAATACGGATCAGTTTTTCTCCACCACGTTCAATGTCGATATCAATACGAGTTGCCCCGGCATCAAGACTGTTCTCTACGAGCTCTTTAACCACTGACGCAGGCCTTTCGACCACTTCACCTGCCGCGATTTGGTTGGCTAGTTGTGGGGAGAGAATATGAATTGCCATGTCTCCCCCTTATTGTGGCGCTGCTTGTATTGGATTTGCCAAGAAATATTGACGTAATCCTAAATGAATTGCTTCTGCGACTTTATCTTGGAATTCATTCGATTTTAGCAACTGCTCTTCTGCGGTATTACTAATAAACCCAGTTTCCACTAAAATCGATGGGATATCAGGGGAACGCAATACACCTAAGCTTGCATGCTCAGGTGTTTTTTTGTGAATATTACCGACTTTTCGCAGCTGTTCGATCACTTTAACCGCAACATCATACCCAACACGTTGAGAGTGACCGAATTGCAAATCTAAAACGGCTTGGCTCAAATAAGGGTCCGCACCACTGAGAACATCACCCGCCCCGCCTAATAATTCTGATTGTTTTTCACGTTGTTCAAGCCAACTACCCAGCTCACTATTTGCACGTCGATTAGACAATACCCACACTGATGCACCCCGTGCGCTGCTATTCGGGGCCGAGTCAGCGTGAATAGACACCAACATATTAGCCCCTTTCTTACGTGCCACATCAGAACGACCACTAACGGAAATAAAGTAGTCTCCGTCACGTGTCATCGCGGGCTTAAACATCGGATCGGCTTCAAGGCGTTGGTATAACTTACGTGCGACACTGAGAGTCACATCTTTTTCTTTATAGCCATTCTTACCTATCGCACCAGGGTCTTTACCACCGTGACCCGCATCAATGGCAATCACGACCTGCTTACTGCCTTTTGGCATACTCTTATATTTAGTCGGTGTTGGTGTAGCAACAGGCGCAGGCTCACTCATCTTCAACGGTTTATCTTGAGTGCTATTTGCTGCTGGTTTAACCGTATTATTAGTTCGATTAAAAGAGGTAGAACCGGATGAATTTCCAGTCGATATTGTTAACACCAACTGATATTCACCTGAAACCTGTTTAAGTACCGCTTTCGTTTTCGCCGCTCGAGATAGCTCTAAAACTAAGCGCTTGTGTTGGTTATCAGAAGGTTGGCTTGTTCGTACTAATTTCACAAGGTCCCCTGCAGGAACTTTAAGGGGTAACCCCATAATCTCACCTCGTTGTTTGATATCAACAACAAGGCGCTCAGGTGAATGCAATGGAAAATAGGCGTAATCGGGCTTTCCATCAATAAAGCTTAGCACCACTTCTGCTTGTGATGGGCTATTATTAACTTGAATATTCGATAATGTTGCCGCTTGTGCTTTTGCAGCAAACAGCCACATGACTGATACCATAAACAAGACGAAAACAGTAAAAAAACCCTTTTTTGTTATTCTGTGCATTGATGCATTCAACATGAGCAATAGCTTCCTTAGAGTAGGGGTAATGCTTCTAACAACGACTCCCCATTGGCAGAAAAAGCAACAAAGTGAGCCTGACGCCCTTCGCCTTGATAGGTCAGATGGAGCTCAAGATCCGCTTCAGGTAAAAAACCTTTACCTTGTTGCGGCCATTCGACCAAACAGATCGAATTTCCAGAAAAATAGTCACGAATTCCCATAAATTCAAGTTCTTCAGGATCGGCTAACCGATAGAGATCAAAGTGAAAAACTTGACGATCTGCTAATTCATAGGGTTCAACCAAGGTGTAAGTTGGACTTTTTACGTGACCTTGATGGCCCAGCGCTTGTAAGAAACCTCGGCTAAAGGTGGTTTTCCCTGCTCCGAGATCACCATATAAGTGAATAATTGTGCCTTGATGGCAAGCCTTAGCGATAGCATTACCTAACGCAACAGTTTGCGCTTCGTTGGCAAGTTGTATTGTACGTTCTTTCATATTGTTCTTTTATTATGTCATTAATAGGCGGTGTCGCCTGTTTATCCTTTAAATGCATAGTTTATATTGCTGTTCAAAATGCATAAAGAGATATCAACAAACATCAATATTGCCGTTTATCTTAACCTAAGATGGGGCTTTTTTCTTAATTAACATTACTTGAATGATGAGTTCAGAAATATCCTATAATTGCTCTCAATACTGAAGGCATTTTTTCATCCGTTTTGATGAACAACGCTGGCCATGATAAAGTGCCTGCCGTTTTACCCTTTATCAATATAGGATCTGATGGCAAGATACCTCGATCTCGATCTTCTCGCTCAAAATATTAAACAATGGGGCGTTGACGCAGGCTTCCAGCAAGTCGGGATCTGCGATACTGACCTTTCCGCGGAAGAGCCGAAATTACAAGCGTGGCTAGATAAACAATTTCATGGCGAGATGGAATGGATGAGTCGCCATGGGATGATGCGAGCCAGACCACACGAACTGCACCCGGGCACGTTGCGTGTCATTAGCGTGCGCATGAATTACTTGCCAGCTAAAGCCGCATTTGCCAGCACACTAAATAACCCTGAATTAGGTTATATCAGCCGTTATGCGCTAGGACGAGACTATCACAAGCTGTTAAAAAAACGCCTAAAACAACTTTCAGATCGTATTTTAGACTATTGTCGTGAATTTAATGGGATGATACTGCCCGATGGTACCACCATCGATGATCTCAATTTTCGACCTTTTGTCGATTCCGCTCCAATCTTAGAGCGTCCTCTTGCGGTAAAAGCAGGTTTAGGATGGACAGGAAAACATTCATTGGTCTTAAATCGTGAAGCAGGATCTTGGTTTTTCCTTGGGGAATTATTGATTAATTTACCCGTTCCTGTCGATAAACCTATCGAAGAAGATTGTGGCCGCTGTGTTGCCTGTATGACAACTTGCCCAACAGGTGCAATTGTCGAACCTTACACTGTCGATGCAAGGCGCTGTATTTCTTATCTCACCATCGAGCTGGATAGCGCTATCCCTGAAGAATTTCGCCCGCTAATGGGAAATCGGATTTACGGTTGTGATGACTGCCAGCTCATTTGCCCGTGGAACCGTTTTTCCCAGCTCACTGATGAAGACGATTTCAGCCCAAGAAAGGAGTTGCATACACCAGAACTGCTTGACTTGTTCTCATGGGACGAAAAAACCTTTTTGAAAGTTACCGAAGGCTCTGCGATCCGCCGCATTGGCTATATCAAGTGGTTGCGAAATATCAGTGTGGCGCTAGGCAACGCACCTTACCAAGATAGCATTGTTGTCGCATTACAAAACCGGCTTGGAATTAACGCTATGTTGGATGAACACTTCCAATGGTCTATACAACAACAGCTTAACCAACGCAATACAAACCAAGTTACAATTCAAACTTCGCAACAAAAACGCCTTGTACGAGTTATTAACAAAGGTTTACCGAGAGACGCCTAGAAAAAAGCCTGCCATATATCTGAAATCAAGAATTGTCAAATCAATGTGAATAAAATAAAAAATGCTTAGCTGACAATAGGTAAAGAATTTGCAAGCTGTGCTAGCCTCATTTTGACAAAATAACCCACAAACTAAAAAAATCAACAAGTTACAATAATGCAACTTAAACGCTAGAATTAATTAGCACAACAGAAATTTGTTAATTACCCTGTGGATAACTCTGTGTAATAAGTTATTTCAAATCGCGATGAAAACCGAGGCTGATTAAGCCAGCTGTGGATAACTTTCTAATAGCATATTAACAAGAAAGGTACTGATTTTATATTAACTCGCAATATAAAAGTGACCAAAATGCAAGGTTAAAATGAAAAACTAATCGAAGTAAATAAAAATCATATTTTTGTTTATTATTTAAACTTCGTATTTTCATCTTAGAGATGGAAGTAAAACACCCTATTGCTAAGGGGTGGCTATTCTATGGTGCCCTGAAAATGAATGCAAGCACAAATCTGGATATGATCCAAAAAAGATCGCGAAGCCCGCACTGATCCTAGCATTCAAGGTAAAAAAAGATGAAAATAGTAAACAAGTACAATTTATATTCACTAAGTGAATTCACTTAATAAAATAAAATTAAAAGCTGCTATATGAGATTTAGTAAAAAAGGAAGATTAAGAGAAACTAAAAATATTGGAGCGGGAAACGAGACTCGAACTCGCGACCCCGACCTTGGCAAGGTCGTGCTCTACCAACTGAGCTATTCCCGCATTTGGTGGGTACTACTGCCTAGTCAGAATACTAAGGCATTTAACTAAAACACTAAGAATGTTTGGAGCGGGAAACGAGACTCGAACTCGCGACCCCGACCTTGGCAAGGTCGTGCTCTACCAACTGAGCTATTCCCGCATCACGAAAATAGTGCTTTAGTTAAAACATCAAGAAAATTTGGAGCGGGAAACGAGACTCGAACTCGCGACCCCGACCTTGGCAAGGTCGTGCTCTACCAACTGAGCTATTCCCGCATCACATTTCTGGATGTTTCACGTGCCGACTCAATCACAAAAACTTCATCGGTACGGGGAGCGCATTATACGAAAAATTCAGATACTAGCAAGCCCTTGCGCTCAAAATTTTTATTTTTTTATCCGTTTGCCGACAAAACAATCACAATGGTGATTTTATCGACAGCCATTGTAATAAGCTGATTTCAATACGTTAACATTGTTAACTTATTGGGAGAAGATGGCTATGGAAGCCTTTCGATCGCGGAGTTATAAACCTTTTTATCTTCTCTTTTACCAACAGCAACGACAAAAATAACAATTTCATCATCAACGACTTGGTACACAAGGCGAAATCCTGATGCCCTTAATTTAATTTTATAGCAATTAGACAATTCACCATGTAGCCGCAGAGACTCTATATATGGGTTTAATTGTAATTTCTTTAACTTCTTTTTAAATTGTTCTCGAATACTGCAATCAAGCTTTTTCCACTCCCTTAGAGCACGCTCATCAAATGCAATATCAAATATCATCAATGTTCACTCTTATTCGCTTAGCAGGTTTTTTTAAGCGATTACGCACAACTGCTAAAATATCATCATCTTCATCGGCATCACTTACAACAATAGAAACTTCAGAAAACGGGAGCTTTTCATTCTCGGCAACATAACGGAGAAATAACCTTAACGCATCAGAAGGTGAAAGGTTTAATTTATCAAATGCTTGATATGCATCTTTTTTTAGTTGTTCATCAACCCTAATTTGTATTGTACTCATAATGGTCTCCTTTCAGGATCTACTGCTAGAATAATGTAATGACAATTGTAATGCAATACGTAATGCAACATCACATTTGAACACAAAAAAACCGCCTCAAAGGCGGCATCTTCGTTAATTCAACATTTATTCTTTAATAAATGTTTCTCGGTAATAAGCTAATTCAGCCACTGATTCACGAATGTCATCAAGAGCTTGGTGGGTATTTTTCTTCGAAAAACCCGCTAAAATTTCAGGTTTCCAGCGACGAGCGAGCTCTTTTAGTGTGCTAACATCAAGATAGCGATAATGAAAATAGTTTTCTAATTCAGGCATATAGTTGAACAAAAAACGCCTATCTTGCCCAACACTATTCCCACAAATGGGTGATGCCCCCTGTGGAACCCATTGCTCTAAAAATTCAATAGTGGCTAACTCAGCTTCACGCTCACTTACGGTACTTTTGCGTACACGCTCAACTAAGCCGCTGTTGGTATGAGTGTTTACATTCCACTCATCCATTAAAGCGAGTTGTTCATCCGTTTGATGTACTGCAATTACAGGGCCTTCTGCTAAAATATTAAGATGACTATCTGTTACAATGGTCGCTATTTCAATAATACGATCACGAACAGGATCGAGCCCCGTCATTTCTAAATCGATCCAAATTAAATTATTCTCATTCTTTTGCATGATATACCCTAACCGCATTCTATGAAGTTAAGGTATGATAGCACTCTTCATGCCATCAGTGACAGGCGTGAGTAACCCTAAAATACCGCCCATAGTAAAGAGAGGACAGGTGGCTAAACAGAAACTTTCGAAAGGCCAACAGCGCCGAGTTCAAGAAAATCATCAAAAAAGGCTCAAAAAACAAAAAACAGTTGAGATTGATGATAGCCAATTAGGTGAAGCACAAGAAGGCTTAGTCATCAGCCGTTTTGGGCAACATGCTGATATTCAAGCAAGTGACGGGACTATCCAGCGCTGTAACTTACGCAGAACCATTTCTTCCCTCGTTACAGGGGATAACGTGGTGTGGCGGCCTGCCCTGAACACACAAAGCGATATCAAAGTAAATGGCATTGTTGAAGCGGTTCATGAACGCCACTCTGTTCTGACTCGTCCCGATTATTATGATGGCTTGAAACCGATTGCCGCTAATATTGACCAAATTGTCGTGGTTTCCGCTATTTTACCTGAGCTTTCGCTGAATATTATTGACCGTTATTTGGTTGCCTGTGAAACCACGGGGATTAAGCCTGTTATCGTTCTTAATAAAGTCGACTTACTCGACGACGAAAACCGCGAGTGGGTAAGCGATTTGATGACGATTTATAGTGATATTGGTTATCAAGTTCTCGAAGTTTCAAGCCATACCAATGAAGGCATGGAAGCACTTACTAACGCGCTAGCAGGTAAAGTGTCAGTGTTTGTTGGGCAGTCTGGTGTGGGTAAATCCAGTTTATTAAACGCATTGCTTCCACACAATGAAGAAGCCATTTTAGTCAATGACGTTTCAGACAACTCAGGGCTGGGGCAACACACAACAACAACAGCCCGCTTATACCATTTCCCATTGGGTGGCGATGTGATTGACTCCCCTGGTGTGCGTGAGTTTGGTTTGTGGCATTTAACCACGGAACAAGTGACCAAAGGATTTGTCGAATTTAAAGATTACCTTGGTGGCTGTAAATTCCGTGACTGTAAACATTTGGATGACCCAGGTTGCCTGTTACGTGAAGCCGTAGAAGCAAATAAAATTGCTGAATCACGTTTTGAAAACTACCATCGCATTTTAGAAAGCATGGAACAAATCAAACCTCGCGGCAATTTTACGGCAAAAGAGAAATAATGTTAGTGAGTACTTACAAAATAACTCACGAACGTTAAACCAGCTCTAAATAATTTAATCACGGTTAGTCAGTTACGCGACCGTTTGAAATATGACGAGTAAACTGTGTACAATAGCCGCCCTTTTGCTAACATACCTTTAAAAATCAGAGGTTAACGTGCTAGATAAAATTAAAATTCGCTTGCAATATATGCTTCCAAAACAATGTCTTACTGAATTTGCAGGCTGGTTCGCAAGTCGCAATGCGGGTTTCATGACGCAATGGGCAATTAAACTGTTCGCAAAAGTCTATAAAGTGAACATGAACGAAGCACAAAAAAGCGAGCTTACGGCTTATGCCACTTTTAATGATTTCTTTATCCGCCTGCTAAAAGAAGGCGCTCGCCCGATTGTCGAAAAAGAGCACCAACTTGCTCAACCTGCTGACGGTGCCGTGAGCCAATTAGGCCCGATTAATGATGACCTTATCTTCCAAGCTAAAGGCCATAATTACACCGTTGAAGCATTACTTGCTGGCCAATACCAATTAGCAGAACGTTTTCGTGGTGGTGACTTTATTACCACTTACCTCTCCCCTAGTGACTATCACCGTGTACACATGCCATGTGATGGCTTACTCAAAGAGATGATTTATGTGCCAGGTGATTTATTCTCTGTAAATCCATTAACGGCACAAAATGTTCCCAACCTGTTTGCACGAAATGAACGTTTGATTTGTGTCTTTGACACCCCTGTTGGCCTAATGGTACAAATCCTTGTAGGTGCAACCATCGTTGGTAGTATCGAGACGGTTTGGAGCGGTTGCGTTAACGCCACGCGTGAAGGTGTCATCAAGCGTTGGGTTTACCCTGAGCTAGATTCTGAAGGTGCTGTTTTCTTGAAAAAAGGTGAGGAAATGGGGCTGTTTAAACTGGGCTCAACGGTGATTAATTTATTTGAACCGAATAAAGTAACCTTTAATTCATCACTGATCCCTGGTTATGCAACTCGGATGGGTGAATTACTCGCTGAAACTGTTACAAGTACAGTGGCAGAAGAGTCCGTTGACGCTTAATTAAATTATTATCCCTTGAAGGAGCTCCTCACTGTGCGTGTGATTATCAGTTTTTTTCTTAGCCTGTTAATCGTTTTCTCTTCCGTTGCAGCGCCGACTGCAGCGCAGGACGAAGCACAGATTAAGCAGGAGCTCAAACAACTCGAGTCAAGCACCAATCCTAAAGATGCAGAGATAGCGCAAGCATTGCAAGGTGCGCTAAATTGGATGAGTGAGACACGCGATTCCGATGCAAAAGCCAAGTCTTATCAAGAAGCAATTGATAACTTCCCTAGAATTATCAAAGAAATAAGACAAAAAATACTCAATGAAAGTGATGAGCCCGCCCCTATACCGGTTGGTATCAGCTTAGGTGAACTTGAACAACGCATTATTCAGCTTAGCAGCCAATTACTTGATCAAAGCCGCTTAACTCAACAAGAGCAAGATAAAGGCCGCGAAATCAGTGAATCACTCAGTATTCTGCCACAACAACTTTCTGAAGCCAGACGTTTACTCACTGATGCCTCCTCGCGTTTTCAGTCTCTGAGTACACCATCAACGCCATTAGCCGATGCCCAATATACTTTGGCTCAAGCCGAAGTAAGCGCTCGCAAATCAACAGTTAATGAACTAGAGATGGCGCAGCTTTCGGCGAATAACCGCCAAGAAATCTCACGCCTTACGTTGGAATTATACAAAAAACGTTATCAACGTATGGAACTTGAGTTGCAAAACCTGCGTGATTTCCAAAATACCCAACGCCAACAAAAAGCAATTTTAGCGTTAGAACATACAGAAATGTTGGCTGCGCAAGGCGAGCTGACCCCGTTTTTAACTGAGCAGCTTGATATTAATCGCAAAATGTCTCAGGAATTAACCGCTCAAGCACAGCGTATGAGCGCAATTACCAATAGCCAAGCCGAAATATCAACGAGTATCCGTGATGCTCGCCAAGCACTCACAACTATTCGCGAGCAAGCTCAGTGGATAAGCAGCTCAAGTACATTAGGGGAAGCACTCCGAACACAGCTTTCTCGTTTACCGGATATTCCAAAAAGCCAGCAACTTGATCGTGAAATGGCGGATTTACGTGTTCAACGCTTAAATTATGAAGATAGCCTCGATAGACTAAGTAAAATAGATACAACCGAGCAAGAAACGGCTAATGAGCTCAATACGGCTCAAGTGCAAGTTTATCAGTCATTGATTAAAACTCGTCGTGAGCTGCTAACCTCTTTAATTTCGGGTCTCGATGCCGAAATGTTAGAGCTGACGAAACTCAATGTCGCTACAGGGCAATTGACCGATGCATTGAAAGAGGTCAAAGACGCTTCAAACCGTTATCTTTTCTGGGTTGCAGATGTTCCACCAATCAGCATCAGCTACCCGGTCATGTTAGTAACTGATATTACTCAATTACTCTCACTGGATACTTTATCTCAACTGGCTGGCGCACTGCGTATTATGGTAACGACCCAAGATACCTTTTTGTATCTTCTCGGTTCAATAGCCTTAGTCATTTTCAGTATCAGTACTCGCAAGCACTACCAAGCATTTCTTGACCGTTCCAGTTTACGTATTGGTAAGGTGACACAAGACCGGTTTTACTTAACCATTCGTACTATTTTCTGGTCAATTATTGTCGCACTTCCTCTCCCTATGATGTGGTCCGCCATCGGTTATGGCTTACAAAGTGCCTGGCAGTTCCCGATGGCCGCTGCCATTGGCTATGGCGTTAGCGCCACGACACCGTTGCTGTGGCTATTTATGATCAGCGAAACGTTCTCTCGCCCTACAGGGTTGTTTATTTCTCACTTCGGTTGGGATAGAGACTCTGTTAAACGTGCGATGCGCTATTACCGAATGGCTATTTTTGTCATCGTCCCATTAGTCATGGCAATTATTACTTTTGAACATTATAGCGACAGAGAATTTGCAGCCAGTATTGGCCGTTTCTGTTTTATCTTTTTATGTGTCGCACTTAGCTTAATTACCAATAACTTACGTCGCTCACAGATCCCTCTCTATTTAGATAGACATGGGTCCGGTGAAAATATTGTTAATAAAGCATTGTGGTGGATGATATTACTCGCACCTATTGTTGCTGGTTTTTTCTCCATTTTAGGTTATTTTTCAACCTCACAAGCCTTACTAGCGCGCTTAGAAACCTCTGTCGCCATTTGGTTTGTCATTCTTATCGTTTATCATACGATTCGCCGTTGGATGTCGATGCAGCGCCGTAAATTAGCCTTTGAGCGGGCAAAACAGCGTCGTGCTGAGATATTAGCGCAACGTGCTAAAGGTGAGGACGATAACCAGCAAGCAAACGCTAGTAGTGAAGGGAATATTGATATCGAAGAGCAGGTTATCGACTTAGATGCCATCAGTACCCAATCCGTTGGGTTAGTTCGTTCGATTTTAACTATGATTGCCTTGGTTTCATTGATTTGGCTGTGGTCCGAGCTACATACCGCATTCTCTTTCCTTGAAAATATTCGCTTATGGGATGTAACATCAACGGTTAATGGCGTTGATACCGTACAAGCTATCACCATGGGCTCTATTTTCATTGCCATTTTGACTATTATCGTTACCGCCCAATTAGTTCGTAACTTACCCGCTTTACTTGAGCTGGCCGTACTCCAACATTTGGATTTAACACCCGGTACCGGCTACGCCATCAGTACATTAACAAAATATACGATTACTATTATCGGAACCATTGTTGGCTTCTCTATGTTAGGGATTGAGTGGTCAAAACTACAATGGCTTGTTGCAGCAATGGGGGTCGGGCTTGGTTTCGGTTTACAAGAAATTTTCGCCAATATTATCTCAGGGTTGATGATCTTATTTGAAAAACCGATCCGAATTGGAGATACCGTAACTATCCGTAACTTAACGGGGAGTATTACCAAGATCAACACCCGTGCCACGACGCTGACAGACTGGGACAGAAAAGAAATTATTGTGCCAAATAAGGCGTTTATTACTGAACAGTTTATTAACTGGTCACTTTCTGACACGATCACTCGTATTGTAATGACCATTCCTGCCCCTTCTGACGCCAATAGTGAACTGGTAACAGATACCATTTTACGGGCAGCTAAACGCTCTACCATGATCTTAGATAACCCTGCACCAGAGGTTTATCTAGTTGATTTACAACAAGGTATTCAAATTTTCGAATTACGGGTCTATGCTGCTGAGATGGGCCACCGGTTACCTGCGCGCCATGAAATTCACCAAAACATCTTAGTTTCCTTTGCTGAACAAGGGATTACCTTGCCATTCCCACCATTCCAAGCAAGGGTGGATGTCCGTGATAATTCGCTACAAAGTGCGACAAACAATCTTTCAGGACGTAATCCAAGTCGTAAATCAGGGGAACTGTAAGCCGTATTATGCCATTAAAATCAGATGATAAAGATGAGTTAGTGATGTTAAAGATCACCCAACTTGAACGTGTTGGGTCGATTTTATTCTTTTTAATTCCATTAATTATCTTATTAATTGTTGGGAAAGCTTTTGCATTTAATACACTGTACCTCTGGCAAGTATATTGTGCAGTTTATATCGTTGGGTTTCGTGTACTTTGTGGCAAGCTATCATCGCAACAGCAACAGCTAGCTATTCGTCGAGGCTGGGGAAACAACCGTTTTTATCGGCTTTCTTGGTGCTATCTTGTACTGTCTGTTGTCATACTAGTGGGATACAAAATCGTATCCCACACATCCGCTTAATCATTAGCTGGCTTTAAAACCGTACGATTTAATATAATCTTCTGCTAACTTTTGTGCTTGCTGTAATTCTTCAGGGCTTAACTGAGCCGCTATCTTATTTTGTAGACGATGACTTTCTGCGTTGCCACTGAACACTGCAGTTGCAAGCCATGCGTAGGCTTGCTGCAAGTTTTTCTTCACGCCGCGTCCTTCAGAGTACATGACGCCTAAGCGGTCTTGAGACTTCGCATCTTTTTGTTTTGCGGCTTTTCTAAACCAAAACACCGCCTTTTCATCATCTAAATCAACGCCACTACCAATTGAGTACATTTGGCCTATTTGGAATTGAGCAAGTATATTTCCGCCTTGCGCTGCTTTTCTAAACCAAAATGCCGCTTTTTCTAAATTTTGAGTGACACCTAGGCCTTGCGCATACATCATCGCCATATTGGTTTCAGCTCGGGTATCACCTTGTTCTGCAGCTTGCTCATACCATAGCATCGCTTTGTCATAATCACGACGTACACCAAAACCATTTACAAACATAGTGCCAAGACGGAATTGCGCATCTGAATTCCCTTGGTTTCCTGCCTTGATAAACCACTCAGCCGCTGCTTTAGAGTCTTGAGAAACACCTAACCCTTTAAAATAACGTTCACCTAGCTGGAATTGGGCTTTAGGATCACCTTTTTGTGCTAACTGCGTAATTTGTTCAATCGAGGGTTCTTGTGCTGCTGTTGCCGGTGCTGGCACAGGGGTAGGTTTAGCGGTTAAAACGGAACTATAACAAATCGAGCCCAACAACAATACTAACGCAATTCTTTTCATCCTAAGGAACCCTCAACAGTGCAATATGCAAACTGTGAAAACAGTGCTATCCATTAATATCGACCTAAACACTCATCCCCCTAGTTTAAATTTACTTTTTGTCAGAAAAAATAGGAAAAATGGCCTAAATTTCACAAAAAGCACGTTTCGCTGCATTTTCGCTATGGGAACTTACGTTTTTCATCTAATTGAGATAATAAAAAACCAGATAAACATATTGCCTATCTGGTTTCTCTATTTCAAATAACAAAATAAATTATGCGTTATTAAGGTATTTATTTCTCAGATAACGAGCAACAGCATCATCACTATTCGAACCAATGACTTCCATGTGCGGTAACGCATCTTTTAGCAATTGATGAGCATTTTGCATGATGCAGCCTTTTCCAGCCATCGTCAGCATTTCTTTGTCATTCATGCCATCGCCAAAAGCAATACTATCACTCGGGGTATAGCCATGTAGTGCCGCAACTTGCTTCAGAGCCTCACCTTTAGAAACAGCACCAGCCATAACTTCTAAGCAGCTACGCAGTGAAAACGTGACATTCACTTTATCTTGCCAACGTGCTTGAATGCGCTGCTGTAAATCCACCAGCAAGTCATGGTCTTCACTAGTATAGTAAACCTTGCAGACCTCAGAAGTGACAAAGTCATGGCGATCAAATAACTGATAGTTAAATACCGATTCTTTAAAAAATTCTTTTTGTTCAGGGCTTTCACGGTTGATAAACCAATCATCACCATGGTAGTAGTTAGTGATAAGTTCAGGGTTATCAAATTCCATCAAACACAACTCGTGAGCAATTTGAGGATCAACATTGTGCTCAAAAATTAAGTCACCGCGAGTATTATGGATCCGTGCGCCGTTAGATGTGATCATATACGCGTCGATGCCTAAACCATCACGGATTTGAGCAACATCCACATGGTGACGGCCTGTTGCAAACACAAAATGCACATCTTGCGAAGTCACTAGCTGTTTCAAGGTGTCTTTTGTATAAGACGTTAAGTCATGATTGGGAGATAACAGTGTCCCATCTAAATCGGAAGCAACTACAGGATATTTCATATTCAAACCCTAACTAATACTGCTCAAAAAAATCACAGATAGCATTGAGCGCCATCGCTCTTAATGCATCCACTTCAAATAGGATTTCATGGTGTGCCCCTTCAATAATGAGAGGTAATTTTTCTTCTCGTCCTATTTGCGCTTTTTGCCTGCTTTGACAAAAAGCTTGTAGCTCTTTATTGCTGACCACTTTTTCTTCACTGGCTTCCAGCACCATCAGTGGTACATCAATTTCTCCCGCTTTCGCAATTAGCTCATCGCCAATCACAAAACTTTCACGTAACCAATGGTAAGTTGGCCCACCTAAGCGCAATTCGGGATAATCGGCATAATAGCGTAAGTAACGCCGATAACGCTCCGGGCTGTGTGTTAATACGTTGATTAAATAAGGTAACGGCTGCCATTTCCCCGTAGAAGCCGCATAGTCATTACGGACACTTTCGCGAGATTCGGCTCTATCAACAATAAAGCTCGCCATCCAACGAGGCATCGGTAGATTAATTCCAATCATCGGTGCACATAAGGTTGCTGCATCAAATGTGACGTTATCTCGCAATAAATACCCTGCTAAGATAGCGCTCCCCATTGAGTGAGCTAACGCGTAACATTTTGGATAATGCCGATATTTAACTTCAAGCTCAATGAACTTTTCAAAATCATCAATGTAATCAGTGAACTTTTCAACATGGCCTTTTTGAGGATCCGCTAACATTCGCCCTGATCGACCTTGGCCTCGATGATCAATAATAAAAACATCATAGCCTAAATGATAAAAATCATAAGCCACTTCCGGGTACTTTACATAGCTTTCACTGCGCCCTGGTGAAATGACAATTGCTTTGTGATGCTTGGGATGAATAAAACGGACATAGTGAATGGGAATATCATCAACACCTATAAATTGAGATTCTTCACGGTGTTGCCAGAAATCTAAAAGTGGGCCATTTGTAAAAGCAGAAAATTGAGTTTCTCGATTCAGCCAACTCTCTTTTAGGTATTCAGGCGTCATCCAACAGCTTCCTTATTTATTCATTCATAACCTTCAAGATGGTCTTGGATAAGTGCCATAAATGCCACCCCAAAACGTTCGAGTTTGCGTTCGCCAACACCATTAATTAACAATAATTCAGCTGGTGAAGTCGGAGTATGCTCAGCCATTTCAATCAATGTTGCATCATTAAACACCACAAATGGCGGAATATTTTCTTCATCTGCAATGGATTTACGCAGTTTACGCAGTTTCGCAAAGAGCTTTTTATCATAATTGCCATGATAGATTTTGTTTTGTTGATTACGGCTTTTTACCACTAAAACACGCGGAACGGCGAGTTTCAGTGTCGCTTCACCCCGTAATATAGGCCTTGCAGCCTCAGTTAATTGAAGCGCTGAAAAATGCGTAATATTCTGGGTGATCATTCCCAAATGGATCAGTTGACGGATCACGCTGACCCAGTGTTCATTCGTTTGCTCTTTGCCAATACCGTAAACAGGCAATTTATCATGACCTAATTCGCGGATACGCTGATTATTCGCACCACGCAATACCTCTACAATATAGCCGATACCAAAGCGCTGACCAACACGATAAATGCAAGACAGCGCTTTTTGCGCATCCACTAACCCATCGTACTGTTTTGGTGGATCTAAGCAAATATCACAGTTACCACAAGGTTGCTGACGATTTTCACCAAAATAATTAAGTAGCACCAAACGACGGCAGGTTTGCGCTTCTGCAAAAGCCGCGATAGCATTCAGCTTATGTCGTTCAATATCTTGCTGCATACCCGCTGGTTTTTCTTCAAGACAACGACGTAACCATGCCATATCTGCTGGGTCATAAAATAAAATGGCTTCGGCTTCAACACCGTCGCGCCCTGCTCGCCCTGTTTCTTGATAATACGCTTCGATATTACGCGGAATATCGAAATGAGCGACAAAGCGAACGTTTGATTTGTTAATTCCCATTCCAAAAGCGACTGTCGCCACAACAACTTGTAAGTTATCTTTTAGAAATGCGTCTTGTACCCATTCACGTTGTGCAGCGTCTAACCCTGCATGGTAAGCTGCGACACTTAAGCCGCGTTTTTGTAAGCGCTCTGTCGTTTCTTCAACCTTATTGCGACTATTACAATAAACAATACCCGCTTTACCTTTTTGGCCTTTAATAAAAAACCAAAGTTGGTCTAACGGCTTATATTTTTCGACTAAGGTATAACGAATATTTGGCCTATCAAAGCTACTCACATGGACGAGTGGCTCATGTAGCTCTAATAAACGAATAATATCTGCACGAGTGGTTTCATCCGCAGTCGCGGTTAGCGCCATCACGGGTACATTGGGCAATGATTGCCGTAATTGGCCTAGTGCGCGATATTCAGGGCGAAAATCATGTCCCCATTGGGAAATACAGTGGGCTTCATCCACCGCTAGCAAGGTGATATTCCATCCTGCTAATTGGCTTAGAAAATAGTCAGTTAACAACCTTTCAGGGGCAACATACAGTAGTTTTATTTCCCCTTGGCTGCACATTTCCATGATTTGGCGCTGCTCTTGTGACGTTTGCGATGAATTTAAACACGCAGCATTAACCCCATGTAACCGCAATTGGTCAACTTGGTCTTTCATTAATGATATTAATGGCGAAACGACCAGTGTGACGCCCTCTTTAACTAAAGCAGGAACTTGATAGCAAAGGGATTTCCCGCCCCCAGTTGGCATTAACACTAAGCAATCACGGTTATCCAGGATAGCCCCAATGACGGCATCTTGCCCAGGGCGAAATGACTGATAACCAAATGTACTATTGAGCACATTTTCAGCCAATGAAAGTTGGTTAATGACGCAAGCAGTGGACACAAACTTCCTCAATAGATAAAACAAGTCGCTGCCCAATTGAGCAGCGAATTTGTTGATTTATGACTTGGTATACAACTCAGAACTGAATAGAGAACTGAGTTTTTCTTCCATTACAACATATCGTTTAGCATAACACCGATACCAAAACGTGTTTGGCGATAATTGTAGTCTATCATCGACTCGCCATATCCGCTAAACAACTGGGTATAAAAACGCACATGTTTACTAATTGGATAGCTCCACCCCAACTCGGCGCCACCATAACCCGTATTCCAGTTATAACGCCCAGTTGTAGTAAATACGCTGTCTCCCAATGCATACCCTACTTTTAAGCGATAGTAGCCCATATATTTGGTAATATCGGAATTATCATCTCGCCCTTCACTTTCATGAATGCGGTACCAAGGTTTAAGGTCAACTTGCCAGTTACCATTTTGCGCCATCGCTCTCGCATATACTCGGTTCCAGCTGCGAGAGGTTGGTTCTGAACGCCCATTTGACTCGTGGTTAAAGCCCGTTTCAAACTCACGTAACGTCCAACCCGCAAATTGGTAATCGGTTAGCCAGCCAACAAACACTTGAGGCTCATAGTTGGTTTCTCTAAATGGTGAAGACTCTTTTTTATTACTTAACTGCCACCAAGAACGTTGAGTATAAGAAACGGCTAAAATAGAGTCATCACCAGCAATACCCGCCCATAAAGGAAAAGCTAAACTTAATTGAAATTTAACTTCATCCTTTAACGCATCATCACCCCAATTGTAGCTAGAAATCGCATTTTTATTCATCGATGAAGTATAGGTATAAATGATGTAATTCGATTCATACGGGTACAATACAAATGGGTTATCGTGGTGCTGTAGTAACCCTGAAATGATGCTACCACGAATTGGTAGGGTATTTTTTACATCGTCAACAGGCTGAATATCTGTATTTTCGGCTGCAAACAGTGAAGCAGACCAAAAGCTGAGCACTGCACTTAACAAAATCGGTAAAGCGCGCATTAGTCATTCCTATTTTCAACATCGTCCAAAAAAAAGTTTGTCCTATTTTACACACAAAACTAAATAACTGTTGAAAGATTATTCATTCGTTTGTTAGAGACATCATTTACACATAATGTTAACTTATTATTTACATATTTTTAAAGGATGAAAACGATGAATGACCGTACTTATACTTTAGAAGAAGCCAGTGAGTTAATGAGCCATGCTTTTATTTATAAAATGCCATTTAACCAGCTACTTGGTATTAAATTAATGAGTCTAAATGATGATTTTGTTCAGCTTAGCATTGAGAATCGTCAGCAATTAATTGGTAATTTCACTCAAAACATCCTACATGGCGGTGTGATCGCTTCGATTTTAGATGTTGCAGGGGGCATGGTGTGCATTAACCGTATTTTGCAGCGAATTAACCCATTAACCCATACTGAGATTGTCGACAAAATGTCCCGTATGGGGACAATTGACCTACGAGTTGATTATTTACGCCCCGGTCGAGGCCAACTTTTTACCGCCAGTGCCAGCTTATTAAGAGACGGTAATAAAATAGCCGTTACCCGCTGTGAGCTTCATAATGAAAATAATCAACATATTGCGACAGCAACGGCAGCTTATCTAGTTGGGTAGAAATAGAATATAAATAATTAGTCACCTGCTAAACTAATAACTTGTAAAAAAACCTGAGCAATGTCACATTAGTGGTATCAAAAATCGAGCCGCTTAAGTCGGCTCGGTCTCTCTGTATAAGTTTCTTTTAGTCTTTAATTCAATTTCAGAGCCAACAATGAGCCAGCAAAATACTACCAAAGGCGTGTTATGTGCCTTAGGCGCCTATTTTATTTGGGGTGTCGCACCTATTTATTTTAAAAGCATCCAAGAAGTGCCCGCAGAAGAAATTCTGACTCATCGTATTATTTGGTCATTTTTCTTTATGATTTTATTATTAACCGTTTCAAGGCATTGGAGCTATGTCCGCCAAGTACTGAAGCAACCAAAGAAAATATTAGTTCTTGGTGTGACTGCAACGACGATTGCTTGTAACTGGTTAATTTATATTTGGTCAGTTAATAATGGTTATATGCTACAAGCTAGCTTAGGCTACTTTATCAACCCATTAGTTAACGTACTGTTTGGAATGTTATTTTTACAAGAACGTTTTCGTCGTATGCAGTGGATTGCTGTTGGTCTTGCATTAACGGGTGTCTTGATCCAGCTATGGCAATTTGGCTCAGTACCTGTGATAGGGCTAAGTTTGGCTGTTACATTTGCCACCTACGGCTTATTACGCAAAAAATTAGGTGTCGATGCACAAACAGGAATGACATTCGAAACACTTTGGCTTCTTCCTGTCGGTATAATCTTCTTATTATTTTTTGCAGATAGTCCAACTAGCGATATGGCAATGAATGATTGGCATTTGAATGCCCTGCTAATTGCCGCAGGGGTAATTACTACGGTGCCACTGTTACTCTTTACAGAAGCCGCTAACCATTTAAGACTTTCAACTCTAGGCTTTTTCCAATATATGGGGCCAAGTATTATGTTCTTACTTGCCGTCTTTGTGTACGGTGAAGTCATGACATCTGAATTGTTAGTCACTTTTGGGTTTATCTGGGTTGCATTAATTTTATTTACATTAGATGCTTTATATACTCAGCAAAAACTGAGAAGAAAATAACGGATAATGGTTTTCAGAAATTCAGATAGCCGATAAATAGCGCTAATATTAAATACCGACTCTCGTTTTATATTTTAAACGAAGTCGGTGTTTCATTATATGGAACTTAAATAGTTAAATTAATTAATGCAAACAGGCTATTTAATTAAATACTCAATTCCTCATCTACCTTGTACTAAATTAAGCTTAAATTAAATCTCTTTGTTCTTATCTATATATGTCATTGAAGATAAATAAATTTAGTCAAAATAATCAACAAGTTAAACAACAAAATTTCATCTTGATTTTCTATACATAATGGCTATCATTTAACTTATCTTAAATCCACTTCAATTAATAAACATATCCATCAAACAACCCTTTGAAATAAAAGTAGTTGTTTATTTTTTTCAATTAATGATTGCTTAATAGGAACTTGGTAATTATATTGTACGCCGCTTGTATTCACCCCAGCGGATGGTGATGGTCCGATTCATCACTGACGTTTCATTAAAGTGCGCACGATGACATTTCATTTGAAAAATGTCCTGGTGCGAGGTTTTCTGAAATTGAATGCAGACGGTTCTAAAATTTAATTTTATACAATCATGTAGCGTTAAGACTCTAAATAGTTCGAAAACATAACTAGGCGGCGAGCAAAGCCAACAACGTTGTGATTCGAAGTATGACGAGTACGGCTGCATTTTAGGTTCACTCGGCCTGAACATTCAGACAGAGTTGACGTTGTTAAAGGCTTTTGGGAAGGGCTTAAAAATGCAACAGAATACCGTTCAAATGAAACGCGTACTGACCGTGCCTGCGTTAGTTTTTTTCGGGCTGGCTTATATGGTGCCACTCGGAATTTTCACCACCTATGGACAAGTGACTGTATTAAGTGAAGGCCATCTGCCTATCGCTTATTTAATTACATTAGCTGCTGTCTTTTTCACTGCCATGAGCTATTGCCGCATGACAAGCGCACTTCCGCTTTCAGGATCTGCTTATTCATATGTGCAAAAAACCTTTGGCGGCACACTCGGTTTTTTAGTGGGTTGGGCACAACTGCTAGATTACCTCTTTCTACCTATTATTAACTACATTGCGATCGGGATCTTTGTTCACGAAGCGTTCCCTGATATCCCAATGTATGTGATTATTTGCAGCACAATTACAATTGTTAGCATTATGAATATTTTGGGAATTAAATTAGTTTCCTCAATGAATATGCTAATCATTTTAATGCAATTTATCTTTATTGCCGTGTTCCTATACTTGAGTTTCAAAACTTCATTTGTATTGGATACTGATGCTTTATTAGCACCGATTACGGTCATGTCAGAACAAGTATCTGGGTTATTTGCAGGTGCTGCGGTACTCTGTTTAGCCTTCCTTGGATTTGATGCGATCTCCACCATGGCAGAAGAAACCAAAGATGCGCGTAGTGCGTTACCCAAAGCTATCTTATACACCGTGTTTATCGCAGGTACCCTGTTTGTCGTCATCTCCTATGGTGCGCATCTGGTTTACCCAATGTGGCAGGATTTTATTCCTAATACCGATATTGCTAGCCTTGCGGTAATGAAACAAGTGGGTGGTGCGATGATGGCATCTAGCTTTATCACCGCTTATGTTATTGGTGTATTTGCCTCAGCAATGACCTCACAAGCCAGTATTGTGCGTATTTTCTATGCGATGGGCCGTGAAGGCGTGTTACCACGTTCGCTGTTTGCCTATTTGCATCCAAAACTCAACACACCGATTTACTCGATTATTTTTGTTGCGCTAGCGTCATTACTTTCATTGGTGCTTTCACTCAGTATGGTCGCCTCAATGATCAGTTTCGGTGCCTTAATTGCGTTTACTTTTGTGAATTTATCGGTCATTAAACATTTTTATATTGACCGTAAAGCACCGCTGGATAATACAAAAATTATCACTTGCCTGATTATGCCTTCTATTGGTGTTATCCTAACATTATGGTTATGGACAAGCCTTGATAGCGAAGCCTTTAAAGTGGGTTTATGGTGGCTAGCCGCAGGTGCAATTTACTTAGCACTTCTGACCCATGGTTTTACTCGTCGTCCACCTGCAATCTCTGACGATGAAACTGAAATGATTATTAACTAAGCATTTCAAGTCTTATAAATGATTACGGGGGAGCACTTGCCTTCCCCGTTGTTTTTTTAGCGCTGGTGCCACCAAAGCACCACTGATACAGACGGTTTACAATGAATAATCAATTAGCTGACGTTATTTATTTTAACGGTTATATATATACCGCAGATGATAAAAATCGCGTTGTCGATGCGGTTGCTGTTCGTGATGGTTACATTCTTGCCACAGGCACCTCTGATGAACTTCATCAATATGTTGGCCCTGAAACAGAGAGTATCGATCTCGAAGGCAAAATGATGATGCCTGGCATCATTGATGGTCATATGCACCCTTTTTGGGGCGGTATTCAACTCTTCGGTTGTCATTTAAATTATGAATCGTTAACTATCGACCAAATTTTAGCGCGTGTACAAGATCACCTCGATAAAGACCCTCGTACAGGGGAAAATGATTGGCTCAAAGTCACAGCATGGCTACGTCAAGGTATGATCCCTGCGGGTGTTGATATGTACCGTGAAGATATGGACAAGCTCAATACAAAACGCCCTGTCGTATTATTTTCAAATGACTGCCATACATTGCTCGCAAATAGCCGTGCACTCGAATTATTTGGTATCACCAAAGATACGCCTGAGCCACCCGATGGTAAGATTGGTAAATACGAGAATGGCGAGTTGAACGGTATCCTTGAAGACGCGCCAGCTATGCGTGCTGCCGATAGCATTCCTTCAATTCGTGACGACCAAGCTATTGAAGTTGCTGAATTAGTACAGAAAGTACTTAATCAGCAAGGTGTGACTATGGTGATGGATGCCCGCGTTTCAGAACAACAGCTTGAAGCCTTTTCTCAATTACAGCAACGTGGCGACTTGACGATCCGCTTCCAAGCAGCTCGTGAAATTACCCCAGATGAAACACCTGATGTTGCCTCAGTAGCAGCAGCTGTGGATAAAGCCGTTGCATTTGCCAAAAAATGGCACCAAGCCGATTGGATACCAACCCCAGGTATTGGCTTAAATAATATTAAAATGTTTGTTGATGGTGTCATGCAATTTCCAACGATGACAGCGTCGTTATTGCAGCCATACCGCATCAATCAGGGCACGGATGACGCGCCAAATTGGGTAGAAACCGATAACTACGGTGATTTGTATTTCACGGCTGAGATTCTTGATGAATTAATGGAAAAAATTGCCGCAGCGGGCTATGACCCTCACTTGCATACTGTAGGTGAAGGCGCCGTTTCCATCGTTTTAGATGCGATAGAAAAAATGCGAGCTGCACACCCAGAAAAAGATATTCGCCCAGGACTCGCTCACAATGAATTAGTCCATGCCGATGACTATGCACGTTTTGCGCGTTTGAAAACCATCGCTTGCTTATCTTTCCAGTGGGCCGCTCCAACGCCAGAACTCGCCGCTTTTGAGAAAAAAATGCTCGGTGATGAACGTTTTGAGCAACTTGAACCCATCGCTAAATTTGTTGACGCGGGCGCGGTTGTTGCATTTGGTAGTGACTGGCCAATCGATGATTTCGACGAGTGGTATGACTTAAAAGTGGCTGCAACACGCCGTGGCCGTGATATTAATGGCCAAAAAGCACCGAGGCTGGATAATGACCGAGACTTAACGGTAATTGAAGTTTTGCGCTCTGCTACGATAGACTCCGCTTATGCACAGCACCGTGAAGATGTACTTGGCTCATTAGAAGCTGGAAAATTTGCAGATATGATCGTGCTAGATCGTAATGTATTTGAGATCCCAGCTGATGATATTGAGAATGTAAAAGTATTACGCACAATTATTGGCGGAAAAACTGTACATATTGCTTAATAATTTAATTATTTATTTAGATAGATAAATAAATAAACACCCCAAAGATTAAATAATATCTTGGGGTGTTTTTAATTGGGCACTTAATTCCAAACCTGAATACTCACAATTAAATCGGGAAATTACGAGGGAATAAATTCCCTCGTAAAGCAACATTACTCTTCGTAAGAAAACGTTGTTTGAACAACTGTATTTCCATGACTAATGACAATTAGACAAAGTCTGTCTCGCATTAGTACTGAAATACTAAACACGGTAATACACGCTGAAACAAACGCAATCACTGCGAACTTGCTCATTTCCCTTGACCTCTTAATGGTTAAGAGGCACAATCCTAACTGTCGGGTTAGGTTTGGGCCTCGTTGGTTAATAATAACTAACGGGGCTTTTCCATTTCTAATCCAAACATTTTATCCAACTTAATATGCTTGAACCAGAAAGGCTCAAGCACCCGCAAAAATAATAACAAACTTTTATATTTCACTCACGCTTAATTCCATTAAAATAAATAAAAATATAAATCTAATCATCTAATTATTTATTTGAAAATTATTAAATAAAATATCATTAATAGATTTAAATTATTTGTTTCTATATTGTTTTTATATATTAACTTCAGAAAAAGACTAAAAATCCGCAATTTTAAAAATTGCGCTTGCAAAAGAAAAAAGTTACCGTTAGTATCCGCAACGTTTTCTATTCATCTACTAACTGCAAGGAGGTTTACCATGACAACAACTAATCAAACTCTTTGCGGGCACACTCAGAAATAGCCACTCTCGTTAGTTAATCTATTTTCTTAATTTTGCCTGCTAATTCACCTTATTTTTCAATTAAAAATGAGTTAATAGCTTATGGGCAATACCTTACATACTGTGGATCAGCAAGTTAGCTATATCGCCACAGGGTCTACATGGATTGAAAGTAAAGCAATCCAACAATTACAAACAACTGCAAGCTTACCTGATATGGTATCTGTTGTCGGCATGCCTGATCTTCATCCAGGTCGAGGATACCCGATTGGCGCGGCATTTTTCTCTACCAAGCGCTTTTATCCCGCGTTAGTTGGCAATGACATCGGCTGCGGAATGGCGCTGTTCCAAACTGATCTTAAAAAATCGAAAGTTAACCTCGATAAGCTCGAAAAACAACTTTCTGAGATGCCAGATCATGCGCCTTTATCATGGCTTGAAGAGCATGTTCCAAATAACATGCAATCACATGATTTTATGTCATCATTAAGTTCTATTGGCGGTGGAAATCATTTTGCTGAATTTCAATCTGTTGACGAAATATTAAATACAGAATTATTCAGTATGAGTGGCTTAGATAAACAACAATTACTGTTATTAGTTCACAGTGGCTCTCGTGGTTTAGGCCAATCAATCCTTCGCCAGCATGTAGAAAGTCATAGCCATAATGGGCTTATAGACAGTACTCAAGATGGAAAAGATTATCTGGAAGCACATCAGAATGCCTTGAATTTTGCCCAGCTAAATCGTCAGATGATCGGTTTACGTATGCTGCAGCAAGTTAAATCAAAGGGTAAACGCATACTCGACCTCAATCATAACTTAGTTGAAGCCTGCAAAATTAATGGTATTGATGGATGGATACACCGAAAAGGCGCCACACCATCAGATCGCGGGCTTGTCGTTATCCCTGGCTCTCGAGGTGATTACAGTTATCTGGTTTCCCCACAACCGAATGAAGTTTGTCTGAATTCTCTTGCTCACGGCGCTGGGCGTAAATGGATGCGAACTGAGTGTAAAGGACGTTTATCTCATAAATATACACCGATTCAATTATCAAGAACGGCACTAGGTAGTCGTGTTATCTGTGCAAACAAACAATTGATTTACGAAGAAGCCCCACAATCTTATAAATCTATTGATACTGTCATTGAAAGTATGGTGAATATTGGTGTCATTCAAGTGGTTGCACGCCTTAGACCCATCATCACATACAAAACCAGTGGAGAATGTTAATGATCTTATTACAATTCTCCTCAGCTCAAGGGCCGGAAGAGTGCTGTATTGCTGTCGAAAAGGCTCTTGCCTGCTTTCTGCAAGAGGCTAAAAAATATCATGTCACTTATGATGTCTTAGAGTCTTTTCCATCTAAAAAAGGGCTGAGGTCTGCCCTAGTTTGCTTAGAGGGTGCAGGTGCTGAACCTTTAGCAAGCAATTGGTGTGGTACGATCCAGTGGCAATGCCAAAGCCCTATTCGGCCACGGCATAAACGAAAAAACTGGTTCTTAAGCGTAACTCAATTTTCCCCTGTTCAACCTATCGAAGAAAGTGAAATTGAATTTGAGTTTACCAAAGCGCAAGGGGCTGGGGGGCAGCATGTTAATAAAACGTCCTCTGCGGTTAGAGCGAAGCATGTAGCCACGGGGATCACTGTCAAAGTGCAATCTGAGCGTAGCCAACACGCTAACAAAAAGCTCGCAAAACAATTAATACAATGGAAACTGAATGAGCACCAGTCACAACAAATTAATGATCTGGATAAACAACGCCATCATTCTCATTATCAAATAGAAAGAGGAAACGCAGTAATTACTTTTTTAGGAAATGAATTCAAGCGATTGATGTAAAATTAGTGCCACCTCTTATTAGGGTGGCACATAATTTAATGCAATATTAGAGAATATTTAATTATTCGAATTCTAAAATAAACCTATTTAACATCATAAAAAATCGAACTATTCAATTTAGATGAATAACCTCCTACTTCAATCACTGATAAATAGTCTTTTTGCGCTGGGAAATGATTTACATTTTGAATTAATGATGACATATCATTATTAGAATTAACTATCACAGTATCGCCTATATTTTTCTCACTTAATTCCTTCAATGCTTTTTCTAATTGGCGCTCATACTCTATAACGCTAACACCTTGTTGGGATTGTTTAGAACCATAACCAAATTTATCAGTATCGTTCATTTATAAACTCCTTTTATATAATTGATTAATAGAATAGAAAACACAGTGAATAATTGAATATTAAAACACTAAGACTCGAATAACTTTAATATCAAGAAAAACAAAAAATCAAATTAATATATTGAAACCGCTGTTATAAAATTTGTTGTATGTATAAATAATGAGAATACTTCTATCAGCCACCTCAGTCAGAGGTGGTAATAGCCTGAACGGATTAGAGTATTTTTTCTGTTAAAAACCAACCAGCAATGCTTTCTCGTTTTTGTTGAGTCGGTAACACTTCATGTGGAAATTCTTCAGACATGAAAAAAATCATTCGGCCAGCCCGAGGTTCTAGTTCAAACAGTTGATTGTTTTCTTTGTCGTAGACAACAAGTTCACCGCCATCTCCTGTTTGCCATGTTTCATTCATATATAAAACAGTAGTCACCTTACGACGCCCTTGTCCTCTTGGGTTATCAAGATGCTTTTTATAAAATCCACCATTAGGATAACGGCAGAAATGCGTTTCAAAATCACGTAGCCCTAGATAAAGCTGGCAGTTTAACTCTTGCCTTATCTGTTCCATTTTATCGAGATAATGGGTGATAGGCGCCCCCATTTCAGGCTCTAACCAAATAGTTTGATCAGCGCGAACAGCTTTATTACCTTGTAATGAATCTCTATGCCCAATACGTGCATCTTGCAATGTGTTTGGTATGCATTGTTTTATCGTTTTAATATCTGACAAGGTCAGAAAATCGTTCCACACATACCAACCTTGTGAGGAAAGTGAATCAATGAGTTTATTGATAGACATGATGAATATAAGAATGGTTATTAGGTAAGATTTTATACTTTATTGTCGGAAAAAATTAAAATAAAAAACGTGAATCTTGATGATTCAACAACTATATCGATGATTAATCCTAAAAGTAGGCGTTTCTAAATGCAGGCTTTCGAGTGAAATCTACTATATTGATACTAAATGAGTTTCCCCCCTCGATAAGATATTAATTAAGGGGCCTCACGGTAACCAGTGAGCCCCCCAACCAATTAGCAAGATGATATCTTTAGTGTGTTATTCCACACATTGCCGTTCTTCCGACACAACCTTTAATTTGAATGATGGGTTTTTGATCCAATATTAGTGAATCAATACTTGATGAAGCATTACTCTCATAAGCCGGTTTGAATCCTACAATTTGCTCAGCGAGTGTATCTGGCTGTTGGAGTTGAGTAGGTGATGATGTAGGTATTTTCATATCTTTAAAGAAATGTAATTCAATATTTAAACGCTCTCGATTCATTTCTTTCATTAACATTTCAACTTCATAAATCTCTTTAGCTAACTCATTACTTTTCCTATTGAAACTAGAAATAGGTGTGAAAATCATGCCCCGTAATCCGCCATGATTAATAAAATCTATTTTCTTGAAATTATTTTCTGGCTGATTCCAAATCTCATTATTTTGCAAATCTTGATTGACTTCCTTGATATATATATCAATTTCAAATTGACTATAATGCCAATTTTCTTCTTTCAAATCGGTAAGCATGGATTCTTGCTTTAATAACATATCAGAAATTTGTTTTACTTTATTATACTGCTCAGATAAATTTTCCATTATTTTAACTTCAACCGTATTCATGGTATTTTTAATTTTATCCGAATCACGCCTTTTAGATACTAACAAACCCTCACGAACAGAATCCATTCTCTCTATTGATTCATCAGCACTATTATTTACACTAATTAATAACTTATTAACTCTTTCTATTTTCAACCTAAGTAAATCTAGATTTTTATTTATATTTTCAAAAATTTCATTTTCCATATGAATAATCTCCATTAATTAATTTAATCAAAAATGAGAATAAAGATTATCGCAAGTTAAAATAAAAAACAAACAGTTTAAATATATCATTAATTTATAAAATAAAGGATACATTATTCAGTGTTATATAATTTCTATTATATTTATTTGTAGATTAGTACCGCAATTCTTCGCGGTACTATATTGAATTGAGATCTACAGCATTTCTAGCCGTGCATAAGAAGCCACCAGCCATTTAATCCCTTGCCCTTGAAAAGCGATTTGTAGACGACAGTGCTCGCCACTACCTTCTAAATTAATAATCGTGCCTTCACCAAATTTTGGGTGCATCACTCGTTGCCCTAATGAATAACCCGAATCATTTTGGCTAATCGGGGTTCCAAGGCGTTGATGGCTAACTGGTCTTGAAACCTGCGCTCGCAAACGAACTTCCTCAACACACTCGGTTGGTAGCTCACCGATAAAACGTGAAGGACGGTGATAAACTTCTTTACCATATAACCGACGGCTTTCTGCGTAGGTGATCGTGAGTTTTTCCATTGCTCGGGTAATACCGACATAGGCAAGGCGACGCTCTTCTTCAAGGCGACCGCTTTCATCCATCGACATCTGGCTTGGGAACATACCCTCTTCCATTCCCACAATGAATACAACTGGAAACTCTAGACCTTTAGCTGAATGCAAAGTCATCAATTGAACCGCATCTTGACTGACATCCGCTTGCCCGTCCCCCGCTTCCAATGCCGCATGAGAAAGAAAAGCCTGCAGTGGCATTAAGTCTTGGTCTTCATCTTGATAACTAAAGTCACGAGTCGCGTTGACTAGCTCTTCCAAGTTTTCAATACGTGCCTGTGCTTTTTCACCTTTTTCTTGCTCATACATCGCTCGTAAGCCTGAGTCATTAATCACTCTATCAGCTTGAACGTGTAATGGCATGTCTTGGGTTTCTTTAGCTAATGCATCGACTAATTCTAAGAAACGCTCAATTGCAGCGGCTGCCCGCCCTCCCAAAACCTGCTCGCGAAGTAAGTACTCACAACTTTCCCATAATGTCAGTTGTTGATCCCGTGCAGTTTGGCGAACAGTATCTAAGGTTCTGTCCCCAATCCCGCGTGTTGGTGTATTGACCACCCGTTCAAAGGAGGCATCATCATTGCGGTTTGCGATCAGCCTTAAATAAGAAAGCGCATCTTTGATTTCTTGGCGTTCAAAGAAACGTTGCCCACCATAGATACGATATGGCATAGCACTTTGGATGAGCGCTTCTTCCAATACACGAGACTGGGCATTACTACGGTACAGCATCGCGCAATCTTGTAAAGCTCCCCCATTTTCATGCCATTGCTTAATACGCCCAACCACATAGCGGGCTTCATCTAACTCATTAAAAGCACAATAGAGGGAAATTGGCTCGCCATCTCCACCTTCCGTCCATAAATTTTTTCCTAAGCGGTCACTATTATTCGCGATCAATGTATTCGCTGCTTTTAATATATTATTCGTTGAGCGATAGTTTTGCTCAAGACGGATAGTTTCTGCACCAGGAAAATCATTAAGAAAGCGCTGGATATTTTCGACTTGAGCGCCACGCCAACCATAGATTGACTGGTCATCATCACCAACAATCATGACTTTGCCTGTATCCCCCGCGAGTACACGGATCCATGCATATTGAATATTATTGGTATCTTGGAATTCATCGACAAGAATATTGGTAAAACGCTCACGATAATGCTGCAATACATGAGGCTTGTTTAACCACAGTTCATGGGCACGTAACAATAGCTCAGCAAAATCCACGAGCCCGGCTCTATCACAGGCTTCTTGGTAAGCTTGGTATACTTTTAGCCATGTGGCTTCGACTGGGTTTCCGTAAGCTTCAATGTGCTGAGGACGCAGACCCTCATCTTTTTTACCATTGATGTACCACATCCCCTGACGTGGTGGCCATTGTTTTTCATCTAAATTCATCGCTTTAAGTAAACGACGAATTAAACGGTATTGGTCATCGCTATCGAGAATTTGGAAATCTTGGGGTAAATTGGCATCCATATAGTGTTGGCGCAATAAACGATGCGCTAAGCCGTGGAATGTTCCTATCCACATTCCGCCTTCACTGGTTCCAATCAATTGATTGATTCTGTGCCGCATCTCTGCCGCTGCTTTGTTCGTGAACGTCACTGCCATAATTGAAAATGGAGAAGCATTTTCCACAGACATCAGCCATGCGATTCGATGCACTAGCACCCGAGTTTTACCACTACCCGCCCCCGCAAGGACAAGTAAATTGGTACGCGGTGCGGCAACCGCTTCGCGCTGTTTGTCATTAAGACCTTCAAGCAGATAAGAGACGTCCATAGTTACCATCAAAGCAAAACAGTGGCTAACACCACTGTGAGGTTATTGACAATGGCGATTGCCACTGTTTTTTTATACAGTAAATGATTATACCAATGATAAGAGAGAATCCAACCGCGAAATTTCCACATGCGGTAATAAACGCACCTCTTTCTCTTCCATCAGTGTTTTTTGATTTGTGTTGATCCAGCAGGCTTGCATGCCGCTGTTAATTGCACCTTCAACATCCGTCAGCAAGTTATCCCCAACATGAAGAATAAACTGTGGCTCCATCTCAAGCCGCTTCGCAGCTAAACGGTACATATCACAAAATGGCTTTGAGCGGCCGTCGGGCCCTGCTTTCAATACAAATTGAAAATATTGGCCTAACCCACATGCTTCAGGTTCTGCATTTCCATTAGTAATCGCCACCAGCGGAACTTTCTCTGCAAGCTGACGCAGTGTTTCATGGGTGGATTGCGGGATATCGATTCTATTTCGCCAATATGTGAAGTGCGCCATGATATCATCCGCCCCTTTTTGTGCGGCGTCTTTCGAGTAACCATAATGGCAAAGCATCATTTTGGAAGAAAGCCAACGCCAGCGTGATATATCATGATAAATATCAGGCTCTTGTTCTTCAACAAGACGCCGAAAAGCATAAAGATCTTCATTATTAAAATGATTAAAGCGCGGGTCATATTCACGAACAAAACGTAAAACTTCTTCTTCCGTTTTATCAATAACGGGATGGTTATCGTAAAGCGTGTCATCCAAATCAAACGTGATCGCCAAAATGGGTGATAACGGACGGTAAAAATGCATTAAGGTTTCTCCCTCTTTGCTCTCGGATGAGCCACATCATAAACGTTTGCTAAGTGCTGAAAATCAAGGTGCGTATAGATTTGTGTCGTCGATAAATTTGCATGCCCAAGAAGTTCTTGCACTCCACGTAAATTCCCACTTGATTCAAGGATATGTGTCGCAAAAGAGTGGCGTAATTTATGGGGATTAATGTGGCTATTAACCCCTTGTTTTATTCCCCATTGCTCAAAACGTTTCTGTACGTTCCTATTCGAAATACGTTTACCGCTTTGGGTTGAGATAAAAACAGCGTCATCTTCTGGGTCATAGAGTTCTCGCATCTCAAGCCAACGCTGCAGCCAGCTCACCGCTGTTTTACCCATTGGCACTCTGCGCTCTTTGCTCCCTTTTCCCATCACCCACACTTCACCCGTATTTAAATCAAGATGACGAACGTCCAGCCCAACGAGCTCAGATAAACGTAACCCCGCACCGTACATCACTTCAAGCATTGTTCGGTCACGTACAACAAGGGGGTCGCCACTATCCATATTCAACAGTTGGGAAACTTCATCCACATCCATATTTTTAGGGAGACGCTTTTTAGATTTAGGGGCATGGATTGCTTTTGCCGGGTTTGCTGGTAGTTCCCCTTGATGAACCATCCAATCAAAAAAACTACGTAGCGATGATAACCGCAACGCCATACTTGCCGCTTGCAAGCCCGATTTACGACTTTTAGCGGCAACATTGCGCACAATAGTCGCATCCACTTTTTGCCATTCGTGGATATTTAAGGAGGCTAACATTTCCACGATAACGCTGAGTTGGCGGCGATAATTAGTGATAGTGACAGGGCTTAGCCGGCGTTCAACTCGCAAATAATGCAGAAAAGCTTCAATTTGGCTCATCAGCCCTTCTGGCTGATTTTTTACAGGCGTTCTATCCATTGGCATAATAACCTCGGTAGAATTTGAGCGACTTTTTCCAACATGACTGTTCCCATATCATGTTGATAGTGTTCACGATCCCGGCTAGTAAAAATGACCATACCTGATTCACCGTGATGACCAAACAGTGAAATAGCGACTGAGCCGACATTTAATGCATCTGGTAAAAGTAGTTGGATTTCAGGGCCATTTAGCCGACCGAGGTAGTTACGGTTATCGCCAAACCGTTGAATTCTTACGGGTTCAAAGACACGACGCGAAATAACTAATTGATGTGCATCCATAGGTGCGGACAAATGCCAGCTATCACTAAACAAGCGTACCTGAGCACCAGATAAACCCAGCCTTTTTGCCCAACGATTTAGTGCTAACAGCATTTGCTGTAAACTTTCTGCTGATGACATTTCAATCACCAACACTAACAACTCTTCAAAAAGCTCCACATTTTCATGGGCTTGTTCAACCATAAAACGAATATCTTGTTCGAGCTCTTTGATTTTCAACCGTTGACGGCTCATCACTAACTCAGGCAATGAAATCGCTTCCCGCACGACATGTGGGACTTTTAGTTGCTCCAACAGTTGTGCATTACGAAGAAAAAAATAGGGGTTTTCCGTTAAGTAGCGCACGACATCAAGCTCATCAATCTGATGAACCAACTCCTGTGCTTTTTTGGTTTTATCCATTTTTCCCTCTTCAGCTATTCAAAATTAGAGTTGAATGACTCCGTCATAAACATGCGTTGCAGGGCCTGTCATATAAAGTGGCGACCCTGGGCCTTCCCACGCGATATCTAATGAGCCCCCCGGCAAATCGACTTTGACCCGCTTCGCCAGTAGCCCTTGAGTAATTCCAACTGCGACAGCCGCGCATGCTCCGCTACCACAAGCTTGAGTTTCCCCAGCCCCGCGTTCATAAACACGCAAGCGAATGTGGTCAGCGCTGATAATTTCCATAAAACCAATATTGGCACGTTCTGGAAAACGCTCATGATTTTCTAAAGCGGGACCTAAAACTTCGACTTCTGCCGTATGAATACTTTCAACTTGAATCACACAATGCGGGTTACCCATTGAGACAACCCCACACAACACTGTACGTTCTTGTGCTCGAATAATATAGGTCTTTTCTTCTTTGACGGCGCGAAATGGTACTCTCTGCGGTTCAAAATCAGGTTCGCCCATATTAACGCTGACATCATCATTCTCATTTATGGTTAATGTCATACGGCCGGACTGAGTACTGACTTTAATTTTTTGCTTATTCGTTAAGCCTTTGAGCCTAACAAAACGAGCAAAACAACGGGCTCCATTGCCACATTGTGCAACTTCACTGCCATCCGCATTAAAAATACGATAATGAAAATCAAGGTCAGGGTCATAAGGAGCTTCAACTAATAGTAGTTGATCGAACCCAACGCCTGTGTGCCTATCTGCTAACCGACAAATCAATTCAGGCGAAAAATACACATTTTGTGTAACACCATCGACAACCATGAAGTCATTGCCTAAGCCATGCATTTTAGAAAATTGCATTTCACGCTCCATTGAGGCGACTTACTGATTATTTGTGGTTTGAGCCGGCTCTTTGGCAGTACTGTCTTGTGCGGTAGGTTGCACATCAGATGCCTTAGCCGGAGCTGCAGTTTCTTCCGGCGGAAAATACAACGGGCCTTTTAAGCCACAGCCAGAAAGGGTAAATAAAACAACTAGTGCACTAAGCCCAATTAAACTTTTTTTCATTCTTTTTCGCCCGTAATACTTACTTTTGACATCTGATATTTTACACAATAACAGGAGTGGCCTCGCAAATCACGCCTGTTTATCCAGCATGCTGATATTATATACTTTAGGCTAAATTTAGTCTGAAATTTTTAGTGGGTATGCTTAGATTGACCCCAATGTAGGTTCCCTCCTATAATTTCAATTAACAATAATAATTTCAATTAAACCATTGTGAGCAAACAGGAAATTAATCGTGAATGACAGCGAATTTCATCAGCTAGCCGAAACGCTACTAAGCAGCATCGAAGAGCATTTAGATAACTATGAGGGTGATGCCGATATTGATTGTGAAATCAATGGTGGTGTGATGACGCTTAGTTTTGAAGATGGCAGTAAAATTATTATCAACAAACAAGAGGCATTCCACCAAATATGGTTAGCAACTAAACAGGGTGGGTACCATTATGATTATAAACAAGGTCATTGGGTTTGTGACCGCTCAGGGCATGAATTTAAGACTAAACTAGCCGAGGCAATTGCTTTTCAAAGCCAAGAGCCCTTTTCATTCTAAGCGTTACAAGTTTAGACGGTGGGCAGCGTTATACTGCCTACCATCAATAATAGTGCGCTTGTGGGTGCTGCGGTTGGCTCGAATGCATTTCATACCCCATGTCATCATCTTCTGCCGTAAATGGCCATGTCCCGCCAGAAAATGCAACAACTTGGTTTTTACCATCTTGATTAATGATTTGGTAAAATTGCGGTAAATTGAAGTTGATAAAATTTGCACCATAGGTAAACCGGTCGTGGGAAGAAGAATAGAATTTACTCACATCACGGACAAGATCTTCTTTCGACCCTTCACAGTGGGAATAAATTTCAACCCGATTCGCTTCATCTAAAACATAAATATTAAAACCGGTATTGTCTGCGGTATTTTCAAAGAAAAACTGTACAATCCCTTCACTCGCATAGCCATCAACAACGGCAGGCAAATGGTTGTCACTCTTCGCCTGAAGTTTAACTGGCCAGCCATGCAGCTTGTTATGGGAGATAGCCCCATAGAACTCAACCGCATTCTCAAGTTTTTGTACGGATACATTCAGGCGCTCAAAGAATAAACCCCACGTTTGCCCCGCGATACGTAATGCTTTAAAACGCCCAGGGTCATTTCGGTTGCTCGATAAACGTAATTCAACACACTCAGATATTAGCTGTTGTACACGGGTACGAATCAACCCACGTAAGTGCTCACTATAACAAAACACCTCGACCGCTTCAGGAGGCGATGCATCTTGATGCATTTTCCCTAAAATGGTCTTAAGTGCTTCTAACATGCACTGTTCTCCGCTGAAATGTAGCGTTCTTACCTCATTCCACGAATTGCGATATAACAAATCAATGCTACCGATCAGGCATTGTTGTGATTCGCCAAAACTGAAAATATCCAGTTTTCTAAAATCAACATGAACGACTTGCTCTGAATATACCTGTGTTGGGTCTTTTTCTAAATTAACAATGATTGCAAGATGGCGAATTTCACACGGGCTATAAAGCGCTTTTGGCGTTGGGGCGGGCAACCTGATAGGAAAATGACTTGAAACATCGTGCATTAGCTCAAGCAGTTTTCGTTCATCACACTGAGATTTCCCATTATGCATATAAACTTGGGTTGTCTCAGTCAGCAGACCATTAAAATACGCCCACGCCACTAATTTATTTAAATAGCGGTTATATTCAAGAGGTTGATGCCCAATAATAGCATCAATATTTGGTGCTTGGTTATACAGATACCAACCACTCCGGTTCGCGCGCCCTTCTGGCACATAAATAAAGGTGAGATGCGCTTCGCTTAAATCAGGTGAAATTTGGGGGTTAACTAATGTCACCTTACCAGGAAGGGCCTCAAAAGCCGCATATAATTTACGGGTTAATACCCCAATATCTTGTGGGCTTGCACTAACACTTAAATTATTTCTACGCGCAAAACGAATAAGATTACGATAACTTTGCATCATCGTGTCAAGTAACTCATTATGCGCCTCACGGACACGCTCAATTTTCCACTGATTACGCGTATCGAGTATCGACAAACGCGCTGATCCCCAGCCCCATGATTCAACCAACTGAGACAACACATCACGGCGCCAGCCTGAGCACGTGTTAGCGTCTTCTTCAGACAGTTTTTCACACACTTTCAAGTAGAAACAGCGACGGATAAGATCAAGGCGAGTTAAATCATTAATTTCAGTCAGGTAACGTGTCACTCGCTCTAACATTAAACAGTATGAATCCAAGCCGTAACACACGATTTCGCCAGCATGTAAATGACGCTTAAACTCCATCGCTAATAGTTTGCCATTGGGATAGTCCCATGAATAGGACTCCAGCAAAATACTCTTCAATACAGCTTTATAGGGGGAATCGACACTTTTATACAACTGCCATAGGCTTGCACCGAAATATTCCGCAGCAGAAAGTTCGCTTAACCCGCCTAAATCAAGCCATTCATTAGGTGTTAGCACGCCTTGTGCATATAACCCCATAACATATTCATCGTAATGCTGCTCTTCTTCAACCGGTACCATGGTCCACAGCAAACGTTTACCCGCCATACGCACAGCAGTTCGATAAAATTCATCTAATAATAGAATGTGTTGCGTTGAACCACAGTTCTCCCCACCTATATGCCCACTGGCATGATGACGAAAACGATTTTCATCGATTAAAAAAACAGTGACATCAATGCCTAAAGACGCTGCCCACTGTTCAATTAAGGTGCACTTCTTTTGCAAAAAACGTTTTTCTTCGTGGTCTAACCAAGAAGGATGACAAACCCAAACGTCGATATCTGAACACTGACTTTGCCCAACAGATGAAGTACTCCCCATCGAGTAAATACCCGTAATCGGTAATTCACCATTCGTTTCGGTTTCAATCGTGGGCAGAAAACGCGCAAAAGGCTCCAACCATTTTTTTTGCTCTGTATCAGGAGAGAAAAAACAGACACCATGAGGCACATTACCCTCAATAAAACCAGGTATCATTGGATGATGATAATGAAACAAAACAGGCAGCAAGCTATAAACCTTCGAGAAGGCTTCACTCATAGAAGCTGTTGCACGTTCCAACCGTAATTGGTTTATCGCATCCAGTCTTTGTTTTAAGGTTTCAATATAGAGATACAAAGGTTACGCCTGATTGAATGAAAGTAATACAAACCGGAGAATTTCCCAGCACCCAACAGATAGAGATAGATTTAAAATAATTTTCAAATGGATTGTCGGAAACGTGATCAATTTAACACCTTGCATCAAAAGGGTAAAGTAGATCACATAATTTTACGCGCTTATTTTTGATACAAAATGCTTTTCAACATATTGTATAAAAAGGCTTTTTATTTTTTAATCCGTAAAATATCCCTTGTTTTTCAATGGAATAATTTCTTTTTACCCAGTTGTTTAGTAAAAAAGCAAAATAGAATGATATTAAGTACAATACGCACAGCGTCTGTGCTTACACGCTTCAACACGAATTACCAGAAAACACAGAATGTTCCACGCAAAAAATAGCACGATAAGCTAAAGAAATCACTTAATAGCAGTTCTAGGTCATCTCATTTTGAATCTCTTTCTTGCATCATGGTAGAAAAAGTGAATCGGTGATAAACGATTCAAAGAGGGTTTTTTCACCTAACTGGAAAAAATATCCTTAACATGTTAAAACTAATGCCAATTGTATGGTTAATCTGCGGCATTCTTCGCCAGAGAAAACAGTAAAAATGACATCAACAAATATCGTGCGTATTGCAACGCGCAAAAGTCCTCTAGCCCTATGGCAAGCACACTTTGTCAAAGACAAATTAGAGCAGCTTCACCCGGGCTTACAGGTTGAATTAGTCCCTATGGTGACAAAAGGCGACATCATCCTTGATACACCTCTCGCGAAAGTTGGCGGAAAAGGGCTGTTCGTCAAAGAGCTAGAACTTGCTTTATTGGAAGGGCGCGCTGACATTGCCGTTCACTCGATGAAAGATGTCCCTGTTGAATTTCCTGAAGGCTTAGGGTTAGTCACGATTTGTGAACGTGAAGATCCTCGAGATGCCTTTGTTTCAAACCACTACGATAGTCTTGATGCATTGCCAGAGGGCAGTATCGTCGGGACATCGAGTTTACGCCGTCAATGCCAATTAAGGGAACTCCGCCCTGATTTAGTCATTCGCGACTTACGCGGCAATGTAGGAACACGCCTATCAAAATTAGATAACGGTGAATATGACGCTATTATTTTGGCCGTTGCAGGGTTAAAACGTTTGGGGTTAGAAACGCGAATTAAAACCGCCCTTGCTCCAGAACAGTGCTTACCTGCGGTAGGCCAAGGAGCGGTCGGTATCGAATGCCGTTTAAATGACAGTAAAACCCGTGAGTTACTCGCGAAGCTAAATAATAACGCAACCTCAACCTGTGTCCTTGCTGAGCGTGCGATGAATATGCGCCTTGAAGGCGGTTGCCAAGTCCCCATTGGCAGTTATGCTATTTGGCAAGATGACAAAATATGGCTGCGTGCCTTGGTGGGAGCCCCAGACGGCAGCGTGATTATTCGTGGGGAACGGCTCGTTTCTCCAAGCGAAGCTAACCAAGCAGGGGTATCATTGGCTGAAGAATTACTTGAGCGTGGTGCAAGGGAAATTTTGGCGGATGTCTATCAAGGAAACCCGCCTGCATGAAAGTGCTTGTCACTCGCCCTGAGCCTGCAGGTTCAGAGCTGATCACGGCAATCACTGCCAAAGGGGGAGAAGCCTTCTCCTCCCCTTTAATTCACATTGGCCCCGGCGCTGAATTAAATACCCTTATTTCTCAACTTGATAGCCTTACTGCGAATGATTTAGTCTTTCTTTTATCTAAAAATGCAGTCGAATACGCAAATTTAACGCTTGAACAAATGGCCCGTAGCTGGTCAGATAAGTTATCTTACTATGCAATTGGTCGTTCTACAGGGCAGTTTTTTCAACGGATAACCGGTAAAAATGTACATTGGGCAGAGCAAGGGGAAACTAGTGAAGTACTCCTAACCCATTCGGATTTGCAGTTTCTTGAAGGGAAAAAAGCCCTGTTATTGCGTGGAAATGGCGGAAGAGAACTGCTTGCATCGACATTAAGGTCTCGTGGCGCACAAGTCGATTATTGTGAATGTTATGCAAGGCACCCTGTTCATTATGATAAAACCCAGTTCAATGACCAATGGTTTCAAACCGGTATTACCGATGTTGTGATCACTAGTGGTCAAATGTTAGCCTTGTTAGAAGAATTAATCACTGAAGAATACCAAACTTGGTGGTTTTCCCGCCGCCTACTTGTCGTCAGTGAACGGATTGCAGACCAAGCCCGCAAAAGTGGATGGCAAAAGGTCTGTGTAGCTAATAGCGCAGATAATAATGCTTTATTAGAAGCATTAATTTCAATCGATATGGGATGCTAATTTATGACGGAACACGATAAAACAACCGAGACGGTTACCCCAGAAGCTGGCGCAGAACAACAGCGCCCAAAAACTAAACCTTCTTCGGAACAAAAACGTTCTGGTCTGATAGGCGGTGTAATTGCTATCGCTATTATCATCGCTATTGGCGGTGGGTTGTACTATTTCACCCAACAAAGCAATATTAATTTAGCTAATGAAAACAATGAATTAAAGCAAAAGCTAAGTGACTTAGTCGAACAACAAAACTCAGACAGGCAACGGTTAGACGCACTAATTGCGGCTAATTCTGAAATAAAAAGCCATTCTCGTGAATATGAAGAGAACCTCAACCGTCGCATGCAAGAGTTGCAAGCACACGTCACGGCATTGTCCAGCGCTGATGTGAAGAGTTGGCTACTGGCCCAAGCTGACTTTATGGTCAAAATGGCAGGAAGAAAGCTGTGGAATGACCGCGACCCAGTGACCGCAGCCGTTCTGTTAAAAAGTGCAGACTCAAGTCTGGCAGAAATGAATGACCCGAGCCTACTCGACATTCGTAAATCAATTAACAGTGATATGGCTAAATTAGCTGCGATCAACCAAGTTGACTATGACGGTATTATTTTACGTTTAAACCAGCTAAGTAATGAAGTCGATAACTTACGATTAGCGGATTTAAACAGTGGCGACGCGAAAAGTGAAGATAACGCTGACGTTAGCGATGACATCTCAGATTGGAAACAAAATTTGGCGCGTAGCTGGAAAAGTTTTGCAAATGACTTTGTCACAGTACGAGCTCGTGATGGCTCAGAAGCCCCGCTTCTAGCCCCAAACCAAGATATTTACCTACGTGAAAACATTCGTTCTCAATTATTAATCGCAGCGCAAGCTGTACCCCGTTATCAAGAAGCCACTTACAAACAGTCATTAGAACAAGCTTCGACATGGGTAAGAGCCTATTTTGATACTGAAGCGCCTGAAACTAAAGCGTTCTTATCAACCATTGATGACTTAATCAATCAGCCGATTGACATTGAAATGCCTGACACCTTAGAAAGCCAAGAGAAGCTAGACAAAGTCATGCAAACTCGGGTTCGCAGCTTACTCTCTCAGTCGTCAGACAACACAAAAGTTAACGATGGTGCTGTTGATGCCGCAGCGGATGCACCTGAAGTGTCAACAGAGGCGGCGGCCGATGCCGCAGTTCCTGCCACGGATACACAAAAAGCAGAATCAGCTGATAATCCTCACCCTTTTGAATCAGCAGAGCCTGCTGGCAATAGGGGGTAATTATGATAAAAGTCCTGATCCTATTTATAGTACTTATTGCCGGGGTGATCTTAGGCCCATTATTAGCAGGTCACCAAGGTTATGTTTTTATTCGTACTGACAATTATGACATCACAACCAGTGTAACCAGCCTCGTTTTAGGCTTTATCCTGCTCCAATTTGTGCTGTTGTTCCTCGGTTGGTGCTATCGTCGCTTTATCAGTACAACATCACGTACCAGAGGTTGGGTAAGTGGTCGTAAATACCACAAAGCACATACTCAAACACAAAAAGCGCTATTGAAATTAGCAGAAGGTGATTTCGAACAGGTTGAAAAGTTAATGAGCAAACATGCTGATTTCTCTCAACAACCCGTGATTAACTACCTAATGGCAGCTGAAGCCGCTCAACAACGTGGTGATGAATATCGCACTCACCAGTACTTAGATAGAGCCGCAGAAGCCGCGGGAAGTGACCAACTTCCCGTTGATATCAGCCGTGTCCGTATCCAATTAGCGGAAGGGGAAGTCCATGCTGCTCGTAATGGCATTGATAAACTTCTCGACAAAGCTCCAAGGCACCCCGAAGTACTGCGCCTCGCGGAACAAGCTTACTTACGTTCAGGCGCTTACCAGTCGCTGATTGAATTACTTCCGGTCATGGCCAAAGTACAGTTACACAATGAAGATGAGCTCGATGCACTGAAATTAAAGGCTTACAAAGGGCTGATGAACCAATATATGGCTGAAGGGGGTAGTGATGGGCTAAAAGCTTGGTGGAAAGCACAGCCTCGCCGAGTTCGTCATGAAACCGCATTGCAAGCTTTCTTAGCTGAACATTTAATTGAATGTGGTGATACTGCAAGTGCAGAAAAAATAATTATTGATGGCTTAAAACAGCAATATGATGAACGCTTGCTTCTGTTAGTACCGAAACTTAACAGTGAACGCCCTGAAGTTATCGAAAAAACCCTTTTACATCTGCAAAAACAAAACGGTGCCACCCCATTACTCAACAGTACATTGGGCGTTTTGTCGCTACAACACGCCCAATGGGACAAAGCAGAAACCTACTTTAAAGCTGCGTTGGCTCAACGTTTTGATGTGCAGGATGCATCATGGCTGGCCGATGCGTTTGACAAGCAACATAAACCTAGCGATGCGGCAAAAATTCGCCAAGACGCATTAAACCACTCATTAAAACAAGAACGAAACTAATACTCTTGTTTAGCCTCTTCTAAAAACTCCACTTATTTTAGTGGAGTTTTTTTATCCATAAGCTTAACTGCAACTACATTTACCTTCCCAAATAAAAACACAGAAAACAATTTAAATGCATTGCTTTAATCGCATTAA
>NZ_JAMPNU010000021.1:0-111790 GCF_028479505.1 Providencia sp. PROV205 | reverse complement strand
GAGCTGGAGGCTTTTATTCTATATTTTACCCAATTCTATTGGCGATAACCTTCCAGGAAACGGCCAAATTTATTAATCGCCATTTCAAGGTCGTCAGCATAAGGTAATGTAACAATTCTAAAGTGGTCGGGTTCAGGCCAGTTGAATGCGGTACCCTGAACTAATAGTACTTTTTCTTGTAGTAACAGGTCTAAAATCATTTTCTGGTCGTCATAGATATTAAATCGTTTAATATCTATTTTCGGGAACATGTAAAGAGCACCTTGCGGTTTGACACATGAAACACCCGGTATTTGGTTGATCAATTCCCATGCACGATTACGTTGCTCATATAAGCGGCCACCCGGCTGAATGAATTCGCTAATACTTTGATAGCCGCCCAATGCAGTTTGAATAGCATGTTGCATTGGCACGTTGGCACATAGGCGCATAGAGGCTAGCATTTCTAAGCCTTCAATGTAGCTTTTAGCATGTTTTTTCGGGCCGTTTAATACCATCCAACCTTGGCGGAAGCCAGCGACGCGATACGTTTTCGATAAACCATTAAAGGTGATGGTTAATAAATCAGGGGCGAGGGCGGCAATTGAGTGATGTACGGCATCATCATAAAGAATTTTGTCGTAAATTTCATCAGCATAGATAATAAGATTGTGCTGACGAGCCAACTCGACAATTTCCATTAATAGATCTTTGCTGTAGACCGCACCGGTTGGGTTATTTGGGTTGATAACCACAATCCCACGCGTTCTTGGGGTGATCTTTTTGCGAATATCTTCAATATCAGGCATCCAACCTTGCTGCTCATCACACATATAATGAACGGCTTTCCCACCAGAAAGGGAAACTGCAGCAGTCCATAGTGGGTAATCAGGGGCAGGGACTAACATTTCATCGCCATTATTAAGCAGTGCTTGCATCGCTTGGACGATAAGCTCAGATACACCATTACCAATGTAAACATCTTCTACCGTCATTTCGTGAATACCACGAGCTTGGTAGTGCTGGACGATAGCTTTACGTGCAGAATAGAGCCCTTTGGAATCACAATAACCTTGAGAGCTCGGCAGATTACGTAAGACATCGACTAGGATTTCATCTGGGGCTTCAAAGCCAAACGGGGCCGGGTTACCAATATTGAGTTTGAGGACTTTGTTGCCTTCTTCTTCTAGGCGCTTAGCTTCTTTTAATACGGGCCCACGAATGTCATAGCAAACATTATCGAGCTTACTGGATTTAGTTAGATTATTCATAGTTCTCTCATTACCCTAAGGGTTACATTGGTCGAGCCGGCGTTATTCCTTTACTGTACTCTTCCCTCAGAAGCTTTTGAAGATGCAAGGTTATTTTTGGTGTAAAAGGTTGGTTTACGCGTAAATGTAATGTTTGGTATCTTATTATCTTACTTAGGTTGGTCGTCTATTCCAAGAATAAGGTGTTGGTTAGATTATAATTTTAACATTCTTTGATGTTTTGGAGTATAAATAGTAAAAAAGCATAAAAATAGTGAAAAAGGAAAAATTGTATCAAAATGTAATATTAAGCATTGAATGATTAAATCAGACATGTTTTTTTTGCGGTAATGGCCTTTTTTCATAATAATTAGTGTGATTTTGTTAGTAATATTGATTGTTTCGAGGTGTTTTTTTTAACGAAAAATGCGCCTTAAATTCATAACTAATTGATATTTTTAGCTATAACCAAATAGTGAAATGAATTTTATAATGTGCTTACATTAAAATAATTGCGATTACATTAAATATGTTACTATTTAGGCGTTTCCAAGAAAGCATGTTTTAGCTTGTTTTTTAAGAAAACATTGCCTTTTTATTAAGATTATTTGATTTTTGGAAGTATGCTATTTGTACACATGCCTTATCGTCAATGAATAATGGACAAGGTGCAAAAAAGTAAAGTAATGAGAAGTTATTGCAGATCTATGGATTAGAAATGCACTCGCTTAGTAGTCGCTATAAACTCGCTGATTCTCATGGAGGAGAGCAGAAACACCAGGTAACATAAAATTATATAAGAGAATGAACGATGATAAATTCCAATCGTCCCATCATGAACCTAGATCTTGATTTGCTACGTACTTTCGTCGCTGTCGCAGATCTTAACACGTTCGCAGCTGCAGCTGCAGCCGTTTGTCGAACACAATCTGCTGTGAGCCAGCAAATGCAGCGCCTAGAGCAATTAGTCGGCCGTGAGCTTTTTGCTCGTCATGGGCGAAATAAACTGCTCACTGCGCATGGATTACAATTGCTTGGCTACGCAAGGCAAATACTTCGCGCCAATGATGATGCAACGGCATCATTAACTTATAATGACGCGGATGGTGAATTGCGTATTGGTGCATCTGATGACACTGTCGATATCTTATTACCTTTCTTGCTTAATCGTATCGCATCTGTCTATCCAAGAATTGCCGTTGAAGTGCGTATTAAACGGGCACAGTTTATTGAGTCAATGCTCGATAACCATGAGATAGACCTTGCTTTAACAACAGCAAGAATTAGCCACCATCCCAAAACGGCTTTAAGAACAGTGCCTGTTTTGTGGCATAGTGCACCGGATTTTCAATTGCGTTCTAATGAGCCAGTCCCATTAGTGGTTATGGACGAAACTAACCCATATCGTAAACTTTGTACTAGTGCTCTTGATGATGCAGGTTTGTCATGGCATGTGGCGTATGAAGCGGCTTCTTTACCTGCTGTCCGTGCAGCTGTAAATGCAGAAGTTGGGGTAACAGCAAGGCCAATGGAAATGCAAAATGCAGATTTACGCATTTTGAGTGAAGCTGATGGGTTGCCTCGTTTACCTGATATTCAGTATTGGTTGTATAAGAATGCAGATGAGCAAAAAGATTTTGTTCTGACAGTATTCGATGCGATTGAAAACAAAAAAATCCCTTATGTTGCAACTCCAGCAAGTGAATTGGTGGATATCAACGAAGAAGGTAATTAATTTAATCGATTCAACTGGTTATCTTAAACATAATATTTAATCGATTTATTGTACTGACGGCAATTCCAATTATTTTGGGATTGCCGTTTTTTTATATCTTTTTTGTTCGTTTATTACTGAATCACTTGTTTGTGATCAATGTGTTATTGGCCATGTACAAATAAAATTAATGTGTTAATCACAGTCTAAATAACATTCGGGCTGTGGTTGTGATGGCATTCATTGGTTGAATGGCTTACGTACGCGTAGGTTAAGCTGTTTGGTGGTAGATGAAAGTGGATCGCTGCTAATGACTGAAACGATTATCTCATACCGTGGAATAAAATTTTCAATATTGGGAAATGGCATCGAGAAATTTGTTCTTGTGGGTGTTTAAATAATCCTCAGTGATATTTTTAATAGGTTATCAAATTCAAGTTTATCAATTTTTTATCGATATCCGCTCATAAAAAAAACAATTAACCACTTAATAAGTATGGTTAAATAGGAAAGACCATGAAATAATTGTGATGTAGCTGGCATAACCTGAATTTCATTGTTTAGTTAACAATTTGTTATGTTGTTAACAATATTTTTTTATTGAATAGATAAAATAGCGCTGGAATGTCAGGTAGTTACTTGAAGTCATGCGTTAAAAAGAGTTACAAAGACTTAAAGTTAAATTGAATGCTATGTAAACAAATTGAGTACTTTTTCAATAAAAGTGTGCGTTAGATCAAATAAAAAGCGCAATTTTTCATCTGTTAAGACAGGTTTTTCCTGAGATAATGGTGTAGTAAAAACGAATAATCAGTTAAACTAGTTTGCGTGTTTACTTGAGTATCATTACACTGACACGTTTTAGCAGATTATGAGTACTTTTTGTTGTTCCGTTGTTTTTGTAGTGTGAAGTTTTTGTAACAAATACGGGTTATTTTACTTAATTTAAGTAAGGTAAATTGTAATGAGAGAGGACAAACCAAACGCAGTCAACAGACTGATTTAAGTTTGGTGATATTTTAGTTTGTGATCAATTTTGGTCTTTCTTCTCGATTAACTGGGCAATTGTGGTGCAATACTGCCGTGATGTAAAAAAGAGCAGTTAACACACCATAAGTAATGAGTAAGCAACGAGTATGTCTACATCAATCCTAGCGTTAGCCCATAACTGGGCGTTTGCGATATTCCTTATCGGCACTATCGGTCTTTGTGCTTTCATGTTGGTCGCGGGTCACTTTTTAGGTAGCCGCGCTAAAGCCAGAACAAAACACGTTCCTTATGAGTCCGGTATCGACTCGGTCGGTAGTGCACGTCTCCGCATGTCCGCTAAGTTTTACTTAGTCGCCATGTTTTTCGTTATCTTCGATGTTGAAGCCATGTTCTTATTTGCATGGTCAGTTGCCATCCGCGAAGCCGGTTGGGTAGGTTTCATCGAAGCCGCGATCTTTATTTTGGTATTGTTGGCGGGACTGTTTTATCTCGTCCGCGTTGGGGCATTGGATTGGACTCCAGTCCGTTCCCGCGGAAAAGTAAAGCATCCTAGTGAAGTTATTAAAATCAGCAATCGTCATCCGCAGTAAAAAGCGAGGCATTATACAATGGATTATACGCTCACCCGCATAGATCCGAACGGTGAGAACGACCGTTACCCACTGCAAACCCAGGAAATCGTAACAGATCCACTGGAACAGCAAGTTGAAAACAGTGTTTACATGGGGAAACTTTCTCATGCACTTCACGATGTGGTTAACTGGGGGCGCAAAAACTCTCTCTGGCCATATAACTTTGGTCTTTCATGTTGCTATGTAGAAATGGTGACTTCGTTCACGGCTGTTCATGACGTCGCCCGCTTTGGTGCAGAAGTACTGCGTGCTTCACCTCGTCAAGCCGATTTCATGGTAGTAGCAGGTACTTGTTTCACAAAAATGGCACCTGTTATTCAACGTCTGTATGACCAAATGCTTGAACCAAAATGGGTTATTTCCATGGGTTCATGTGCCAACTCTGGTGGTATGTATGACATTTATTCTGTTGTACAAGGCGTCGATAAATTTATTCCTGTGGATGTATATATCCCAGGTTGCCCACCACGCCCAGAAGCCTATATGCAGGCTCTGCTTCTATTGCAAGAATCTATCGGTAAAGAGCGTCGTCCGCTGTCTTGGGTCGTTGGAGACCAAGGGGTTTACCGTGCCAATATGCAATCAGAAAGAGAAAGAAAGCATGGTGAACGTATTGCAGTGACAAACCTGCGTACACCAGACGAAATTTAAGGCTTAAAGCCATACAGCGTAACAGAGCAATGTTGTTGCGAAATAATAAACCTGATCAAGCGTTATGGTGAAGAATGATGACAGATCAGATAGCGCAAGCGAGTAGTAACCAGCCAGGATGGCAGACACAGGATCACTTAAACGACCCTGTGCTTCTGGAACTGCGCAATCAATTTGGGCCGGATGCCTTTTCTGTTCAAGCAACTCGCACTGGCATGCCAGTGGTTTGGGTGCGTCGCGAACAGTTACTGGAAGTGGTCGATTTCCTAAAGAAATTACCAAAACCGTATGTCATGTTATTTGACTTACATGGGGTAGATGAACGTCAACGAATTCACCGTCAAGGTCTGCCAGAAGCAGATTTTAGTGTTTTCTATCATATCATCTCCATCGATCGTAACCGCGATATCATGTTAAAAGTCGCTCTTAATGAGAAAGACTTAAACGTGCCTTCTATTGTTTCACTGTTCCCGAATGCGAATTGGCATGAGCGTGAAGTGTGGGACATGTTCGGTATAACGTTCCAAGGTCACCCGAATCTACGCCGCCTTTTAATGTCACCAAGCTGGGAAGGCCACCCACTGCGTAAGGATTACCCTGCGCGTGCGACCGAGTTCGACCCTTTTGTGCTGACTAAGCAGAAACAAGATCTGGAAATGGAAGCTTTGACTTTCAAACCAGAAGAGTGGGGCATGGCACGCGGAAATGAAAACGAAGATTTCATGTTCCTGAACTTGGGGCCAAACCACCCATCCTCACACGGTGCGTTCCGTATCGTACTGCAATTGGATGGCGAAGAAATTATCGACTGCGTACCTGATATCGGCTACCACCACCGTGGCGCTGAAAAAATGGGTGAACGCCAGTCATGGCACAGTTACATTCCTTACACCGACCGTATCGAGTACCTCGGTGGTTGTGTGAATGAAATGCCATATGTTTTAGCCGTTGAAAAATTGGCAGGCATTGAAGTGCCAGATCGCGTCAAAACGATCCGTGTCATGTTGTCTGAGTTATTCCGTATCAACAGCCACTTACTGTACATCAGTACCTATATCCAAGACGTTGGTGCGATGACCCCAGTCTTCTTTGCGTTTACTGACCGTCAAAAAGTCTACAACGTCATTGAAGCGATTACCGGTTTCCGTATGCACCCTGCATGGTTCCGTATCGGTGGTGTCGCTCACGACTTACCACGTGGCTGGGAAAAACTGCTGCGTGAATTATTAGACTGGCTGCCAAAACGTTTAGAGTCTTATGTCACTTCCGCACTGAAAAACTCCATCTTAAAAGGCCGTTCTATTGGTACCGCAATGTACTCAAAAGAAGAGGCGTTGGCATGGGGTGTGACAGGGGCTGGATTACGTGCAACAGGCGTTGATTTTGACGTGCGTAAATGGCGTCCATATTCAGGCTATGAAAACTTCGAATTTGATATCCCTATCGCGCATAACGGTGACTGTTATGACCGTGTGATGATCAAAGTGGAAGAGATGCGCCAGAGTATCCGTATTCTTGAGCAATGCTATAAGAATATGCCAGAAGGTCCTTTCAAAGCTGACCATCCACTGACAACTCCGCCACCAAAAGAGCGTACGTTGCAGCACATCGAAACCCTGATCAACCACTTCTTACAAGTGTCTTGGGGTCCGGTGATGCCAGCAAATGAGTCATTCCAGATGGTTGAAGCGACGAAGGGGATCAACAGCTACTACTTAACCAGTGATGGCAGCACAATGAGCTACCGCACGCGTATTCGTACGCCGAGCTACGCTCACTTGCAGCAAATTCCTGCGGTTATCAGAGGCAGCTTAGTTTCAGACTTAATCGTCTATCTGGGTAGTATCGATTTTGTAATGTCGGATGTGGATCGCTAACCATGCATAATGAACATAACGAAAATGAGAAGCACAACGAGCTCAATGTCGTGAATGTGTTTGAACCGCAAGTCAATCATGGCTTTGTCTTAACCGAGAAAGAGCGCGAAGAGATTGAAGGTGAGAAACACCATTACGAGGACGCACGTGCTGCCTCAATTGAAGCACTGAAAATTGTGCAAAAAAACCGCGGTTGGGTTGAAGATGGTGCGATCCATGCTATCGCTGACGTCTTAGGTATCCCAGCTAGTGATGTTGAAGGGGTGGCGACATTCTATAGCCAAATCTTCCGCCAACCAGTGGGTCGCCACATTATTCGCTATTGCGACAGTGTTGTTTGCCATATTACAGGTTATCAGGGCTTAGAAGCTGAAATCATTAAACAGCTTAATATTCGCCCGGGCCAAACAACAGCTGATGGCCGTTTTACATTGCTGCCGACCTGTTGCTTAGGTAACTGTGACAAGGGTCCAACGATGATGATCGATGATGACACTCACAGCTACGTGCAGCCTGAAAATATTCAAAAATTACTGGAGCAGTATCCATGACAAATTCTGTTAATCCAGTGATCCGTACTGCTGAAACTCATCCCCTAACATGGCGTTTGCGTGATGACAATCAGCCTGTTTGGTTAGATGAGTATCGCAGTAAAAACGGATACAAAGGTCTTGAGCGTGCGCTCAAAGGCATGGCACCGGATGAAGTTGTGAATCTCGTGAAAGACGCTGGCCTGAAAGGGCGAGGCGGTGCGGGCTTCTCAACGGGTCTGAAATGGAGCCTGATGCCAAAAGACGAAAACATGAAACTGCGTTACTTTTTATGTAATGCGGATGAAATGGAACCGGGCACTTATAAAGACCGTCTATTGATGGAACAACTTCCTCACTTGTTAGTTGAGGGGATGATCACGGGCGCTTATGCACTTAAAGCTTACCGTGGTTATATCTTCTTACGGGGTGAATACGTTGAAGCCGCGCAAAACCTGCGTCGTGCCATCGAAGAAGCTAAAGCGGCGGGTCTATTAGGCAAAAATATCCTCGGTTCAGGTTTCGATTTTGAACTATTTGTCCACACCGGCGCTGGGCGTTATATCTGCGGTGAAGAAACCGCACTGATTAACTCTTTAGAAGGCCGCCGTGCTAACCCGCGTTCTAAGCCACCATTCCCTGCCACATCAGGTGCTTGGGGTAAACCAACTTGCGTTAATAACGTTGAAACCATCTGTAACGTGCCTGCTATTTTAGAGCACGGAGACCAATGGTATATCGATTTAAGCGCAGGTAAGAGTAAAGATGCGGGTACTAAACTGATGGGTTTCTCTGGCCGTGTGAAAAACCCGGGTCTGTGGGAACTGCCATTTGGTACGACGGCACGTGAAGTGTTGGAAGATTACGCAGGTGGTATGCGTGATGGACTAAAATTAAAAGCATGGCAGCCGGGTGGCGCAGGGACAGACTTCCTGACCAACGACCATCTCGACTTACCGATGGATTTCGAAAATATTGCCAAAGCGGGAAGCCGTCTTGGTACTGCATTGGCGATGGCGGTTGATCATGAGATCAACATGGTTTCGTTAGTGCGTAACCTAGAAACCTTCTTTGCCCGTGAATCCTGTGGTTGGTGTACACCGTGCCGCGATGGTTTGCCATGGAGTGTGAAAATTTTACAAGCGCTGGAAAAAGGTGAAGGGCAGCCGGGGGATATTGAAACCCTAGAGCAACTTTGCCGTTTCTTAGGGCCGGGTAAAACTTTCTGCGCTCACGCACCGGGTGCGGTCGAACCGCTACAAAGTGCCATCAAATATTTCCGTGATGAATTCGAAGCGGGTATTTCGCAAAAAGATCTGCGTAACATTGTGCAGATTGCGGGTATCCAGCCCAACCTGCTGAAGCAGCGCTGGTAATTATTTAGCGATTGAGCAACCGCTAAAGAGATTTTTCACGAAGAACGTATTTTTGATTAACGCCTGCTTTATGCGGGCCTTTGGGAAGCATGCTGACTATGGCTACAATATATGTAGACGGCAAAGAATATGACGTAAACGGGTCTGAAAACCTGTTACAAGCCTGTCTTTCTCTCGGGCTAGATATTCCTTATTTTTGCTGGCATCCGGCGCTGGGAAGCGTTGGCGCTTGCCGCCAGTGTGCGGTTAAGCAGTATCAGAACGCAGATGACACTCGCGGTCGCCTAGTAATGTCTTGTATGACACCCGCAACGGAAGGGACTTACATCTCAATTGATGATGAAGAAGCCAAACAATTCCGTGAAAGTGTCGTGGAATGGCTGATGACCAACCACCCTCATGACTGCCCAGTCTGTGAGGAAGGTGGGAACTGTCACCTACAAGATATGACGGTAATGACCGGTCATAATATGCGTAAATATCGTTTTACGAAGCGTACTCACATTAACCAAGATCTCGGTCCATTTATTAGTCATGAGATGAACCGTTGTATCGCGTGTTATCGTTGTGTTCGTTACTACAAAGATTACGCAGATGGCACCGATTTAGGGGTTTATGGCGCACATAACTATGTGTATTTCGGTCGTACTGAAGACGGTACGCTGGAAAGCGAGTTCTCCGGTAACTTAGTTGAAGTTTGCCCTACTGGGGTATTCACCGACAAAACTCACTCTGAGCGCTATAACCGTAAATGGGATATGCAATTTGCACCGGGTATCTGCCAGCAGTGCAGTATCGGTTGTAATACTAGCCCCGGTGAGCGTTATGGTGAAATCCGCCGCATCGAAAACCGTTATAACGGCTCGGTAAACCACTATTTCCTGTGTGACCGTGGTCGCTTTGGTTATGGTTACGTCAACCGTAAAGACCGTCCTCGCCAAGCCGTACTCAATAAAAATGGCGTTAAGAACGTGATTTCGGCTATCGAAGCGATGCAAAGCGGTGCGCAAATTATCAATCAAGCGAAAAAAGTGATTGGTATCGGCTCGCCGCGTGCTAGCGTTGAAAGCAACTATGCATTGCGCGCTTTAGTCGGTGCAGAAAACTTCTACTCAGGTATTTCTGCGGGTGAGCAAAGTCGCTTAGCGCTGATGCAAAACATTTTGCAAAATGGTGGTATCTATACCCCAACATTGCGTGAAGTGGAAGGCTATGATGCGGTACTGGTACTGGGTGAAGATTTAACTCAGACAGGCGCACGTATGGCGTTATCTGTTCGTCAAGCTGTGAAAGGTAAAGCGCGTGAAATGGCCGCAGCGCAGAAAGTCGCTGACTGGCAAATCGCCGCTATCCAAAACATTGGCCAACACGCGAAATATCCGCTGTTTATTACCAATGTTGATGATACTCGCTTAGACGATGTGGCCGCCTTTAATTACCGTGCTCCAGTCGCTGACCAAGCGCGTTTTGGTTTTGCTATCGCCAATATGATTAATGGCGAAGCCCCTGCGGTGAATGATTTACCGGCAGACTTAAAAGCCAAAGTGGAAACCATTGCTCAGGCCTTAGCGGGTGCGAAAAAACCATTAATTATCAGTGGTAGCCATAGTGCCAGCGAGGCAATGATCCAAGCGGCTGCTAACGTGGCATTTGCACTGAAAGCGAAAGGCGCGAATGTTGGGTTATCTTACTTAGCGTCTCATGCAAATAGTTTCGGTCTGGCAATGATGAACGCACAGCCACTAGACAGCGCTTTAGCTCGCATTGAAGCGAAAGAAGCGGATGTGGCTGTTGTTATCGAAAACGACTTGTACCGTCACAGCAGTGTGGATGCGGTCAATAGCGCACTCGCAAAATTGAGCCACTTGATTGTTGCAGATCATCAGCAAACGGACATCATGGATAAAGCAACATTAGTTCTGCCTGCAGCGAGTTTTGCTGAAGCAGACGGTACGTTGATTAACCAAGAAGGTCGTGCACAACGTTTCTTCCAAGTCTTCGACCCAACGTATTACGACAAAGCTATCGTGATGAACGAAAGCTGGCGCTGGATGCATTCACTGCAAACTGAAGCGCAAGAGCGTGATGCGGATTGGTCTCAACTGGATCACGTTATCGCTGATTGTGTTGCCGCAATGCCACAATTCTCAGGTATGGTTGATGCCGCTCCGAAAGCGTCTTTCCGTATTCGTGGTCAAAAACTGGCGCGTGAACCACATCGTTACAGTGGTCGTACAGCGATGCTAGCAAATCAATCTGTCCATGAGCCTCGTCAACCGCAAGATATTGACTCTCCATTTGCTTTCTCAATGGAAGGGAACAACAGCCCAACCGCGCCGCGCCAGCAAATTCCATTTGCATGGGCACCGGGTTGGAACTCACCGCAAGCCTGGAACAAATTCCAAGCCGAAGTGGGGGGACACCTGTTATTTGGTGACCCGGGTATCCGTTTGTTCAATTCAACAGAAGGTAAATTGGCTTACTTCACTGAAATTCCAGCGGCTTATCAAGCCAGCGAAGCTCAGTGGGTTGTCGCACCTTATTACCACCTGTTCGGTAGTGATGAAATGTCACAGCGTTCAGAAGTGATCCAAGAGCGTATGCCAGAGCCCTATATCATGCTGAACACGCAAGATGCTGCGTCACTTGGCTTGGTAGCAGGAACAAAAGCTGAATTTAGCCATGCAGGTCAAGCGTTTAACTTGACTGTTCGTCTCAGCAATCACTTATCTACAGGTCAAATTGGCTTACCGTTAGGCATGCCAGGTATCGCACCTTCAATGGCTGGCGTGTCAGTCAATAATCTGCGGAGGGGAGCATGATGGATTGGATTTCTCCTGAAGTGATGGAAGTGTTAATTTCCATCCTTAAATCTGTCGTCATTTTATTGGTTGTTGTGACTTGTGGGGCCTACATGAGTCTGGGAGAGCGCCGTATTCTCGGTCTATTCCAGAACCGTTATGGTCCAAACCGCGTTGGTCCGTTTGGGATGGGCCAGTTAATCGCCGACATGTTCAAAATGCTGTTTAAAGAAGACTGGATCCCACAGTTCGCGGACAAGAAAATCTTTACGCTAGCACCAGTTATCGCATTTTGTTCACTGTTCTTAGCATTTGCTATCGTCCCTGTTAGCCCAACATGGCACGTTGCAGACCTGAATATTGGGATTTTATTCTTCCTGATGATGGCGGGGCTCGCGGTCTATGCGGTGTTGTTTGCGGGTTGGTCAAGTAATAACAAATACTCATTATTAGGTGCGATGCGTGCGTCAGCACAAACCGTGAGTTACGAAGTGTTCTTAGGCCTTTCTTTAATGGGCGTGGTTGCACAAGCAGGTTCATTCAACCTGATTGATATTGTGAACTCCCAAGAAGGCATGTGGAATATTATTCCTCAATTCTTTGGTTTTGTGACTTTTGCGATAGCGGGCGTTGCGGTATGTCACCGTCATCCGTTTGACCAACCAGAAGCAGAACAAGAGATTGCGGATGGTTACCACGTTGAATACTCAGGCATGAAGTTCGGTCTGTTCTTCGTCGGTGAGTATATCGGTATCGTAACGGTTTCTGCCCTGATTGTGACGCTGTTCTTTGGTGGCTGGCATGGTCCATTCCTGCCGTCATTCTTGTGGTTTGCTATCAAAACTGGCTTCTTCATGATGATGTTTATCTTGATCCGTGCCTCTTTACCGCGTCCACGTTATGACCAAGTGATGTCTTTCGGTTGGAAAATTTGCCTGCCGTTGACACTGCTTAATCTGCTGGGTACTGCAGCAGTGATTTTATACAACGCTCAGTAAGGGGTGATTGAACCATGACATTGAAAGAGTTATTGGTCGGTTTCGCCACCCAAGTACGTAGTATTTGGATGGTCGGCCTACATGCGTTCGATAAACGCGAAACGCAAATGTATCCAGAAGAGCCGGTTTATCTGCCACCCCGTTACCGTGGGCGTATCGTGTTAACGCGCGACCCTGACGGTGAAGAGCGTTGCGTTGCATGTAACTTGTGTGCGGTTGCTTGCCCAGTGGGGTGTATTTCACTGCAAAAAGCCGAGCACGAAGATGGCCGCTGGTACCCTGAATTTTTCCGCGTTAACTTTTCGCGCTGTATTTTCTGTGGTCTGTGTGAAGAGGCTTGCCCAACGACGGCAATCCAATTAACACCTGATTTTGAAATGGCCGATTGGAGACGTCAGGATCTGGTTTACGAGAAAAATGACCTGTTAATTTCAGGCCCAGGTAAATATCCTGATTATAACTTTTACCGTAAATCGGGTATGGCGATTGCAGGTAAAGACAAAGGTGAAGCGGATAACGAAGCGAAACCTATCAACGTCAAAGACCTGTTGCCATAAGGAGCGATATTCATGGAATTTACATTTTATATCGCCGGTCTAGTTGCCATTTTAGCAACTTTAAGGGTGATAACGAATACAAATCCAGTGCACGCACTGTTGTATCTGGTTGTTTCTCTGCTGGCTCTGTCAATGGTGTTTTTCTCCCTCGGTGCGTATTTTGCTGGGGCATTGGAAATCATCGTGTATGCAGGTGCCATTATGGTCCTGTTCGTGTTCGTCGTGATGATGCTCAACTTGGGGCGTTCTGTTCAAGAACAAGAGCGCGCTTGGTTGACACCGAAAAACTGGATTGGCCCTGCGGCGTTATCCGCAGTTTTATTGGCTATCTTAGTTTACGGCATCACCTCGTTGTCATATCAAAATGGCATTGAGGGCACCATCATTGGGGCGAAAGAAGTGGGTATTAGCTTGTTCGGGCCGTATGTTCTGGCTGTCGAATTGGCGTCATTGCTACTACTAGCGGGTTTAGTCGTCGCATTCCACGTTGGACGTGACCGTAAAGAAAACGGTGCTGATCTTGTGAGCATCGCGAAGGCGGAGGAGCAAAAATGATACCTCTAGAGCATGGTCTGATTTTAGCGGCAATTCTATTTGTGATGGGGCTTAGCTGCCTTGTTATCCGCCGCAACTTGCTTTTCATGTTGATCGGACTGGAAATCATGATTAACTCAACTGCACTGGCATTTGTGGTTGCAGGGAGTTTTTGGGGGCAACCAGACGGCCAGATTATGTATATCTTGGCAATCGCGCTGGCTGCAGCGGAGGCGAGTATTGGATTGGCGTTGTTACTGCAACTCCATCGTCATCGTCAGAACCTGAATATTGATAAAGTCAGTGAGATGCGCGGATGAACCTACTCTATTTAACCATTCTGTTGCCTTTACTGGGGTCGGTACTGTTAGCCTTCTCCCGTGGACGCTGGTCAGAAAACGTTTCGGCCATTATTGGTGCGGGGTCGGTCGGCTTAGCGGCCATCGTCGCATTCTATGCTGGCAATGACTTTTTAGCTCAAGACGCAGGTAGCGTATTCATCCAGCCACTTTGGACTTGGATGTCTGTCGGCACCTTTAATATCCCATTCACCCTAATGTTAGATGGTTTATCTCTGACCATGTTAGGTGTGGTAACGGGTGTGGGCTTCCTTATTCACGTATACGCTTCTTGGTATATGCGTGGCGAGGAAGGTTACTCACGTTTCTTCGCTTACACTAACCTGTTTATCGCGAGCATGGTGGTTTTAGTTCTCGCTGATAACATGATGCTGATGTATCTCGGCTGGGAAGGGGTAGGGCTGTGCAGTTATCTGTTGATTGGTTTCTATTATACCAATCCAGAAAACGGTAAAGCCGCCATGAAAGCGTTCTTTGTCACGCGTATCGGTGACGTGTTCCTCGCCATTGGTATGTTTATCCTGTGGAATGAGCTCGGTACATTGAATTTCAGCGAAATGGCGGTGTTAGCACCTCAGAAATTTGCTGAAGGTTCAAGTGCGATCAATTGGGCAACCTTGATGTTATTAGGTGGCGCAGTCGGTAAATCAGCACAATTACCATTGCAAACGTGGTTGGCAGATGCGATGGCAGGCCCTACACCTGTTTCAGCATTGATCCACGCCGCAACCATGGTAACGGCCGGTGTGTACTTAGTGGCTCGTACCCACGTTCTGTTCTTATTAGCGCCAGAAGTTTTACATTTAGTTGGCGTTGTGGGTGCGGTGACATTGGTACTGGCTGGGTTTGCTGCACTGGTTCAAACGGATATCAAACGTGTTCTTGCATACTCCACCATGAGCCAAATCGGTTATATGTTCTTGGCACTGGGTGTGCAAGCTTGGGATGCTGCGATTTTCCACCTGATGACGCACGCTTTCTTTAAAGCGCTGTTATTCCTGTCAGCAGGTTCGGTCATTTTGGCATGCCACCACGAGCAGAATATCTTCAAAATGGGTGGATTGCGTAAGCAAATTCCATTTATCTACGCTGTGATGTTGATTGGCGGAAGCGCACTGGCAGCATTGCCATTGTTTACTGCTGGTTTCTACAGTAAAGATGCCATTTTGTGGGGTGCGCAGCTTGATGGACAAACTGTATTGTTGTGGGCCGGTATCCTCGGTGCATTAATGACCGCAATTTATACCTTCCGTATGATTTTCATCGTGTTCCACGGTGAAGCAAAAATCAAAGCGCATAAGGTTAAAGGCATCACTCACACATTACCACTGGGTATTTTGGCTATCCTTGCAACGTTTGTTGGTGCATTAATCCACCAACCACTCGAAGGGGTATTCCCTGAGGAAGCGGCTGGCAGTGAAGACGGTAAAGTCTTACTCGAAGCGATTTCTGGCGGGTTTGCTATCGCTGGTCTATTAATTGCGGTATTCCTCTACCTGTTTAGACGTTCAATAGTCGATGCTATCGCGAAAACTGCAGTGGGTCGTTTCTTCAGCGCATGGTGGTACCAAGCGTGGGGCTTCGATTGGCTGTATGACGTAGTCTTTGTAAAACCGTTTAAAGGTATTGCATGGCTACTGGAAAGCGATCCGATTAACTCTCTGATGAATATCCCTGCACATCTTTCACGTTGGGCAAATAAAGGGCTTGCAGTGAGTGAAAACGGCCAAATCCGTTGGTATGTTGCCTCGTTGGGGCTGGGTGCAGTGCTGATTCTTGCTCTGCTGCTTTTGGTTTAATTAAGGGACACATTGCGCCATGCTATTACCCTGGCTAATACTCATTCCCTTCATCGGAGGCCTGCTAAGCTGGCAGGCTGACCGGTTCAGTCATCGCGCACCGCGTTGGATTGCACTGGCGACGATGGGAATAACATTGATACTTTCCGTGCAATTGTGGTTACAAGGGAACTACTCGCTTGTTAATCCACAAGGTATTCCACAGTGGCAATCTGTTTTCTTTATGCCGTGGATCCCGTCACTGGGAATTGACTTTCATTTAGCAATTGACGGTTTATCACTGCTGATGGTCGTATTAACGGCTATCATGGGGGCTTTTTCGATTCTGAGCTCTTGGAGTGAAAACCAAAAGAACCAAGGTGCGTACCACTTTAACCTGCTGTGGATTATCACAGGGGTGATGGGGATTTTTACCGCGGTTGACCTGTTCTTATTCTTCTTCTTCTGGGAGATGATGCTGATCCCAATGTACTTCCTGATTGCCAATTGGGGACACAAAGGGTCAGAAAACAGACAACATATCAAAGCTGCGACTAAGTTCTTCATTTATACGCAAGCGAGTGGTTTGATCATGCTGGTCTCCATCATTGGATTGGCACTAGCAAACTTCAATACTTCAGGTGTATTAACATTCGACTATAACCAACTGCTGGGAGCAGAGCTCTCTAGCAACGTTGCGTTTATGTTGATGTTAGGCTTCTTTATCGCCTTTGCCGTTAAAATGCCTCTGGTTCCATTCCATGGTTGGATGGCAGATACTCAAGAACAATCGCCAACAGCGGGTTCTGTAGATATCTCCGGTATCATGTTAAAAACCGCAGCATACGGTCTGTTACGCTTTACTTTGCCTCTATTCCCAGAAGCCTCTATCCAGTTCACGCCAGTGGCGATGACGCTGGGTGTGATCAGTATCTTCTATGGTGCATGGTTGGCGTTCAAACAAACGGATATCAAACGTCTGGCGGCGTACAGTAGCTTATCCCACATGGGGTTTGTGACAGTCGCTATTTACGCGGGTTCAACCTTGGCTTACCAAGGTGCGGTGATCCAAATGATCACCAACGGTTTGTCTGGTGCGGCACTGATTATCATTAGTGGCCAACTGTATGAACGTACGCAAACTCGTGATATGCGCATGATGGGTGGATTGTGGAAACGCATTAAATGGTTACCAGGAATGTCCCTGTTCTTTGCTGCGGCAACGCTAGGAATGCCAGGTACAGGTAACTTCATTGGTGAGTTTATGATCCTGTTTGGCAGCTTCAGCCAATTCACGTTAGTGACTTGCATTATGGTTTTTGGTGTGGTGTTTGCGTCTATCTACTCACTGTGGATGATGCAACAGACTTACTACGGCACACCAAAATCAGAAAAAGAAATGAAAGGGTTAACGGCGCGTGAGTTTGGTGTGCTGCTGGCTCTGGCTGCTTTACTGGTTATCATTGGCTTCTATCCGCAACCGATTTTAGATACATCAATTGGTTCGATGGAAACATTGCATAACCTGTATTCTGCTTCACTTACAACATTAGGGCTGTAATTCGCCATGACAATAACTCCTCAAGAACTGATCGCAATACTGCCACTGATGATCGTCGGGTTGACGGCGGTGGTTGTGATGCTGTCCATTGCGTGGCGACGCGATCACCTTACCAGTGCCGCGCTGACAGTATCTGGCTTTATTATTGCGTTGCTTTCACTCATTTGGGTAGCCGACGGCTACCTAATGGATGTGACTTCGCTTATCCGTGTTGATGGCTTTGCGCTGTTCTATAGTGCATTAGTCCTGATTGCAGGTATCGGAACGACTATCTTTGCTTATCACTGGTTAGAAGGTTTTGGTGATAATAGAGATGAGTTCCACTTACTCGTTGCTATCGCAGTGGCGGGTGGGGTGCTGTTATCTATGTCAAATCATATGGCGTCAATGTTTATCGGTATTGAGCTGATTTCATTGCCATTGTTTGGCTTAGTTGCCTATACCTTTGAGCGCAGTCGCACATTAGAAGCTGGGATCAAGTACATGCTGTTATCTGCAGCAGCGTCTTCATTCCTGTTATTCGGAATTGCATTACTGTATGCAGAATCGGGTAGCTTAAGCTTTGCTGCGGTTGGTCAAAGCCTTTCTGATAGCCAGATCCACGCACCATTGGTGATGATTGGCTTCGGTATGCTCATTGTAGGCTTTGGTTTTAAACTGTCTCTGTTTCCATTCCAACTGTGGACACCAGACGTTTACCAAGGCGCTCCTGCGCCAGTGTCAGCCTTCTTAGCAACGGGCAGTAAAATCGCTATCTTTGCCGTATTAGTGCGTATCTTTCTGGAAGCACCAATCACCAATAGCAATACATTGTCGATTGTCATTTCAGTAATTGCGATAGCCTCTATTCTGTTTGGTAACTTACTGGCTATCACGCAAAAAAGTGCAAAACGCTTGCTGGGTTACTCATCCATCTCGCATATGGGATATTTATTGGTTGCTCTGGTTGCGCTTCGTATCGATCCAGTCGCTTCACAAGTCACTATCGCAATCTACTTAGTGGGTTACTTGTTTGCAAGCCTAGGGGCATTTGGTGTTGTGAGTATCGTTTCAAGCCCTTACCGTGGTGATGACCAAGATGATTTCAGTGCATTCCGTGGTCTGTTCTGGCATAAACCTATTCTCGCAACGGTAATGACGGTGATGATGCTGTCACTGGCGGGTATTCCAATTACATTAGGATTTATTGGTAAATTCTATGTGATTGCATCCGCGGTGAACGCAGAGTTATGGTGGTTAACAGGTGCTGTCGTTGTCGGTAGTGCAATTGGTTTATATTACTACCTGCGCTTTATGGCTAGCCTATATAGTCGTGATGCGGAACATGCAGAACGTTATACAGGCCCTGAAAAAGCAACGTTAGGAACGGTTGTTGCTGTTATATGCGCCATTGCAGTTATCGTCTTTGGGGTATGGCCACAACCCCTTATTGATATGACATCAACAGCGCTTGCTGTGCTTAATTAGTAGGCAGAAAATTTCCTATTGTTGATAAACCGGTTACTTCAGAGTAGCCGGTTTTTTTTAGTCAGGTAACTGGCGTTGATATTGATACTCCATGTCGTCTAGGAATGACATGAGTACCTGGCTTGCCATATTGATCTCTTGAATATTCAATGTTTTTTCAGACGATTTTTCATTAATGAAATGACACCATTCCGACCAGTAATCTTTAATTAAACCTATCTGAGTAATAATTGACAGCTTATGTGAGTCTATGATTGTTATTTGGTCAGCTAATAACATGAGTTGAGCTAGTTTAAATATTGTTTTATCAATGTGATTAACCTCTTCTTTTAATTCTAAAATTTGGTTTCCTAAATCTAATCTGACCTCGACAAGCTGCGCAAACTCTAAACCATCATCAATGACTGATAATAAATTTTTAATAAAGGCAATGGCTGATTTTAATATTTGTTTTTTATTTGTTGGCATATCAATTGAGTCAATTAACTCATCATTTAACAAATGTTTTTTTAAGAAATCAGTGATTTTAGATTTTAAGATGATATCTTCTGCTGCGGTAATAACGGAGTGTTGCTGATTGATTTCATTTATTTTTAGCATTTTGCTATTTTTGGATGTGACTAGGAGCTCTTTTTGCTCTGCGTATTGCTGTAGTTTATGTTGATTGCTTTCTTCCACGTGAATGAGAGACAGAGAGTCTGTGGTATAACTGAATTTAGTAATTATTCTTTCTAGCTCTAATTTAAAATCGATTAAATCCTCAATAAAACTCGCGACTAAAATTCCGTCAGGTGTATTTGTGTTTTCACTATTTAATTCACTTTTTAGAATGTAATTTAATTTTATTTTTAGCTTCGGTATCGAGTTTCTGATTGTTTCATTTATATTGAAACTCTTACTTGCAATTTTTTGTATTTTTCCGTGTATGATAAAGTCATAATGTATTATATTTTTATTGAATGCGGAGATTTCATTTGACATATGCCTTAACTGATAAATATCAATGGAGGGCAATATCGGTAAATCAAGCTTATCTTGCATATGAGTACCTTTTATTGAGGGGGAGTGTTATTTGGTTGAATTTGGTCAAATAACGTTATTAAATGTGTAGAATATTCTTGAATGGTATACCAAGATGTAATAATTCGTTTGAAATAAGTAATGAATTTAATAAGTTTATCAGCATTGTTGATATGTTTAAACATCTCGATTGATTGGGTTATTTCGGTTAAGAGGACAAGCCACATATAATCTAAATGGTCAACGGCTAGCCGTGCATCTTTAAATAAACCATCGATTTTATGGAGGTTTATTTGAATATCAAAGATAACTTTTTTGATGATTTCTTCTTTGTTAATTTGGTCGTTAATTAATTTTATTTCTGCTAATGTCTCATTCTTTCTTGCTCGGATTTTTTCAGCTTTCGAGCCAAAAATACTGCCCGTAATAATGAGACCGATGACACCACCCGCTAAGCCTGTGAAACTTAGTTTCACAAAGTGTGAATACTCTAGGTCGAGTTGCTTTAGCTCCTGTTTTTTCATTTTAAGTGATTCTTGTAAATGGGCATCTGTATTTTCACTATTAGTAGGCTCAAGTTGCTTATATAATCCTTTAATGTTAAACAATAAAGATTCAACGTGTTGATAATTAGATAGATACCCTCCTGTAATATGTACTCTAAAATCTGAAATGATATTCTTTATATTACTTGTCTTAAGCGATTGGTCCTTAATGTCATCTTTAATCAATTGCAATATATTAGTTAGTTCAGTCGCTATTTGTTGGTCATCACTTTGATAAAATATTTCATCTAGCTCACTTTCATCAATATCATTCAAACTGTCTGAGACTCTTTTTAATATAGGCATATGGTTAATATATTCAATAATTTGCCGGCCTGTCTGTATAATGTTTCGACTAGCTAGAGATAGGTTGACAGACTGTTCTTTAACATGTTGCTCGACATTATCCCAGGTATTGGCATGGTCACGAATATTGATAATAGTATTAATTAATTCGTCTGTATCTATTGGTAAAGTGGTTGATGATGTAATACCAAACCATTTTAGAATATCATTTTTTTTCCAAGGCAAAGAAAGAGAGAAGTAAACATGGCGATGTATGCTAATTAAATCGTCTAATGTAAAAATACCGACTTCGCGGGTTGAAAGAGCATCTTGATTAGTTAATAAAGCTAAGGTTGTATGGCCTATATGCTCTTTTTCAATAATTCTGTCGTAATTTTCTTTTGTATTCATTTTAAAATCCATGTTGATTAAGTTAAGGATTGAACACTAATTTGTATTAGCACTATTGTATGGTTAAGCTACCTATTTATTGTAAATGAAAATATAAATCTCATATTTGTTAACCTACTAGAAATTGGCTGAAAGTTTTATACTAAAAAATGAAAAGCAGAGCTAAAAAATAGCATTTTGAACAAGCTAATATATGTTGAAAATATTATTTAGCGTTATATGTATTTAGAAATAATCTATAGCGGTACTAAATTAAATAATCCATAACAATATGATGATAATTAAAATTTACGGTAATTTTACTTTTTGAGGCTAAATAAATATGTAATGGAATATGGGTTTGCAGCTTAAATATAATTATGTTTCAAAATGGAATTTTTATTGGATGAAAATGAAGCAATTTCGAGGGAGAGGAAAGAAGAAAGGGGGATAAAATCACATTTTCCATTAATTAAATGAATAGAATGACATCTAATATATATAATAAGCTATACTATCAACAACCTGAAGCCTCTATTCATGTAAGCAGGTTTGTCTTGAGGTAATTTCTCTTGGTTATCGTTATTTGTGTCATAAGCGATAATTATAGTGATGTACTGAAAGTAACCTGTTTATTGCAGATAATCTGCTTTTAGTACTGAACGGGTGATATAGCATTTACTGTTAGTCATCAATGTATTAAAAAATGGTTTTGCGCTATATAATAACGCGTAGTAAATTTGTGTGATGTAGCAGTGGGAATCTAAAGTGAACTATAAAAAAATTGATCAACTGATAACTGAAATTTTGGACCATTTGTCTACATTGACACTAAAAACCAAAGCGTATACTCGTTTTGTCTGGCAGTTAGATGCGCAAACCGCTTTCCCTGGTCTTGCATGGCTGTCGGTGCAAGAAAGCTACCCACAATTTTACTGGTATCAACGGACAGGAGCCGAAGAATGCAGTGCTCTTGGGATGGTGAAGTCCTTTGATTCGATAGATACAGCACAAGCTTTTTTATCACAATATCCTGATATGCCAGAGATGCGTCTATGGGGGCTTAATGGTTGGAATGCAGTTGGAGATGGCATCCCTGAAGAGATAAAACGCCAAGCAACTTTTTGTTTTTTGCCTCGCATTGAAATTCATCGGTTACGTTCGACGATTAGCGTTAGTGTCAATATAGAAGGTGAAGAAGATAGGTTAAATGCTATCCATTTTTTACAGCAATTAAAATCCGCTTCTCAAGTGACATTGACTCTTGACGCCGATATTACTGCACAGGAACATATTCCTACGCATGATGAATGGTGCCGTTTATTAAATTGCGCTATTGATGACATGAAGTCAGGAAAAATGGAAAAAGTGGTTATGGCTAGGGAAACAAAACTGACCCTGTCTAAGCCAATTGCGGTTGCTGAGTTTTTAGCACAAAGTCAGCAGGTGAATCACCATTGTTACCATTTTATGATGGCCTTCAGCGCGCATTCAGGTTTTATTTCGTCAACACCCGAACGTTTATACTTACGTCAAGACGAACAACTGAACTCAGAGGCCTTAGCGGGAACCGTCGCTAATGACCCTGATGATGTGGTCGCAGCGGAGTACGCTAAATGGTTGATGGAAGATAAAAAGAACCAACATGAAAACTTAGTGGTTGTTGATGATATTTGCCAACAATTACAAGGTGCAGTGACGGGGGTTGATGTATCGTCAGCAAAAGTGATCCGCTTGAGAAAAATTCAACACCTTTACCGTTCAATTGTTGCGACATTAGTTAGCCCTTCTGATAGCGATTGTTTGCAGCGTCTCCAACCCACAGCAGCGGTCTGCGGTTTGCCACGAAAGGTTGCACGGCAATTTTTAGCAAAAAATGAACCGTTCTCTCGCGGTTGGTATGCCGGAACAGGCGGGTTTATTAGCTTAGATAAAAGTGAATTCGCGGTCTCTCTACGTTGTGCACAGATAGAGGGCGCCCATGTCTCATTATATTCAGGCGCTGGCATTGTCAGTGGTTCAGACCCAGAGCAAGAGTGGATAGAAATTGAGAATAAAGCCGCTGGGCTAAAGTCTTTATTTGGAAATAACGAAAAACCATAAAATAAAAATGGTTATTTTCTTTTTATTTCAATTAGTTCACCAAAAATTGTTCTGAGATCAAGAAATTTATTTCAGCCAGTCTAAACTAATTGATAACTAATAATTTGCTGAGCATATTATGTCGAATTCTGCTTTTAATCTCCGTTGGGCTGAAGTGATTATCGAAGCGCTATCTCGCCACGGAATGAAACATATCTGTATTGCGCCCGGCTCGCGCTCGACACCGTTGACCCTTGCCGCCATTAGCCATGGGAAATTGCATTGCCATACCCATTTTGATGAGCGTGGTTTAGGGCATTTAGCTCTAGGTTTAGCAAAGGCCAGTCGTGAGCCTGTTGGGGTCATAGTGACCTCTGGTACGGCAGTCGCGAACCTTTATCCCTCATTGATTGAAGCGGGTTTAACCGGTGAGAAGGTTATTTTTCTTACAGCAGATAGACCCCCTGAATTAATTGATTGCGGTGCTAATCAAGCTATTCGACAAGCACATATTTTTGCTTCCCATCCAGCTCAATCATTAATGTTGCCAAGACCGACACAAGATATTTCAGCGAAGTGGTTGGTAACCGCGATTGATAATGGCATGAATCAACTACACCATGGCGCATTTCATATTAACTGCCCATTTGCAGAACCATTGTATGGTGATATGGATGGGGAATATGAGTGGCAAAAAACGCTGGGTGAATGGTGGAATTCTAATCATCCTTGGTTAAGTGAACCGCTGACGAATACGGTGGCATTAGTTGCTGATTGGTATTTCTGGCGTCAGAAAAAAGGCGTTGTGATTGCGGGTAGGATGAGTGCAAGTGAAGGAGAGTTCGTCGCTAAATGGGCTCAAGAGCTCGGATGGCCAGTACTCGGAGATGTGCTGTCACAAACCGGACAACCTTTTCCATGTGCCGACTTATGGCTGCAACATCCAGAAACCCAGTCTATTTTAGAAGACGCAGAATTAGTCGTCCAGTTTGGTTCAAGCTTAACGGGAAAGCGGCTTCTACAATGGCAAGCTAACTGTGAACCACAAGAGTATTGGATTATCGACTCAATACCTCAGCGGTTAGACCCAGCTAATCATATGGGTAGAAAGCTAACTTGCTCAATTAAAGGTTGGCTAGATAACCATCCTGCGCAGCCGAGAAGTTTGTGGTGTGAATCGCTGCTGGCTTTAGCGCAAAAAACCCAAAATCACATACACCAGCAGTTACATGACCAGTTTTCAGAAGCCGCGGTGGCACATCAATTACCTGAACTGCTGCCTCTTCGAGGCCAGCTGTTTGTTGGCAATAGCCTAATTGTCCGTTTGGTGGATGCGTTGGCACAACTTCCATTGGGTTATCCGGTGTATAGCAACCGGGGCGCGAGTGGTATTGATGGTTTGATTTCTACCATGGCGGGAGTTCAGCGGGCAACCGCACGGCCAACATTGGCTATCGTTGGGGATATTTCTGCACTCTACGATTTGAATAGTTTGGCGCTATTGAGAGAACCTTCAGCACCAACAGTGCTTATCGTTGTGAATAATAATGGTGGGCAGATTTTTTCTATGCTACCCACACCAGACGAAGCAAGACAAAATTATTACTGTATGCCGCAAAATGTCAGTTTCGAGCCAGCGGCGAAAATGTTTGGCTTACAATATTGTGCTCCGACAGACTGGGGAACACTAAAAGAAACCGTACAACAATTTTGGCATCGTCCACAGGGCACCTTGCTGGTGGAATTACAGGTGCCAAGTGATGAAGGTGCGCGTACTTTAAAACAACTATTGAATGAAGTTGTGGAACTGTAATGTTATCCGCACAGATTCATCATTCTGCTTCATCCGCTCCTTGGATAATCTACTTACATGGTTTGTTAGGCAGTGCGGATGATTGGCTACCGGTGATTGAGCAAACATGCGCTTTTCCATCGTTAGCTGTCGATTTACCCGGTCATGGGGGTTCTCATTCAGATCCCTGCCTAGGTTTTTCACATTTTGATCAACAACTCAGCGCACTTTTACAGTATCATCAAATTAATGAATACTACTTGGTTGGTTATTCACTAGGCGCTCGGCTGGCGATGCATTTTGCTTGCTACTATCAACCTAACGGACTATTAGGTTTAGTGATTGAAGGTGGGAATGTGGGGTTAGTCAATGAAAAAGAACGAATTGCTCGAGCTGCTAATGATGCGACTTGGGCGCAGCGTTTTCGTTCAGAGCCGATTGAAGAAGTGTTAGATGACTGGTATCAACAAACTGTATTTGCTGATTTGTCGGTGACCCAGCGCCAACGTTTAATTCAATTACGTCGACAAAATAACCCGCAAAGTATTGCTGCTATGCTAGAAAATACATCATTAGCAAAGCAACCTTTTTTAGCGGATAAATTGCGCAAATTGACCTGTCCTTATCGCTATTTTTGTGGCGAAAAAGACCAAAAGTTTCGAAGCGTTTCGCAACAATATGCTTTGCCGTTAACGCTGATTGAAAATGCAGGGCATAATGCACATCGGGAAAACCCTATGGGCTTTGCCACTGCACTACACCATTTTTTATCACACTGTGGTTAAAGGAATCTGATAATGATTTATCCAAGCGAAGAAAAATTATACGCACCAATTGAATGGCAAGATTGCTCTACAGGGTTTGAAGATATTCGCTATCATAAGTCTCCTGAAGGGATAGCTAAAATTACGATTAACCGTCCAGAAGTGCGCAATGCTTTTCGTCCACAAACCGTGAAAGAAATGATCCAAGCACTCTCCGACGCACGTTATGATGACCATATTGGAACCATTATCCTAACCGGTGAAGGTGAAAAAGCATTTTGTGCAGGCGGTGACCAAAAAATTCGTGGTGACTACGGCGGGTATCGTGATGAAAGCGGCACGCACCACTTAAACGTATTAGATTTCCAACGCCAAATTCGTACTTGTCCAAAACCTGTTGTCGCGATGGTCGCTGGTTTTTCTATCGGTGGTGGCCATGTGTTACATATGATGTGTGACCTTACGATAGCGGCAGATAACGCAATTTTTGGTCAAACGGGCCCAAAAGTCGGTTCATTTGATGGCGGCTGGGGCGCATCTTATATGGCTCGTATTGTTGGGCAGAAAAAGGCACGTGAAATCTGGTTTTTATGCCGTCAATACAATGCACAAGAAGCATTAGATATGGGCTTGGTTAACACGGTTGTTCCATATGCAGATCTTGAAAAAGAAACGGTGCGCTGGTGCCGTGAAATGCTAGAAAATAGCCCGATGGCACTGCGTTGCTTAAAAGCAGCGTTAAATGCGGACTGTGATGGACAAGCAGGTCTGCAAGAGTTGGCTGGTAATGCCACTATGTTGTTCTATATGACAGACGAAGGGCAAGAAGGCCGTAACGCCTTTAATGAAAAACGTGCGCCTGATTTCTCTAAATATAAGCGTAACCCATAATGCGTAAAGCCAAGATTTATTCGTTCAGCCTGCCGATGGAGGCAGGCGTTATCCTTCGTTATCAGCGGTTAAAAACGCGTGATGGGCTTTTGGTCTGTTTACAAGATGGGGATAACGAAGGTTGGGGAGAAATTTCGCCTCTACCTGAATTCAGCCGTGAAACATTAGAAGAGGCCACTGCCGAAACTATTGTACGACTGAATGAATGGGTGAAAGAAGGCAAAATTTCTAATAGTTTATTACCCTCAGTGGCTTTTGGCTGTAGTTGTGCTATCGCGGAGCTAACAGGGGAGCTTCCTGAACAAGCGGACTACCGCAAAGCGCCTTTATGTAGTGGTGATCCTGACGATTTAATCCTAAGCCTTGATGCAATGGAAGGTGAGAAAGTGGCTAAGGTTAAAGTCGGTTTATATGAAGCTGTTCGTGATGGAATGGTGGTTAACTTGTTACTCGAGGCCGTTCCAGAACTGAAATTGCGTCTGGATGCAAATCGCAGTTGGACTCGAGCAAAAGCCGACGGTTTTGCAAAATATGTTAACCCTGACTACCGTGACCGAATCGCTTTTTTGGAAGAGCCGTGTAAAACCCGTGAAGAGTCACTGCAATTTGCAGCAGAAACTGGCATTAGCATTGCTTGGGATGAAAGTGTACGTGAAGAAGGCTTTATGGTAGAGGCACAAGAGGGGGTGTCTGCGATTGTGATTAAACCGACCCTGACAGGCAGTTTGTCTTATTGCCGCTATTTGGCGGAAGAGGCCCATCGCTTAGGGTTACAAGCAGTGATCAGCTCATCCATTGAAAGTAGCTTTGGTTTAACACAACTTGCTCGTATAGCACACTGGTTAACCCCAAATACCATTCCTGGTTTAGACACTGTATCGCTTATTCAATCTCAATTGGTACGGCCTTGGCCACAATGTGATATTCCGCTTCAGCAGTTAGATGATTTAACGCTTGTATGGCAGAACTAGATGACTTTAAAGATTGGCCTTGGCAGCATTGGGCCAATCTTCATCCTAACTCAATTGCCTTAGTGACCGACTCCGAACGCCTAACTTGGGAAAGTGTCAGCCAACAAATTACTGACCTCAGTACTTACTTTTCAATGCAAGGTGTAGAGCAGGGGCAGTGTATCGTTCTGCGTGGGAAAAATTCAGTTGAGTTATTACTGAGTCAGCTAGCTCTTATTGCGTGTGGTGCTCGTGTTTTACCGTTAAACCCCCGTCTCCCTGAACGGTTGTTAGCAGAATTATTGCCTCATCTGAATGTTAGTGCGGTCATCGATTTTACTGATGAATCAAATTCATTAGCAAATTATCGTAATTTAGATTATCAACTCTATTATCATTTTATTGGTGATGAAGAGGTTGCTCCGACTGTTTTTCAAGAGGCTATTCAGCAGCCTGCCACATTGATTTTAACATCGGGGTCGACAGGCTTACCTAAAGCCGCTGTTCACAGTGTCGCTGCGCACTTAAATAGTGCAGCAGGTGTTGTTAATTTGATGAATTACCAGCAAGGAGATTGTTGGTTACTATCGCTGCCGTTATTTCATGTATCTGGGCAAGGTATTGTTTGGCGCTGGCTTCTTAAGGGTGGCTCACTTGCGGTCAAAAATCTTCCTTTGGCTCAAGCATTACATGAAGTTACTCATGCCTCTTTGGTACCGACCCAGTTATGGCGGTTATTAAATGATAAACGGGTGGCGGAGCTTACGCTAAAAGCTGTTTTATTGGGGGGAGCCAGTATTCCTTCAACGTTAACGGATCTTGCTCAACAACACGGTATTGCTTGTTGGAGCGGCTATGGCATGACAGAAATGGCTTCTACAGTTTGTGCTAAACGCGCAGATGGCAAGAAAGGTGTGGGTTTACCCTTAAAAGGTAAGCAAATTCGTATCTTGGATGATGAAATTCAGATCCAATCAAATAGTCAAGCGCTGGGGTATTGGTTTGATGGGAATATCAAGCCTTTAAATTGTATTGATGGCTGGTTCAAAACGAATGATAAAGGGGTATTTATTGATGGTGAATATCAAATTATTGGTCGTCTAGACAATTTATTTATCAGTGGTGGGGAATGTGTTCAACCCGAAGATATCGAGTCAGTAATCAATTCATACCCTGATGTAAGCCAAAGTTTTATTATACCCATTGAGGATGTGCAGTTTGGGCAACGTCCTGTCGCGGTTGTTGAAGTAAATAAGTCAGTGGATTTGAATCAGCTGGCGGATTGGTTAAAAGATAAACTCGCTCCATACCAATATCCTATAGCATTTTATTATTTAGACCCCGAACTGAAAGCGGGGGGAATAAAAGTCTCTAGGCAACAAGTGAAAAAGTGGTTGTTAGCGAAAATAAAAGTATAGGACAAAATAGTGGCGGGGTTACCCCCACCACTTAATGAATTACACTATTTTAGTGCTTTCAACGCTTTTTCAACACCCGCGCCATATTCAGGATGAACTTGTTTAAATAACTCGATTTGGCGCACTTGCGTGGCTTCTGTCGCGTCAATGAGTTCACCTGCAATACGTTTAAACATACGTTGGTGTTCTGCATCATCTAATAACTCATATAATGCACGTGGTTGGCTGAAATAGTCTTGGTCTTCACGGTGATCCCAATGGTCAGCTGCACCTTCAATAGATAATGGCGGTTCGCTAAAGTCAGGCTGTTCTTGGAATAGACCTGCTTCATTTGGCTCATAGGTTACGTGGTTGCCACTATTACCGTCAACGCGCATTGCACCATCGCGGTGGTAATTATGGAATGGGCAACGTGGGGCATTCACTGGGATTTGATGATGGTTGACACCAAGGCGATAACGATGGGCATCCCCATATGAGAACAGGCGACCTTGTAACATTCTATCCGGTGAGAAACCAATACCCGGAACGACGTTAGCAGGGCTAAAAGCTGCTTGTTCTACATCTGCAAAATAGTTATCTGGATTACGATTAAGTTCAAAATAACCGACATCAATTAATGGATAATCTTTATGTGGCCAAACTTTAGTTAAGTCAAAAGGGTTATAAGGAACTTGAGAGGCTTCTTTCTCTGGCATAATTTGTACTTGCAAATTCCAGCGTGGGAAATCCCCTTTTTCAATTGATTCAAACAGATCGCGCTGTGAACTTTCTCTGTCTTTACCAACTAATTGCTCAGCTTGTTCATCAGACAAATTCTCAATGCCTTGTTGGCAACGGAAATGGAATTTGACCCAGAAACGTTCATTATTACTGTTAATGAAACTGTATGTATGGCTACCAAATCCATGCATATGACGATAACTTTGTGGAATACCACGGTCACTCGCATCAATGGTTAATTGGTGTAAAGATTCAGGTAACTGAGAGAAAAAGGCCCATTTATGTTCCATTGTACGCAGGTTAGAGCGAGGGTCACGCTTCACTACGTGGTTTAAATCAGGGAATTTTAATGGGTCGCGGAAATAGAATACAGGGGTGTTGTTACCCACCATATCCCAGTTACCTTCTTCAGTATAAAATTTTAATGCGAAACCACGAATGTCACGCTCTGCGTCGGCAGCACCACGTTCACCTGCAACGGTAGAGAAGCGAGCAAACATTTCTGTTTTTTTGCCCACCTCAGAGAAAATTTTTGCACGAGTATAGCGGCTAATATCATGGGTTACGGTAAACGTACCGAAAGCACCAGAACCTTTTGCATGCATGCGTCTTTCAGGGATCACTTCACGGTCAAAATGGGCAAGCTTTTCTAAAAACCAAACATCCTGTAATAACATTGGGCCACGTTTACCAGCTGTCATCACATTATTATTATTGGCGACCGGGGCGCCTGAGGCGGTAGTAAGGCCTTTCTTTTTCATCACAATGCTCCTTTGTTTGGATTAAATGACTACACAAACCTAACTAATAAGTTAATATTTTGTAAAAAATAAAAAACACTACTACAATAAACTTGTAATTCAGTATAGTTATTATGGAATTGATTATCTAATTAATATAACCAATTACTGTGATTACAAGTAGAAAAATGCGTATTTATCGCACTTTTTTGCACTAAATTTTTTGATACGTGAAATTTTGTAATGAATAAAGTGGGCTTTTATCGAGGCTATAGCGTAAATCTAGGTAAGAATGGCTGAAAATAAGGTGAGATTCGCGTAATATTCATAGGTAATAATATCAAGAGGATAAAATAATGCGCAAATTATTATTGGCAGCAGCGATGTCACCATTATTCGTAGGTACTGCACATGCAGTTTCAGTCAGTGCACAAGCAGGTGAACATTTTACTGAGCTGTCTGCGGGGTTAGGTAACCAAAATGCAGGGTTAGCATTTAATGGTTCTTGGGCTCGTAGTGACCATGATGGACAAACGGGAAGTATTGGTGCCACATTTGGCTTACCTGTAGGGCCTTTCTCTGCATTCGTTGGTGGTAAGGGGTTATATTTATCTCCCGATCATAATAGTAGCGGTGCTGCATTAGCTGTTGGTGGTGGGTTAAATTGGCAGGCACTGCCTTCACTGAATATTTACGGTGAAGCTTACGGTGCTCCAGAACAACTGACTTCTGGCAGCAAATCGTATGTCGAAGCTAAAGCTGGTGCGCGCTATACGGTATTCAAGCCTTTATCTATTGATGCAGGATATCGCTTGATTGAAATGAAAGGGACGCATGGTAATAGTAGCGATAAACTTGCCGATGGCTGGTATGTTGGTGCAGGGCTATCTTTCTAAGTTGTTGTGATATATCTACAGTTCCTAGTCGTTGCATGGCTAGGAGCTGGCTGTGATGCCTTTAGTCCAACAGAAAATAACTCAAAGAGGTATCCACCAGAAACTAACCTTGTTTAGTATTATTTAAAGACATGAGTATTTCGCGGCTTAGTCCAGTGCATTCAACGATAATATCCAAACTAATACCATTCTTAAGAAGGTGGCGTGCCATTGTTATTTGGGCTTCTTGGCGACCTTCCACTCTGCCTTCTTGGCGGCCTTTGTTCTGTAAACGCAGTGCGATATTCATAATAGCTCCCTTATGTTTTTCTGTTTTTTCGCTCAATGCCTGAATGATATGTTCGAAATTAGCAGAATCTAAAGCAATGAACAGATAATTGATAATAGTAATGATGTCATTATCGCTATTATAGTGTTTATTGAGTGCTTGCGCCAAGAGCGGGAGTACCTGTTGAAATTCATCCCGTAAGTGCTTATGTTTCATTGCTAATTCCATTACTGCAATCTTTCGATGATTAACTAATTCATTATCATCTATGATAGTTATATCGACTAAAGGAAATGGTTGAGTGTAAAGATTATTAGCGATATCAGGGAAAGGGAAACAGTCAGTCCAAAGTTGGGTATAAGGATAAGGCGAACGACCGCCATGGTAGAAAAGGATAGGGACGACAAGGGGCAATTTCTTATTTCCTTGTTGCATATGCTGATTCATGGCTAAAAAAGCATAATGCATCAGACGCCATGCCATCAGTCTATCGGGCGTTGATTGGTGTTCAACTAAAAGGTAGAGGTATCCTTTTCCTTGCGTTGTTTCTACTGAATATAGCACATCTGATAATCGCGAGCGGAGTTGCTCATCAATAAATGAGGAATTTGTAAGTGATAACGTATTGAAGTCACACAATGATTTTATTTGTGCAGGCAAATAGATATCAAAAAAATCTCGTGCATTTTCGATATTCGTCATGATGCCTTTAAAAGCCGCATCATGAATGTTGGATACTTGTTTTTTCTTCACCTAATTCACCTCATGAAGACCGCAATATGGCGAAGATACGGTAAAATGATTAGGTTGTCTGTTCGGAATTATTTTCTGACAAGTGTCGAAATAACAGAACGAAGTTTTTTAAATGTAATGAATAATAGATTAAATTTAGATAATTAATTTAGTTTTCAAGGGGGGAAGCCCCCAATCTTGATAAATCAATGCTTGGGGACTGGTCGTATACTTAATATGGCAGATATTTAGCCAACGTTTGGTAAAAAACCGGCAACAATCGAAAATTGGATAGCAATTACAGCGATACCACATACCAACACGAGGGCTAAAATAGGTGTACCGCCTTTAACTTGATACCCACCTTGAGTTTCTAATTTGCGAACACGGAATGTTAGTAGTGCAGGAATAATCAGCGCTAAGACCGAGAGTGCAACAGCGGCATACGTTAATGCTTGTACGAAACTACTGAAAAATAGGGCGGCCAATAATGGCGGAACAAAAGTCAGCAAGCTGGTTTGTACACGACCAATAAAATGATTGCTCCGTTTGAATAAATCAGCGAGGTAATCAAATAAACCCAATGCAACGCCTAAGAAGGATGTGGCTAACGCTAAATCCATAAACAAGCTAACGGCAATATTGACTCGAGGCGTAGCGACAACATCGCGAATGGCTGTGAGTAACCCATTAAGGCCTGATTCCTGAGCTAGGATCCCGATAAAAGTCTGTGATGGAATAGAACCTAATGTTGCGATTTGCCATAGAATATAAGCGACTAAAGGAATTGCACTTCCGGTAATGAAAATCATGCGTAACTTGCGCACATCCCCATTCATATAGTTAACTAAACTAGGCACGCTGCCATGGAAACCAAAAGAAGTAAAAATAACGGGAACGGCAGCAAGGATAAGGCCTTTTTCAATTGGCATAGTGCTTAAATTCACGACTTCAGCATGCGGCATCATCACAACTAACATGATCACCAAAAAAATTGTTTTGGCCGTGAATAAAATTCGGTTAATAAAATCGACTGAATGCGTACCAATACAGACAATTGCACCACCAATAATGGTAAATGCAATAATGGCAGTATCGGTTGAAATTTTAATTCCCCACCATGAAGATAGGCTATCTGAAATTAATACGCCCGCGCCACCGATATAAGCAGTTGTTAACGCGTACATTAATAGCAGCATACTCAGTCCGGTTACTATCTGTCCAACAGGCCCAAGATATTTCTTAGCAACAGAGCCTAAACCCATATTCGCAGGGTTATGTTGATACACCTCGACTAATAGTAATGAGGTATAACTCATTAACATCCATAATCCAACAAGCAAGCAGACGATGCTTGTGAAACCGACTCCCGCAGCGGCAAGTGGCATTGCCAACATCCCTGCACCTATTGTTGTCCCTGCAACGATTAACACACTGCCAAGCGTACGATTCTTCACAAGTTCCTCTAATTGAATTTGAATAATTAACAAGTGATGCAGATTATGCGATCGCAAGTTCGCTGTCAAATGTAAATTACAGAAGGTGTAATCTTTTATTTACACCTCTAATCAGGTAGGTAGGAAATGAAAGACAATAGCAGCGTTAATAAAGTAAAGAAAAAATGATGATTTAAAGTGGCTAAAGGTAAATTTATATGGGGTAAGTTGTTAAAAATGGTGTGGTAATTGATTGATTTTTATGAAAGTGGTAGGTAACTGGGTAGTATGTCAGTTACTTAATATAAATTATGTGATGAGGTCAAAATAAAAGCATAAAAAATAAAAGTAAATTGATTTTGAAGTTATCATAAATCAAATTAATGCTTGAAAATCATCCCGATAATATATGTAAACATATATATAAAGGATGGAACTATGGACTTTATGATTCAACTCGCCATTATCCTTGTTTGCTTATTCTATGGGGCAAAAAAAGGGGGAATGGCACTCGGGCTATTAGGTGGTGTTGGCCTAGTTATCTTAGTTTTTGGCTTTGGTTTACCGCCTGGAAAACCGCCTGTTGATGTTATGCTTGTTATCATTGCTGTTGTTGCCGCATCAGCAACGTTGCAAGCATCAGGCGGTTTGGATGTCATGCTACAAATTGCAGAACGACTACTGCGGAAAAACCCTAAGTACATTTCTATTGTGGCACCTTTTGTGACATGTATCTTAACCATTTTGTGTGGTACAGGGCATGTGGTGTATACAATTTTACCTATCATTTACGATGCAGCGATTAAAAATAATATTCGCCCTGAAAGGCCAATGGCTGCGAGTAGTATTGGCGCACAAATGGGGATTATCGCCAGTCCAGTTTCAGTGGCCGTTGTTTCATTAGTAGCAATGCTAAATGGTGTGACAATCAATGGCCAGTCACTTGAATTCCTTGATTTATTGGCAATTACTATCCCATCGACATTAATTGGTATTTTAGCGATTGGTATTTTTAGTTGGTTTAGAGGTAAAGATCTCGATAAAGACCCTGTATTCCAAGAGTTTATTTCAGTGCCTGAAAACCATGATTACGTCTATGGTGACAGTGTGACACTGTTGAATACAAAATTACCGAAAATTAACTGGGTCGCGATGTGGATTTTTTTAGCCTCTATCGCAGTTGTGGCATTACTTGGTGCATTCTCAGAGCTAAGACCTCTAGTTAATGGTAAGCCGTTATCTATGGTTTTAGTCATTCAGATGTTTATGTTATTAGCTGGTGCGCTAATAATCATTATCTGTAAGACCAACCCAGGGCAAATTTCAAAGAACGAAGTATTCCGTTCAGGGATGATAGCGATTGTCGCAGTGTATGGTATTGCGTGGATGGCGGAAACCATGTTCGGTGCTCACATGGATGAAATTAAAGGAACGTTAGGTTCTTTAGTAAAAGATTTCCCTTGGGCTTATGCCGTCATCTTATTATTAGTCTCTAAGTTTGTTAATTCACAGGCAGCCGCATTGGCCGCTGTCGTCCCCATTGCGTTAGGGATTGGTGTTGACCCGGCTTATATTATCGCTTCCGCACCTGCGTGTTATGGGTATTACATTTTACCAACTTACCCAAGTGACCTTGCGGCAATTCAGTTTGACCGTTCAGGTACTACACGAATTGGTAAGTTTGTTATTAACCACAGCTTCATTCTTCCTGGATTAATCGGGGTGGGTGTATCCTGTGTGTTTGGCTGGATATTTGCAGCGATGTACGGTTATTTATAAGGTTTAACCCTCGGTTTATCACAACGATTGTAAGACAGTTTTATCGGTAGTCTTACAATCGTTCATCATAAGTTCTATTACCTTGTAATAGCGTTAGTGATCACAATGATTGCCATGTTTTATCAATAAATGTTTTATCAATAAATGTCTTATAAAAGCATACTAAATAAGTACGCTAAATTCACAGTGAGTTCAGGGTTCAATATATCGCTTAAATAGCCTATACAATAAGAAAGTTATATTACGATTGGAACTACCATTGTGCTCGCTATTATTTCGTATCTGTTTGATTACTTGAATGATTGATTTTAACCAATACTCATTCATGACTATGAGCTAATCTCAGATTAAGACTAACTATTATTCGTTGTAATTAACTTAAACTATAAAAATAACGTAAGTAAACTTTTTGGGATAAACATGAAAAAATTTGCATATATGTTGCTGTTTACATCTGCTTGGGCATTTGCTAATACTGACGATTCAAGCACAATTAAAAGTAGCGTAAAATCAATAACATCTTCAATAACAAGCTCAAGTAAAGATGCGTTGTCAGGGTTAAAAGAAGGGATTGACGAGGGGAGGACATCTGGAAGTAGTGTTGATGGCGCAATTATAATTTACGATATAGAAAACCTAAATAAATATATTGATGTAAAGGTATTAACATCTGAAAAAGTGGCGGACAACGAGTATTTATTAACACTATCCGTTAAAAATAAGTCTGACTCAGCGGTTCGTTTAACAAACCTTGAAGATAAAAATAACCTTTATATCTTAGATAAAGATGGCTTTACATCCTATTTATCGGGCAAGCAAGAGGATATCAGTGTTCCCAAAAATGCAGCATCCAAGGTTAGGCTTAAATTTTTAGAGGTTGAAGATGAGCCTTCTATTTTAAGGCTTTATGATCTGGATATAAAAATACCAGCAATAAAATAATGTCTATGCATATTGTCGATTTTTCTATTATTAAAGTGACTTAGCCGCATTGTGGGGCTAAGTCAGATGCTTTGAAGTCAGGTTTTATACTTTTTGTTGCAGGGATTTGTTGCAGGGATCTTGAATTCCATCATTCATTAAGTTAATGATTAACCAATTTCAATATCAGAAAGCGGGTGGCAACAACAAGGCAGGATCTCTCCATCTTGCACAAATGCAATCGGCTTTTGCTTGTAGCCCACTTTCCCTTGCAATAATGTCACACGGCATGAACCACAGTAGCCTTCTCGGCATTGGTACTCTACAGGAATACGGCTGTCTTCTAAGGCTTCCAGCAAACACGAATGAACTTCGGTATGGTAGGGGACTTGAACACCCTGCGTTAACCGCAGGGTGATTTTATGGCTTGCCATGCTTATAGTTCAAAGCCGCTCAAATCGTCGGTATCGACTTGAGAGTCAATTTGCCCGACTAAATAAGAACTGACTTCAACCTCTTGAGGTGCAACTTGTACGTTATCAGACACCAACCATGCGTTGATCCATGGAATTGGGTTTGAACGTGCTTCAAATGGCAATTTTAGACCGACTGCTTGCATGCGGATATTCGTAATATATTCAACATATTGGCATAGAATATCTTTATTTAAACCAATCATCGAGCCTTCGCTGAATAGGTAGTCAGCCCACTCTTTTTCTTGCTCTGCTGCTTGAACGAACAAGTCATAACATTCTTGCTCGCACTCTGCTGCGATTTCGGCCATTTCTGGGTCATCTTGCCCTGAGCGTAACAGGTTCAACATGTGTTGCGTACCCGTTAAGTGCAACGCTTCATCACGTGCAATCAGTTTGATGATTTTTGCGTTTCCTTCCATCAGTTCGCGTTCAGCAAACGCAAACGAACAGGCAAAACTAACATAGAAACGAATGGCTTCAAGCGCATTAACGCTCATTAGGCACAGGTACAGTTGCTTCTTCAATTGACGTAGAGAAACAGTGACTTGTTTGCCATTGCAAGTATGTGTGCCTTCACCAAACATATGGTAGTAATTGGTCATTTCGATAAGATCATCGTAAAAACCCGAAATATCTTTAGCACGTTTTAAAATTTCTTCATTTTCAACAATATCGTCAAAAATAATAGCAGGGTCATTCACGATATTACGAATAATATGTGTATACGAACGTGAGTGGATAGTTTCAGAAAACGCCCACGTTTCAACCCAAGTTTCCAGTTCAGGAATCGAAATCAGTGGCAATAACGCCACGTTAGGGCTGCGGCCCTGAATAGAATCCAGCAGCGTTTGGTATTTCAGATTACTGATAAAAATATGTTTTTCGTGATCTGGCAGCGCATTGTAGTCAATACGGTCGCGCGACACGTCAACTTCTTCAGGGCGCCAGAAAAACGACAATTGTTTTTCAATCAGCTTTTCAAAAATAGGGTACTTTTGCTGATCATAGCGCGCCACGTTAACGGGTTGGCCGAAAAACATCGGCTCCAACATTTGGTCATTCTTTTTCTGTGAAAACGTTGTATATGTATGTGACATAACAATTCCTATTAAATTTTACACGCGCCGCCTTCGCAATCGGAATCTGCTGACTCAACAACTTCTTCCAGATCGCCTTGAACATCTTCCGCCCCATCGCGGGTGTTATGGTAGTAAAGTGTTTTCACACCAAACTTATAGGCGAGCAATAAATCTTTTAGCAATTGGTTCATTGGTACTTTGCCGTTCTCAAAACGAGTCGGGTCATAGTTTGTGTTAGCAGAAATCGACTGGTCGATAAATTTCTGCATGATACCAACGAGTTGTAAATAGCCACTATTTGAAGGCATTTGCCATAGCAGCTCATAAGCGCCTTTCAGACTTTCGTAATCAGGCACTACTTGGCGCAAGATACCATCTTTAGAGGCTTTAATACTGATATAACCACGTGGTGGTTCAATACCATTGGTTGCGTTAGAAATCTGTGATGATGTTTCTGAAGGCATCAATGCAGACAGCGTCGAGTTGCGCAGACCGTGCTGTTTGATTTCTTGGCGTAATGTTTCCCAATCATAATGCAACGGCTCATTCGTTAACTTATCGAGCTCTTTTTTATAGGTATCGATAGGTAAAACGCCTTGTGCATAGGTTGTTTCGTTAAACCATGGGCACGCACCTTGCTCTTTCGCTAACTCATTCGAGGCTTTCAATAGGTAATATTGAATAGCTTCAAATGTTTTGTGCGTTAAGTTATTCGCGCTACCATCTGAATAACGAACACCGTGCTTCGCGAGATAATAAGCGTAGTTAATCACGCCAATACCGAGTGTACGACGTCCCATTGAGCCTTGTTTAGCTGCAATGATTGGGTAATCTTGGTAATCAAGCAGCGCATCGAGTGCACGAACAGCTAATATTGCCAGCTCTTCTAATTCATCGAGGCTATCAATCGCACCTAAGTTAAACGCTGATAACGTACACAGTGCAATTTCACCGTTTTCGTCATTAATGTTATTTAATGGTTTGGTTGGCAGCGCAATTTCTAAACATAAATTAGACTGACGAACAGGGGCAACCTGTGGGTCAAATGGGCTATGTGTATTACAGTGGTCAACGTTTTGAATATAAATACGGCCTGTAGACGCACGCTCTTGCATCATTAATGAAAATAGCTCAACCGCTTTAACACTCGATTTGCGAATATTTTCATCTTTTTCGTATTTCACATATAAACGTTCAAATTCGTCTTGATCTGCGAAAAAGGCGTCATAAAGACCTGGAACGTCGGATGGGCTGAATAATGTAATGTCTTGGTTTTTAATCAAACGTTCGTACATTAACTTGTTTAGTTGCACACCATAATCCATATGGCGAACACGGTTACCTTCAACCCCACGGTTATTTTTCAGTACCAATAAGCTTTCAACTTCAAGGTGCCAAATCGGGTAGAACAAGGTTGCTGCACCACCACGAACACCACCTTGCGAACAAGACTTAACCGCAGTTTGGAAGTGCTTATAGAACGGAATACAGCCAGTATGGAACGCTTCACCGCCACGAATTGGGCTGCCTAATGCACGAATGCGACCCGCATTTACCCCAATCCCTGCACGTTGTGAGACATATTTCACAATTGCGCTTGAAGTTGCATTGATAGAATCTAAGCTGTCGCCACACTCAATCAGTACACAGGAACTGAATTGACGTGTAGGGGTACGTACCCCCGCCATAATAGGCGTAGGTAATGAAATTTTGAATGTTGAAACCGCGTCATAGAAACGGCGAATATAATCAAGACGCGTCTCTCTTGGGTAGTGTGAAAACAGGCAAGCAGCGACTAAAATGTATAAAAACTGTGCGCTTTCATAGATTTCACCGGTAACGCGGTTTTGAACTAAATATTTCCCTTCAAGCTGTTTTACCGCAGCATAGGAAAAATTCATATCACGCCAATGGTCTATAAAGCTATCCATTTGCTCGAACTCTGCTTCAGAGTAGTCTTCCAGCAAATGCTTGTCATATTTCCCCATTTCAACGAGGTGTTTAACATGCTTATATAATGTAGGCGGCTCAAACTGACCATAGGCTTTCTTGCGTAAGTTAAAAATAGCAAGACGAGCAGCGAGGTATTGGTAATCAGGTGTATCACCCGTAATTAAATCGGCTGCTGCTTTGATCATCGTTTCGTGAATGTCAGAAGTTCTGATCCCATCATAAAACTGAATCTGTGAACGTAACTCCACTTGAGAAACGGATACGTTACTTAGGCCTTCGGCAGCCCAGGTGATTACCTTGTGGATTTTATCGAGATCAATGCGTTCTTTATGTCCATCACGCTTTGTGACTAACAGACTCTGGTTCATGAGCAAGTACACCTTGGTTGAACTACAAATAGTTTAAAATAAACATAAAAAAGCTCATGGTGTAATGCCATGAGACTAGTTGTGTTATGTTTTGTTGTACCACTATATGTAGTAGTTTGTTTAGAATACCATAACAAGATAATGTTAATGTGTGATTTTATCAAGTGAACAAATTAGCGAGTTCTTGTGGATAACTGGTTGGATAAGAAAAATGATCATGTCGGTAAGCTGCATGGTAAAAGGCATTAATAAAAAAAATGCTTCCGACATGAGGATTAAAATAAATTTTGTAAAATGCGATCGTTTGCTGCTTTCTTAAACGTACTGCTTGTGATTTATTCTTTTCACGACTAGGTGATTATTCACTGACTGTATGCAACATATAATTTACATCAACATTTGGCCCAAGCCAGAACTTATCCGTTAATGGGTTATAGTGTAACCCTATGATATGTTTATCTTTCAATGGTGTTCCATCAATCCAGCTAATTAATTCAGAAGGGCGAATAAATTTATTCGCATCATGGGTGCCTTTTGGAACCATTTTCATCACATATTCAGCAGCAACCACTGCCATCAACCATGCCTTTTTGTTGCGATTAATGGTAGAAAAAATAACATGCCCGCCAGGTTTCACTAATTTAGCGCAAGCTCTAACGACAGATTGAGGATCAGGAACATGTTCAAGCATCTCCATGCAGGTCACAACATCATAGGCTTGTGGGTGCTTGTCTGCGTGTTGTTCAACGGTTTCTTGTACATATTCAACCGGAATGCCGGACTCAAGAGAATGTAAGCGAGCAACCATTAATGGATCTGCCCCCATATCAAGGCCAGTCACTTCCGCGCCTTCGCGCGCCATACTTTCGGACAAAATGCCACCACCACAGCCAACATCAAGAATTTTTTTACCAAAAACGCCGTCTACACGCTGCATAATATAACCTAAGCGTAATGGGTTGATGCGGTGTAGTGGGGCGAACTCCCCTTCTAAGTCCCACCAACGTGAAGCAATGGACTCAAATTTTTCAATTTCTTGCTTATCGACGTTGAGGTAAGTTGGGGTTTGGGTGTCATTCATACAAAGAAGCTCCTATTTTTAACCTATAACCCGAAGGCCTATTAACGATAGTGATATTTAAACTATGTTAAGTCGGGGGGAAATAGTGGCCCGATAAGAATTGATGGCTAAAATATAAACAATAATGTAATTATTGCCGTGATTAATTGATAAACCGTCAAGTTTCGGACACATAAACTTAATTTTCCGCTATTATACATAGCTTGGAAGACAAATACCCGTCTCTTATTTTTATTAAATTGGCGAATTGTGGTATAGTTCTACTCTTTGAATCCGAAGTTATGAGGGACAGTGGTTCCATGAGCGAGATTGCCAGAGAAATCACACCAGTTAATATCGAAGAAGAGCTTAAAAGTTCGTATTTGGATTATGCAATGTCCGTTATTGTCGGCCGTGCACTTCCAGATGTTCGAGATGGACTGAAGCCAGTACACCGCAGAGTATTGTATGCGATGAATGTATTGGGAAATGATTGGAATAAACCCTATAAAAAATCTGCCCGTATTGTTGGGGACGTCATCGGTAAATACCATCCACATGGTGATAGCGCTGTTTACGAGACAATCGTTCGTCTTGCTCAGCCTTTCTCAATGCGTTACATGCTGGTTGATGGTCAGGGAAACTTCGGTTCTGTTGACGGAGACTCCGCAGCGGCAATGCGTTATACGGAAATCCGTATGGCGAAAATTGCCCATGAACTACTTGCTGACCTTGAAAAAGAAACCGTTGATTTCGTTCCTAACTATGACGGAACAGAGCACATTCCTGAAGTTATGCCAACGAAAATCCCAAACCTTTTGGTTAATGGGTCGTCAGGTATTGCTGTTGGGATGGCAACCAATATCCCACCTCACAATTTAGGGGAGGTGATTAATGGTTGTCTTGCCTATATAGAAGACGAAGACATCAGCATTGATGGTTTAATGGAACACATTCCAGGGCCTGATTTCCCAACCGCAGCTATTATTAATGGCCGTCGTGGGATTATTGATGCGTATCGCACAGGGCGTGGCAAGGTCTATATCCGTGCAAGCGCTGAAGTGGAAGTCGATGAGAAAAATGGTCGCGAAACCATTATTGTCAGCGAAATCCCTTATCAAGTGAATAAAGCTCGCTTGATTGAAAAAATTGCTGAGTTAGTTAAAGACAAGCGTGTTGAAGGTATCAGTGCACTGCGTGACGAGTCTGATAAAGACGGTATGCGTATTGTTATTGAAATCAAACGCGATGCGGTGGGTGAAGTTGTACTGAACAACTTATATTCCTTGACCCAATTGCAAGTTTCTTTTGGTATCAATATGGTAGCTCTACACCAAGGGCAGCCGAAAATACTGAATTTAAAAGATATCATTGCTGCTTTTGTGCGTCACCGCCGTGAAGTCGTCACTCGTCGTACGATTTTCGAATTACGCAAAGCGCGTGATCGTGCTCATATCCTTGAAGCACTGGCAATTGCTCTTGCCAATATTGACCCAATTATTGAACTGATCCGTAAAGCACCAACGCCAGCAGAAGCGAAAGCAGGGTTGATTGCACGTTCTTGGGATCTGGGCAATGTCGCTGCAATGTTAGAGCGTGCGGGTGATGATGCCGCTCGTCCTGAGTGGTTAGAGCCCCAGTTTGGTGTTCATGAAGGGCAATATTTCCTGACTGAGCAACAAGCTCAAGCTATTTTGGATTTACGTCTCCAAAAATTAACGGGTCTTGAGCATGAAAAATTACTGGAAGAGTACCGTGAGCTTCTAGTACAAATTGAAGCATTACTGTTTATTTTGCGTAGTCCTGAACGTTTGATGGAAGTGATCCGCGAAGAATTAGAAATTATTCGCGATACTTATAACGACCCTCGTCGTACAGAAATTACTGAAAATACTGCAGATATCAATATTGAAGACTTGATCAACCAAGAAGATGTGGTGGTGACATTATCGCATCAAGGTTATGTGAAATATCAGCCTCTGTCTGATTACGAAGCACAGCGCCGTGGTGGTAAAGGTAAATCTGCAGCACGAACTAAAGACGAAGACTTTATTGACCGCCTTTTGGTGGCCAATACGCATGACACCATTTTGTGCTTCTCAAGCCGTGGCCGCTTGTATTGGATGAAAGTTTACCAATTACCAGAGGCTAGCCGTGGTGCTCGTGGTCGCCCAATCGTTAACTTATTGCCACTTGAACAAGATGAGCGAATTACAGCTATCTTGCCAGTGCGTGAGTACGAAGAGGGTTACAATGTCTTTATGGCAACTGCGAGTGGTACCGTTAAGAAAACACCTTTACAAGAATTCAGCCGTCCAAGAAGCGCAGGTATCATTGCGGTTAATTTGAATGACGGTGATGAGCTGATTGGTGTTGATTTAACTGATGGTTCAAACGAAGTTATGCTGTTTTCAGCTCAAGGTAAAGTTGTGCGCTTCGCTGAAGATGCCGTTCGTCCAATGGGACGTACTGCTACAGGGGTGCGTGGTATTAAATTAATGGATAACGACAAAGTCGTTTCTTTGATTATTCCACGTGGTGAAGGGCATATCTTAACGGTGACAGAAAACGGATACGGTAAACGTACTGAAGAAGCTGAGTACCCAACTAAGTCTCGTGCAACTCAAGGGGTTATCTCCATTAAAGTGAGTGAGCGAAACGGGCATGTAATTGGCGCGATTCAGGTTGATGAAACTGACCAAATCATGATGATCACAGACGCAGGGACATTAGTGCGTACACGCGTGTCTGAAGTGAGCGTCGTTGGCCGTAATACTCAAGGTGTTACCTTGATTAGAACTGCTGAAGATGAAAAAGTTGTTGGTTTGCAGCGCGTTGCTGAAACGGATGATGATGAAAACATTGATGATGAAAATGCAAATGAAAACACTGAAGAAAATGGTGTTGATGATGCAAGTATCGACGATCAAGAGTAATCACGACGTTTAATTTAATGAACGGGCAGCATAATTAGCTGCCCGTTTTAGTTTCTAGCCTAAATGTCTTTGTTTTATTACTTTTCATGTTTGTCGCTTTTTTATCATATAATCGAGTATAATTAGCAGTCATAGTATCGAATGTACAGGAAAGCGCTTGAGATATTTACCCTCGTTTAAAACATCACTTAGACTTTCTCGGGATTTATTTCGTATCCTCGGCTTGATGTTGTGGGGCATGGGCGTTTTTATCACTCTATTTTTCCTTTACTCGCAGTTTAATGAATACAAATCTGATATCCGTCAACAGTTCTATTCCGGGCATGAAAATATACAAGCGTATATTCAACAAACGGGAGCGACGCTGAATTCGATTCAATCGATGACTGAGCTATATAGAGTAAAGTTGCAAGAATCGACAGATGAAAATAATCTTCCAAGTAAGTTTCTGGAATTACCGAACGCATCTAATTACTCTTTCTATAAATTAACATCGAATACAGATTGTGATTATTTTAGGGATAGAGCGGAAAATTATTTGCAGGCTTTTGAGCAATTAAATTATTTTTGGAAAGATAGTATTGCTGCCCCTCAAGCTTTAAATCATGTCTTTTTAGTTGGTTCGAAAAGTTATTGTCTGGTGGATTATCCTATTCGATCTACCATATCGGATATCGAAATACTAAAAAAAGTCAGCTACGAAAGCGTACGGACTTACCAAGGTTTAAGGCTACAAGGCAAAGAGCGTAAATTATTTACCATTATGCATGGCGTACAGCCAGATTATGGGCAGCTTTACTTAATTCAGGCAATCAAGCACGACAATATGCTGCCTGCATTTATTGGGTTAGAGCGTACAATTAATTTGAATCAATTTAACATACGCCGAAATAAAGCTATCGAAATATTGATAATTAACGATTATAACCAACCTGTTTTATATTCTCCTATAGATATCAATCCTAAAGGCTCAGCGCTGCTCAATATTTCTGAGCCTTCATTTTTTGGTTTTAACTCAGATTATTCAAAATTAATTTTCAAAAAACGGTTAGCACCTTCTCAAATTACCGTCATTTTTTCAATTGCGACGTCTGAAATATTAGCGAGTTTAGAAAATGCTATCTTTTACGGTATTGTCCTAAATATTTTTACAGGGGGATTGATTTTCTTTTTAATTTGGTTACTTGAACGAAAAATGCTTGAACCTGCAGAAAACACCGCGATACGGCTCGAGGAACATGAGCAATTCAACCATAAAATTGTAGCATCAGCACCTGTTGGTATCATTATTTTAAGATTGACTGATGGCGGTAATATTCTCAGTAATGAATTAGCCCATGACTATTTTCGGTTATTAAATGATGATGATAAACAGCGAATATTGACAATCATCCGCCAGAAAACGAGCAATTATATCGATGTAGTGACAACCAACGGCACACACTTGCAAATTAGCTTTGTAAACTCACGATATCAAAATGAAGATGTCGCTATTTGTGTATTAATTGACATCAGCATTCGTGTGAAAATGGAAAAATCACTGCAGGATGTAGCCGATGCAGCTGAACAAGCTAACCATGCTAAATCAATGTTTTTGGCGACTGTTAGCCATGAATTAAGAACACCATTATATGGAATTATTGGTAATATAGAGTTACTACAACGTTATGAATTATCAGAGAAAGCAACACGCTTAGTTTCAACTATGGATAATTCATCATCGCTTTTATTACAGATTATTAGTGATATTTTAGACTTTTCAAAAATTGAATCTAAACAATTGAAAATAGAAAGCAAATTGTTTCATTGTCGAGAAGTTTTTGCGTTTGTATTAGCGAACTACTTGCCATTAGTGACTAAGAAAAAAATATCATTATATTCCTATATTGAACCCAGCATCCCAGATCTCATTTTGAATGATCCAGTTCGTTTACAACAAGTGATTTCTAATATTGTAAATAATAGTATTAAGTTTACGGAATCAGGTTTTGTGTTGCTTTATGTTTGGAAAGATGAAAACTATTTAAAGATAGAAATCCGTGATTCAGGGATTGGAATGACCCAGGCAGTGGTTATGCAGTTATTTGATCCATTTTTTCAAGTTTATGGGCAAAATAATTTGGGTCATAAAGGAACAGGCCTAGGTTTAGCTATTTGTGAAAAACTGGTTAACCTCATGGATGGTGATATTGAAGTAACTTCACAGATTGGACTTGGTAGCTCATTTACTATTCGTATTCCTTTATATGGGCAAGAATATACAAAGAAAAATATTCCAGAATATCGTGCACATTATCGCATTGCTATTTCGTGTCGAAATGAATTTTTAATGAATTTTCTTTTGCGTCTGTTAGGTCATGAGCAATTTTCAGTTGTTAGCCATAGCAAAATAGATAAAACACAAAGATATGATTTGCTAATAACCGATTATGAGCATGTTGAGGAGATAGCCTACGAATATCATATCCAGCTATCAAGTGGTTATGCAGGCGAGCTCCATGAAGTAAAACAGAATCAATGGATTTATAATACATATCAATTAGATAAATTACCCATGTTAATTGATAAAGCCATCATGAAAACAAGTGAACAATCACAAAAAAATAGTATGGCAAATCAACCATTAGTCGTTGACCATTCATTAGGTGAATGTCATGTATTGATTGTTGATGATCATCCAATTAACCGAGTATTATTGAGTGAGCAATTAGCGACAATCGGCTTTACTACTGGCACGGCGATAGACGGACTAGATGCATTGAAATATTTAGATAATCATCATGTTGATATTATTTTAACAGATGTAAATATGCCAAATATGGATGGTTACCAGCTGGCCAAAGAACTGCGACGTTTAGCGTTCAACTTACCGATTATCGCATTAACCGCTAATGCAATGGCAGAAGAAAAGCAACGTTGTATTAATGCAGGGATGAATGATTGTTTATCAAAACCGACAACAATTGCAATTTTACGTGAGACCTTGACTCGCTATTGTTAAGTGTAGCTAAAAAATAGATACAAAAATAAAAACCCATAGTTGGGTTTTTATTGGTGTAGTTTTGTAGTCGAAATGAAATTACTCTGAAGGCGAGTTATCAATGCTGACGGAAGAAAGGTAATTCAGTAGCGCTATAACATTTTCAACGCCTAATTTCAGCATGGCTGATTTTTTCTGGCTACTTATTGTTTTTATACTGCGGTTAAGTTTTTTCGCAATTTCAGTGACCAGAAAACCTTCAGCAAACAAACGTAGCACTTCACTTTCTTTTGGTGATAAACGTTTGTCGCCATAGCCGCTTGCATTGACTTTTTCCAGCAGCTTGCTCACGCTTTCGGGTGTGAATTTTTTACCTTTTTGTAAAGCCGCTAACGCTTTAGGTAAATCAGCAGGTGCGCCTTGTTTGAGCACAATCCCTTCAATATCCAGCTCTAAAATTGCGCTAAGAATGGCCGGGTTATTGTTCATTGTGAGAACAATGATTGATAGGTCAGGATAATGCCGTTTGATGTATTTGATTAAAGTAATACCATCACCATATTTATCACCTGGCATTGATAAATCAGTAACTAGCACATCCGCATTTAAACGCGCTAAGTTATTAATCAAAGAAGTTGAGTCCTCAAATTCCCCTACGATATTCACCCATTCAATTTGTTCAAGTGATTTCCTGATGCCGAAAAGAACGATAGGGTGATCATCGGCAACAATGACATTTAGGTTATTCATATTATTGGTTACCTTCTGGCATTAGTTTTTTGACTGAATTATCCAGCATGCTAATGCAATTTTTTATTTCCAATCCGTTTTCATCTGCTATGTAACGCTCCAAATCTTCACAAAGCTTATGAAGATAAGTAAATTCGAGCATAGCAAAAACTCCTTTTAAACGATGTGCAGTGTTTTTCAATTCGGTCAAATCCTCAACACTTTCACTATTATACAGTTTATTAATATCTATCGGTACTGTTGTGATGAACAAATCTCGATATCCACTATTTGCTAGCGCTAATTGATAACTTAAAATTGCATTTTCTATTGATTCATTCGAGGTCTGTGAAAGCACTTGAGTATCAACATGGTGTGAAATCAAATTATCAGAATGGCCATGTTCATCGTCTGCGTTTTCGATCAGTAATGAGATAGCATCAATTAATTCATCAGCAAAATTATAGTTAGCTTCGATGTAATGAGGTTGTAATTGATTGATTCCAGATAGGAAACCATTTACTTTAACAATGTTTTCAAAACATTCCTCATTATTATCAGTTATTAAGAGATCCCAGTTGGTATGAGGGGAGCTCTCACTTAAATCCAAATATTCCGCGCCATAATTTGTTAATGTGCTCCTCACAATCCGTGAAATATCAGCATTATGTATATTTAAACGAATACAAATATCCTCCAATAATGCAGGGTACTCTTTGGCAAGCATCTCTTTGGCTGCTGGAAGCGTAACTTCATAATGAGTACCGATTGCATCACTTGAGCGAATAGAAAAAACACCATTCATTTTTTTTACCAGTAACTTACATAAATAAAACGTTATACCTGAACGTGTAAAGTTAGAGGCGTTCAAAATTTGCCCAGTAAAGGGGCTTTGCAAATTACTCAGTTCTTGGTTACTTACTCCAGTTCCACTGTCTTTAATATTTAATAAGATTGTATTTTTACTGGGGTTATAAGATAGCGTGAATGAAATTTTTCCAAAAGAGGTTGTTGCAATAGAATAATCCCAAATTAGTTGCATTAATTGCTTTAAATAATCAGGATTTGCCACGATAAGCGAATCTGGATTAACGTTATTATGAAAATAAAGCGCTAACCCTTTGTTATTACACTGGGATAGATTTTGCTTCAAAAATTGGCTAACCAGGTTACTGATAGAAACATTCTCAGTTTTTATAGGTTCAGCTTGGGATTCTAGCTGATTTAATAAGCTAATATTTTTAAACCAACGATTGATATAGAAAAGCTGACTTTCAATTTTTAAAATAAACTCACGGTTATTTATATTAGCCATTTCGGATAATTTAGTTAGTTGCTTATCCACTTTAATAAGTGAAGGTAATATTTCACTGCACATATTCTCAAATACGACTTTACGCATGTGAATATTTTTTTTGTATTCGCGATTGGCTAATTCTTGGCGTTTTTGGGTCAACGCCTCTTTATCTTTGTCCATAATAATAAAGAGGGCAGTGTTAGATTTTGACATGTTATCGACAAGTATAACTTCATATACAATATTCTCGATAGAAACTTGAATCACATCATGGTTTTCAATCGCCATTTCTTTAATGTGAACAAGGTCCATAGAAGGTAATAATTGGTTAGCAATGTCATTGCTCAGGATCTTTTTGTTGGTGTTAAAGTCATAAACTAAAATACCGTATGAAATATGACTGATAATATCGCTAGTCAGTGAGGCATTAAAACTCAGCTCTTGCAACATATTGGTATTTGGTGAAATAAGGCGCTTACGAATAAAGAGCATGATCAGTAAAGCGAATAAGATCATAATAAGCATGCCTGTCATTAGCCATAAGTTATAACTAACCACATTAAAAATAATACTTTTTAATGAAACATGGTAATAAAGCTGATATCCAGTCCCATCAATAGGATGGGAGAAAATGAGGTTGGTTCCAGACCAAGTTGAATGAGATTCATTGCTGCCCGTGCTTGAAGGGCGTGCATTAATTGTAAAAAAATTCCCATTTAAACTTGGTGGAATAAGTGAGTTGATAGAAATATCAAAGGATATGACGCTAGTTAACTGCCCCGGTGAATTGAACATTAACCGATAAGTATAGTAAAAAAGGTTATCGGGGGAGTATTTTTGGATATTTGAAATTATTTCCCGTCGATCTAACAATGTTGATTGAGTCAACATATCAGCACGCTTTTCTTCAGCCGTTAATGTGAGATAACTTTCTTTAAAACGGAGCTCAGGTTTAAGGATTGAATGGGTGGTCACTAAGACTAAGGTATTGTCTAAGCCATTGAGATAATACATGGAGTTATATTCATTACGGGCTCCCCACACAATCTCCATATAATTTGCAAGTTTAGACGCTAAAGCATTATTACTTTGCTTATTATTACCAAATACAATGGCATCAATGGATTGGTTTGCACTACTTAGCCAAAAAATATCATGGCGGATCCCAGTCACTGCGAGGTTATAGGTGGGGGGCACTGAAGATTTGTCATTGGCAATTTTGTAGATATGGCTCGCTTGATAACGATAATCTTCGATTTGATACGCTAACCGACTTGCCATGCTGTTCAAGCTAGTTTGACGGCTTTGAACCAATGCTTGATAGTAATTAAAGAGTGATAAAAAAAGCATCACAATTAGCAACAGAATAAATGCTGCGAAAATACGAAAAAGCGTGTTTGGTTTTAATAATGATTGTTTGTACATACTGTAGCAAGTCGTCCCATCGGCAATAGTATTATTAGGTTAAAAATCATACGCCTAGAGAAAGGATAGACACCGATTTTGCACAGATACTACCATTTTTATTGGAAAATAGAGAACAATTGAGTGAAGATTAGCCAAACGAAGTAAAAAAATCAATTTTTTTACTTTCAGGGGTAGACAAGTTGGTGGGATTCCTCCATAATCGCGCCCCATGGAGAGATGGCCGAGCGGTCGAAGGCAGCGGTCTTGAAAACCGCCGATGGGTAACCATCCTAGAGTTCGAATCTCTATCTCTCCGCCATATTAGCCGGCTTAGCTCAGTTGGTAGAGCAACTGACTTGTAATCAGTAGGTCACCAGTTCGACTCCGGTAGCCGGCACCAAATAAGAACCCGTTACATTTAATAGATGTAGCGGGTTTTTTCTTTGTATTTATGTACATAATGACAATGCCTTAAGCAGTGGTTGTGCCATATTGGTGTCATCGTGTGAAATTAGCTCGTCGACCTTCATGGCATGTTCAGTGAGGCGATTCGCTGCTGCATGAACAAATACAAAGCGCTGGTGTTTTCCTATTTAGAGTTTCAATACCATGTATGTGGTATTATTTAGGGCAACACCTATCGCTTTTTCTCCTTTTGCATTTTCAGGGGCGATCCAGGCTACTTTCCTTCCTTAACTATTGGCGGTCACTTGAATTGACTGCTAATAAACATAGCTACTAAATTGACAAAACTAGCAAAATAATCCGTAAAATGACAAAAATACACATTAATAATGAGATTAATTAAGCCATATATGTGATAATTTTGACCATTCATAACTGTTTAGGTGATTACGTTTTTAGCTTAACTGGCATATAGTTCTGATTAAAGGTAAATAAAGTTACAGAGCTATTCATTCATTGGCTACACTGAAAATTAAATATTACTTAACTGCTTGGAAAAGGTTATCCGACTGTTATCTACTCAAATGGAAGATACATTGTAAGGGTATTCAGATAGTTGTGGGCGAAAGCCCATCTTGTTGTAGTAATCATGTTGAATTTAAAAGACTAAATATTGTCTAAAATAGCGTGCATTCTGCAAAGGCGAAGTATTGGGAGATATAATGTACGCCAAAAACCCATTTTCACTGAAATTGGTCCATCCGAAGTACTTAGTAACATGGGTGGGGGTTTTTATCTTATTTTTATTGGTTCAATTACCTTATAAATGGCAAATGTGGCTTGGTGCTTTTCTAGGCAGTAATTCACGGTATTTTATTAAGAGAAGAGTGTCGATAATTAAGCGAAATTTAGAGTTGTGTTTTCCGAATAAAAACAAAAATGAAATAGATACTCTGGTAAATGACAACCTAAAATCTTTAGGCATCGCATTATTTGAAACGGGGATCGCCTGGTTCTGGAGTGATAAAAAAGTAAAAAAATTATTTCAAGTAAAAGGAATGTCTAATTATTTAGATGCTATTGGGAAAAATAAAGGTGTAATTATCGTTGGAGTCCATTTTATGTCACTTGAGCTAGGTGGTCGGATTATGGGCCTTTGTTTCCCTGTTAATGCGATGTATCGACCTCATAATAATAAAGCGATGGAATATATTCAGACAAAGGGGCGGTGCCGTTCTGGCAAAGGAATGATTGATCGTAAAAATTTAAAATTTATGGTTCAAGAATTGAAAAGTGGCAAGTCCATCTGGTTTGCACCTGACCAAGATTTTGGAAGAAAAGGCACGATATTTGCGCCATTTTTTTCTGTCAAAAATAGCTCTACATCAAAGGGGACATCAATACTTGCTCAATTATCTAAATCACCGACGCTCACAGTAACATTATTGAGAAATAAGAGTGGGGTTAACTATGATTTAGTATTGGGCAAAGAAATACTAGGATATCCAAGCTCTGATGAATTACAGGATGCAACAATGATTAACGCTGTTTTAGAGGCCGAAATAATGAAAGCCCCTGAGCAGTATCTTTGGGCTCATCGACGGTTTAAAACCCGGCCTGAAGGTGAAGTGTCACTTTATCGCTAGTTTTATCTTTAGTGTCAGATGCCATAGAGGGTTGAAAAGGAACTTGTAAGCTTTCTATTGATAACCATTTTTATCTTATAGTGTTTTCTAACTCATAATATAAAACGAGATAAACATATATTTATCTCGTTTTATCAAAGAATTATGTTGTTTTTAGTATAAGGCTTTTCGTTATAACCAGCTGTGTAGCATAAAATATGATAATGAAAATATAAAAATTACCATTAGGTGTTGGAGCACCTTTAAAAACAAAAGAAATCTTCTTATTTGATTCATTGTTTCCTGCTTGGCTAATAAAAACGGCTAATTAAACAGTCTTATATAGTGTAGTAACACTAACTATAAAATACCAAATTCCATTAAAAAAATTAAAAAAATGTGAAATAAATTACACTTAATAAGTAAAATTAACTAAGTTAATGAGTGGTTAATAAATAATAAAATATATGGTCATTTATTAAGTAAAATACGTAAAAATAGAATAGCCTTCAATAACGATGTTAGTGGAAGGCTATTCTAATATAGAGTTACGTTAGAATAAACTAAAAGCTTTTTTCATATTCACGAGCTTTTTTATCGTCATAGTTATGTTCCCATTTGGCAATAACAAGAGCGGCTAGGGCGTTACCTACAACGTTAAGTGCGGTACGTGCCATATCTAGAATACGGTCTACACCTGCGATGAATGCAAGCCCTTCTAGTGGGATACCTACACTTCCTAGTGTGGCAAGAAGAACAACAAATGAAACGCCAGGGACACCCGCAATACCTTTAGACGTGATCATGAGCGTAAATACTAGGATAAGTTCTTGCCCAATAGAGAGCTCGATACCATAGAGTTGGGCAATAAAAATAGCGGCAATACTTTGGTATAATGTTGAGCCATCTAAGTTAAATGAATAACCTATTGGAATAACAAAGCTTGTTACTGATTTAGGCGCTCCATATTTCTCCATTTTATCCATAATACGAGGAAGTACGGTTTCAGAACTGGCTGTTGAATAAGCGAGTAATAACTCATCTTTCAATATTTTCATTAAAGTAAAAATATTTATTCGGCAATAACGGGCGACTAATCCTAATACTACTACTGCAAAAAATAGAATTGCACAATGGACGAGTATAACAAGTTTCAATAGAGGCACTAAGGATGAGAAACCAAAGTTAGCGACGGTAACAGATATTAATGCGAAAACCCCGATTGGAGCATACATCATAATCATGTTCGTTACACGGAACATGGTTTCAGAGAAAGTCTGTAATACATTGAGTAGAGGCTGTTTTTTCTCAGAAGGTAAAGAAGAAAGCCCCAAACCAAATAACACAGCAAAAAAGATGACAGGCAGCATGTCACCACTTGCCATAGCAGCGAAAATATTACTTGGCACTAAAGTTAGGATCGTATTAATGATCCCTGAAGGGTGGCTTTCAACTTCTTGAGTGGTTTTTTCATATTGTGAAATATCGACTTGTGTTAATTGCGACATGTCGATACCAACACCTGGTTGGAATATATTGGCAAAAGAAATACCGACGATAATGGCAATTGTAGTAATAATTTCAAAATAAAGGATAGTTTTGAAACCAAGAGAACCGAGTTGTTTGGTATTACCAACCCCTGCTATCCCAACAATTAACGTTGATATAACGATAGGAACAACAATCATTTTGATTAACTGAATAAATATTTTACCCGCCGGGGAAAGAATATTTAAAATCAACCAATCTTTGTACTCTGAATTATCATGTAAAAGCGCTCCAGCAATAACACCTAAAATAAGAGCAAGTAATATTTGCCATCCTAGGCCAAATTTAAACGGTTTTTTTTTAGTCACTTGGTTTAATGTCATAATTAAATCTCATTTATATTAATAATTTTTATGTATGTGTTTTTATTATCATAAATTTTATATCGAATATTCGGTAAAACTACAACTAATAACTCGATTAATTTGAGTAATTTCAATGGGTGATCTATATAAATGTGTTTGTTTTGTTAATAAATAAGGCCATTATGGTTATTTATGTAAAATAAATGGTGGGAGTGTGAATGAATAAGTGATTTTTAATTGCAAGGTGTTTCTAAAAGTAAATCTGATAAATATTCTAAAATTGTTAATGGTATTGTTTTTGCACTGTTTGTTTTTTGCAAACAAAACTAGATTGAGCGAAAAATAGACTGCAACTCTTTATTTTTATCGAATATACGACTGAATGTGATTTTATATTTAAATTGTTAGATTTAATTAGTTAATTAAAGTTTAACTTAGATATAGCTAGATGAATGGATGATATTGAAATATTAAAGGATTTCTATAAATGGCTTCTCACTCAAATTTATATAATGAAATTAGTTAGAAGTGGGTGAGTTAAATAATGAAAAAGAAAACGTCAAGCAACTCAAACGGCAGATTGTTTCCGTTTAAATGCTGCGAGCAGTGTGCGTTCAGAGAGATCTAAGTAACCACGTAACATATTGGCTGCATCTATATTTTTGCCAGAATCTAATAAATTAAGAATAGAATGGTTTTTGTCAATATAGGGGGCATATAAAATTTTAGGGTCATTGAGGTGACCAAAGGCCAGTCGTAACTCAGCAGACACATTACGGTATAATTTAATTAGGCGTTCGCTGTCAGATAGTTCGACAATGGCAGTGTGAAATTTCATATTTGCAGTGCCTACACCCACCCAGTTCTCTGTCTTTTCATGTTCTCTAGCTTCTTGAACTGCATCTTTCATTTTTTGAACTGATGGATGCATGGCATATGCATGAGTTAGTGCATCGCACTCAATAAGTCGGCGAACTTGATAAATATCGATAATGGCAGCCATATCTGGTACTGAGACAAATACGCCCTTATTTGGAGCATAAGTTAATAAACCTTCCTGCGTGAGTACACGAAATACTTCCCGTAATGTATTTCGAGAAATATCGAGTTCTTCACTTAATGCCGCTTCAGATAAGCGTTGACCTGGTGTGATCTCCCCAATTGTTATCTTATGACGTATAACTTCTGCAATAGAAACAGATAAAGTTTGGGCAACAGGTTGTTTTTTCATAATAAAGGCTAATTTTAGTCTCAGAGGCAATGAGCCGCTATATTCACATATTCAAATTATAGCAGCAAGTTTCATTTCTCTTTACCACATTCCCCCCTGTATTTGCACAAGAATAGTGAAATTAGAATTTATTGCACCAATTTAGTGCAATTTGCTTGGTAAGCGATATGGCTTGTGAGTCAAAATTGTTAAAAAAGTGATCTCGTCTTGATTTTTAAACGAACAATTACGATTTTTATTGATTGTTTATTCATCATTCAATACTAATTGTTCAACAATCCATTAAAAATGAATTAACAATACGGCTAACAAGTAGAACAATGGCACGATAATTGCCTTAGTGACTGTGACATCAACAACTAGATCAACAACCACATCAATAATTAAAACAATAACTATTAGAGGAGTATGCATATGGCAGCTCATGAAAGTGCACCAACTACTGCTGAATATGTGAAAAGTCGTCGTTCATCACTGATAAGCGCAATTTTTCTAATGGCAACTTCAGCCATTGGGCCTGGGTTTATCACACAAACTGCGACTTTTACCGTGACATTAGGGGCTGCTTTTGCCTTCGGAATTTTAGCGTCTATTGTGATTGACTTCATTGTTCAGCAAAACATATGGCGAGTTGTTACCCTGACTAAAATGCACTCATCAGAAATTGCGAATGCCACAATTCCTGGGAGTGGTTATTTATTAGCGGTATTAGTTATTTTCGGCGGACTAATTTTTAATATTGGTAATATTGCAGGCGCAGGGTTAGGGCTCAATGCCTTAGTCGGCTTAGACCCCAAATGGGGGGGCTTGATTAGCGCATTATTAGCAATTTATATATTTTCCTCCCGTAAGGCCAGTACGTTTATTGACCGGTTGATTATTGGATTAGGCGTAGTGATGATCGGCTTAACTTTATTTGTCGCTATTGCATCAAACCCACCTGTTGGGGAAGCATTACGTCAAAGCGTATTACCTGACACAGTTGATTTTGCCATGATAACCACCATTGTTGGGGGCACTGTCGGGGGATATATCTGTTATGCAGGTGCTCACCGTTTATTAGATAAAGGCGCTGTTGGTATTGAAAACATTAAAGTTGTCTCTAGCGCAGCCACAAAAGGTATCCTAGTTGTTGGGCTGATGCGTTATATTTTGTTTTTGGCTATCTTAGGTGTAGTCGCAAGTGGTGTGACTATTGATATTTCTGGTCATGCGGCCAACCCAGCATCTCAAGCATTTCAGGCTGCCGCAGGTAACTTTGGTTTACGTATCTTTGGTTTAATTCTATGGGCTGCGGCACTCACCAGTGTAATTGGTGCGGCTTATACCTCAATGAGCTTCTTAACGGCATTTAAGTCTTCTATCACAGAAAGGCAACGTAATGTCGCAACTATCATATTTATCGCAGTTTCTCTGGTTGTCTATTTATTCATGGGAACAGCCCCTGCGGCATTATTGGTTTTTGCTGGTGGTTTCAATGGGCTAATTTTACCTATTGGTTTAACTTTATTTGTTTATATCGGTTGGAAACGCTCAGATTTAATGTCGGGCTATCATTATCCGCGTTGGCTATTATGGTCTGGTGTCGTGACCTGTGCACTCACTTGGTATATGGGGGCAATGTCTGTCGGTACAATTTTTAATTATCTGAAATAACTCAAGGAGTGATCATGAAAAAGCAGATTGATTTAAACAGTGACCTTGGGGAAAGTTTTGGACAATGGGAAATGGGCAATGATACCGACATTCTGCCTGTTGTTAGCAGTGCGAATATTGCTTGTGGTTTCCATGCGGGTTCACCAGAAGGGATATTAAAAACCCTTAAAGCCGCAAAAGAAAATGGGGTTGCTGTTGGTGCTCATGTGGGATATCCCGATTTAGTGGGTTTTGGTCGACGTAATATGGATATTGCATCGAATGAATTAACCGCAGACGTAATTTACCAAATTGGTGCATTACAAGGGTTAGCAACCGCAGCAGGGACACAAGTTTTATATGTTAAACCTCATGGCGCATTGTATAACACGATTGCTCATGATAAACGCCAAGCAATGGCTGTGATTGATGCGATATTAGCCATTGATAAGCGATTGATATTAGTGGCGTTAGCTGGAGCCCCGATAATTGAGTGGGCACGAGATAGTGGGCTAAATGTAGTTGCCGAGGCCTTCGCTGATCGCGCATATAACAGCGATGGCACATTGGTATCCCGAAAATTAGCCGGTTCAGTATTACATGACCCACAGATAGTTGCAGACCGTATGTTGCAGTTGGTCATGGAAGGCGGTGTGATGTCGATTGATGGAAAATTTACACCTGTTGACGCTGGGTCGATTTGTGTTCATGGGGATAGCCCTGGCGCCCTTGAAATGGCGAAACAGGTGCGAGCCGTATTAGAACAACAAGGTATTGAAATTTATGGTTTTGCCCACAAAGGAGGCCGTGAATGACACAGCTAATGAAAGCATCACTGCAGGCCATCGAAGCTGCTCGCCTTGCACGGCAAGCTATCCGTGAAGGATATGACAAACCAACAGCAGGCCTTGCCCCGGGTATGACTCAAGCCAACATGATTGCGTTGCCACGTGACTGGGCATTTGACTTCTTATTATATGCTCAGCGTAACCCAAAGAGCTGCCCTGTTTTAGACGTATGTGAAGCAGGGAGCTGGCAAACTGTCCTAGCTGAAGGTGCCGATTTACGCACGGATATCCCACGTTACCGTGTGTGGGAAAAAGGACAATTAATTGATGAAATTACGGATGCGACAGCAATCTATCAACAACATCCTGATTTAGTCACTTTTTTAATTGGTTGCAGTTTTACATTCGAAACGCCAATGATTGAAGCCGGTATTGATGTACGGCATATCACGGATAAATCGAATGTTCCGATGTATAAGACTAATCGTCTTTGTCGCCCAGCAGGGCGTTTACAAGGCGAATTAGTAGTTTCAATGCGACCAATACCTGCAAATCGCGTGGCTGATGCAGTGAGTATCACGGGTAGGTTCCCTGCCGTGCATGGCACACCTGTTCATATTGGCGCACCAGAACAATTAGGTATTACGGATATTATGCAACCTGACTTTGGTGATGCGGTTCGCATTGAAGAGGGCGAAATTCCCGTTTTCTGGGCTTGTGGTGTCACACCTCAAGCTGCAGTAATGAAATCAGGGGTTCCATTCGCATTAAGCCACGCACCTGGTTACATGTTTATTACAGATGTACCTGATGCCGCATATCACATATAGAGGTGCCAATTGAGATTTTTACCCGTCAATTTAAGTGCCTTTATGGTGGAGTTGGAAAGTCTTGAACAAACAATGGCATTGACTGATTCCTTAACAGAAATGCCAATTTATGGGATTGACGAAATAACGCCAGCAGCGAGGACAATTTTAATTCGCTATAACCCGATCAAGACAAATGTGAATGATTTGGTTGAAAAGATATCACTTAGAGATGTGTCGGCGGTCGTCGGCAAGGCTAGTAAATTGGTTACTATCCCTGTTCACTACAATGGCGAGGATTTACCCGATGTTGCAGCGCATTTAGGGATATCCACTGCGGAAGTAATACGTCGTCATACAGAAAATGAATTTCAGGTTGCATTTAGCGGTTTTGCCCCAGGTTTTGGTTACATGGTTTCGAAAGGGGCTAAGCTGAACGTCCCAAGACGTCAATCGCCAAGAGTACGCATCCCTGCGGGGTCGGTTGCCTTAGCTGGAGAGTTTAGCAGCGTTTACCCACAAGCTAGCCCAGGGGGATGGCAGTTAATTGGTGTGACTGAACTATTAATGTGGGATATCAATCGACCTGAACCTGCACTCGTTCAAGCAGGCATGCGGGTCAACTTTGTTGATGCCGCAAAAAGCCAAATTAGCTATAGCTTGCCAGCGAAAGTAAGTATTGAAAAAAATGCTAAGAATGTCAGTACTGATTTAACAGTTTTAGCGACGGGGTTACAGGTTTTATTTCAAGATTTAGGGCGTATAGGCCAATCGGCATTGGGGATCTCTGAATCAGGCGGTATGGATAAATCGGCATTACGTAGTGCAAACCGTATTGTGGGGAATAAATCAGATTCTGCCGTTTTAGAGATAACGCAAGGTGGGTTTAAGGCTCAAGTTCACAAAGACCTCATTGTTGCAGTGACTGGAGCGCCTTGTACTATTGACGTTATCACCGCAGAAGACCAGCAATATCAAGTTGACACTTATCAACCGATTCATTTAGCAAAGGGCGACACCATCAAACTGAGCCGCCCGAGCAAAGGAGTTCGTAGTTATTTCGCTGTCCGAGGTGGTTTCAATATAGAGCCTATTTTATCGAGCTGCTCGTTTGATACATTAGCGCAAGTTGGTCCAGCCCCAATCACGGCGGGCCAAACACTCACGGTTAACAGCAATTCATCTCCATTAGCCGTTTCATTATATGAGGCGCCTGCTTTTGATTACCCAACAGAAAACGACGTGGTGGTTTTGGATGTTGTATTAGGACCCCGAGCGGATTGGTTTACAAAACAAGCTGTTGAGCAACTAACGAGCCAATTATGGCAAGTAACAGCGTCATCAAACCGAATAGGTTTGCGGCTATTTAGTGAAAAACCGTTAGAGCGCGAACAATTACAGGAGCTACCGAGCGAAGGAACTTGCATTGGCGCTATTCAAGTCCCCGCAAATGGCCAGCCTGTTTTGTTTCTCAATGATCACCCTTTAACAGGCGGTTATCCCGTTATTGGCGCGGTATGTGAATATCATCTGGATTTAGCAGGGCAAATTCCTGTGAATGCCAAAATACGTTTTAATCCACTCGGTGAATTTAAAGTACTACAAGGGAGCCATTGTGCTTATGAAAATGAATAACAACAAAAAACATAAAGTATTGATTGCTAATCGAGGCGAAATTGCAGTTCGTATTATCCGTGCATGTCGTGATTATGGTTTCCAGTCTGTTGCGGTTTATGCGGACAGCGATATTGACGCTCTCCACGTCACAATGGCTGATGAAGCCTACGGGCTTGGGGGAAACTCGCCAGCAGAAAGTTATTTAAATATTGAAAAGTTGATTAGTATCGCTCAGCAGTCAGGTTCAACCATGGTGCATCCAGGGTATGGTTTTTTATCTGAACGGGCTGAATTTGCGCGTGCAGTTGAAGCCGCAGGGTTAATCTGGATTGGGCCGAGCGCAAACAGCATTGATATACTAGGCGATAAGGTTCAAGCTCGCCATATTGCAATGCAAGTCGGTGCACCGCTAGTGGTTGGCACAAAAGACCCTGTGAATAGTGCACAGGAAGTCCTTGAATTTGCTCATCAACACGGCTTACCTATTGCTATTAAAGCGGCATTTGGTGGTGGTGGCCGAGGGCTAAAAGTAGCTTGGCAACTCCATGAAGTTGAAGAACTTTATCACTCAGCAGTACGCGAAGCGACCGCTGCATTTGGCCGGGGTGAATGTTTTACTGAACAATTTTTACATAACCCTCGGCACATTGAAGCCCAAGTTATTGCGGATACGCATGGTAACGTGCTGGTGGTGGGGACTCGTGACTGCTCACTACAACGGCGTAATCAAAAACTGGTTGAAGAGTCGCCAGCCCCTTTTTTATCTCAGAGTCAACAGCAGCAAATCATTCAAGCTTCAACGGATATTTGCCGCAAAGCGGGCTATGTGGGAGCCGGAACCGTTGAGTTTTTGCTAAGCCAAGATGGCACGTTGTCATTTCTAGAAGTGAATACGCGTTTACAAGTTGAGCACCCAGTCACAGAGGAAACCGCAGGTATTGACTTAGTGATTGAGCAATTGCGAATTGCAGAAGGTTTACCTTTAAGTATTAATGAGATGCCGACTCCTCGGGGGCATGCGTTTGAATTTCGTATTAATGCCGAAGATGCTGGAAATGGTTTTTTACCGACACCAGGCACTATTACGGTTTTTGATGCACCAACGGGGCCGGGGGTTCGTGTCGATAGTGGTGTAACAGCGGGAACAACAATACCGGGTACCTTTGATTCGTTAATGGCGAAATTAATTGTTGTGGGTAGTACACGAGAGCAAGCCATTTTGCGTGCACGTCGTGCTTTGGCTGAATTTAATATTGAAGGCGTTGCATCCGTATTACCATTCCACCGAGCGGTAATGGAACAAGCTGATTTTTGTGATAATTTTAGCGTACATACGCGTTGGATAGAGACCGAATTTAATGTGGAAATTCCACCCGCAAAACGGCAAATTCCACTATCGCCTGCTGAAATGACACGCACTTTTATTGAAATCGATGGAAAGCGTTGCGAATTGGGTTTACCTACACAACTGTTTTCTGGCTTTTCAGTCAATAGTTCAGCTGCAACCCATTCAGCTCCTCAAATAATTCATAACCCAGATGCGGTCAATGCACCTATCTCTGGGCTATTATTTAACTGGCTGATCCCTCACGGAAATAATGTTTCTGAAGGGGATATAATCGGTGTCATGGAGGCGATGAAAATGGAAGTTCAAATTGTTGCACACCGAGCAGGAACGTTGAAACACTGTGCGATTAAAGGGGATTTTGTTGAAGCAGAGAGCCCAATAGCTGAAATTGTTTAGTTTGGTTGGCTTAAGTTTGAGCTAAAGGAATTAGCTCAAACTAACGAGAAAGTCGTTCAGGCAATGTTCTTAGAGGAAGATGAGGCGCAGGAATGGCATGTTTTTCTTCAGCGGTCATTTCATTGCTATCGCGGTAGACTTCACCACATAGAAAATAGAGATTTGGCCGTTTTGATTCTAGGTAGTCTTTTCGGCTAATACATTGTTCTTGTGTGAAAATAGTTTCAGTCACAGGTAACGCATCACATGAATCTGAGCCACAAGGACTCACCCATAATGCCCACCCAATGAGTACCATATGTCCTGCCATTTACATTGCCTTCCTTAATAAGAACCAATATGAACCGCTGAAAAGTGATGACTGTAAGTAGCTCTCTAATTCACACACATTATAAGTTAAATTCTAACATTGAGTTAACCAAATGTATGTATTTAGACATAATGAATTCTCTTATTCACACTAAAAAGCAAATCTTTATGAATTAAAAAGTTGCGAATTATTATAAGTAGAAATTAAATAATTTAATAATAAATAACGCTGTATATTATTAAAATAACCCTATCGATATCGAGTGTTTTTTGGTGTCAGATCGCAAAAAAATAAAATAATTATCTACAAATAACCGATGTTAGAGCTCAAGCCTGTCAATTAAGACTATTTTTAACTAGGATTATGACAACCTCTAATAAGAAAACTGATAGGAATAAATCATGACTTCCATGGAAGAAGTACTTTCATTTTGGTTTGAGGAATCGACACCAAAACAATGGTTTGAAAAAAATGCTAAATTTGATTTGACGATAGCACAACGATTTGCTCATGTTTGTGAACGCGCAGCTAAGGGTGAATTAGCGTATTGGCGGGCATCTATTCGAGGCCGTTTAGCGGAAATTATTGTTCTAGACCAGTTTTCACGTAACCTATGGCGTGATACGCCAAAGTCTTTTGCTCAAGATGGGATGGCTTTAGCACTAGCGCAAGAGGCGATTAAGCAACATGATTATAACCTCCTGACGTTATCACAGCGCAAGTTTGTTTTAATGCCATTTATGCATTCTGAATCCAGTTTTATTCATTTACAGGCCGTTGAACTCTTTCGCATGCTGGGTGATGACGGCACATTAGATTATGAAATGCGACATAAAGCGATTATTGACAAATTTGGTCGCTATCCGCACCGTAATGAAATTTTAGGTCGGCCATCTACACAAGAAGAAATTGCATTTTTACAAGAGCCAAATTCTTCTTTTTAGGTTAAAACCAAATGAGCCCATATCTTACTTAATAAGCTCATTTGGTTTCGCTTTTCATTTAACGAAATAACTCAGCATGGATTGGCGATAATGCTAATTCTAACTGTAGTGATTTGAGGTAAATTTCAGTGATCTGCGCAAGGTTAGGGTAAAAGGCTGTCTCAGTTATACTTTCCTGCACCAGTTCTAAATAACGATATGCCCAAGGTAATAAATGTTGTTCAAATAGCGTTATAATGGCGCTGTCGTCTTCTTGTTCCGCTAAAGCAGAAACAGCCATCATCATTAAGCCAAATTGGTCTTCAGGCTCACGAAGTCCGGTGTCAGTCACTAACCCTTTGGTTTGCAAAAAATGGCGATAAGCCGCTGTTGATTCTCCCATAACAGAATTGTCATGTTCCAGATATACAGACCCCCATGGAGGCGCAGGCATACTACCTTGTCCTTCGAATAAGATAGAATAATCATACGAGATATCATCAGGTTGTGTTTGTGACAACGAAGTACAAATCGCCTGAATTTGCTCTGGATTTTCCCATGAGTGTAACTGTGGGATTTCACCCAAAACAGGGTAGACGTTTCGTAACGTGTCCGATTGCGGAGGGTAGTAGAAAAACGCACCAAGGATGCGGATCATTGTCGTATCAATCATATTATTTTATCCGTCTTATTTCGCGTTAAAGCATGACATCATTATCTGATTTCCTGTCACTGTATCGATGCAGGATGATGTGGGATTACTAAACAAAGAACCCCAAACGGGGTTCTTTAATAATAAATTATAACATAGTAAGAACAATGCCTTACATGGTTATCTGCCACAAGTTATAGAATGCGATACGGCCTGCAAGTTCAGCTAATAAAACAGCTGCCGCACACGTTGCTAATGTTGCTCTTGGTACGCGTTGCTTTAACGTCATACCAACAAATGCAGCTAAAGCAATGGCCAAGACGACAACTTGGAAGCCCCAGAAGCCTGTTTGCTCACCGCTAAGAGCGGGGCCGGTTTCGGCTAAAAACGCTTGGTAACCAGCACGGCTTGCAAAAATAGCGAAAGTACCAATTAAGAACGAAGCAATACCTAAGCCACGCGCACCAATTGCAATAGCGAGCGCACCGCCACCGACTAACATCGTCATCCACATTTGCAGTGTGGTATAACCGGTGTCCCAGTTAGCAATAGTGGCGATGTTGTACACTTGAGGTATTGACCAAACAAATGCGAGTCCTGACACTACTGCGGCAATATTTGCCAGTTCACGCAATAACGTATGCTTGAAAAACAGAGTGAAAAATAACGTTGCCGCAGCGCATCCAACAAATACGCCACTTAAGAACGCTTCATTACTCATTGGCGAACGGCCTACACCCAGTAGCATATTGAAGAAGCGTAGTGGTTGACCAACGTGTAACCCACCGATACCCAAACCAATTATCATAATAATAAAGGCAACGATATTGGCAGTTTTTAGCTGTTTATCGTCAATAGACCCCATTTTACGGCTGATATAAGCGAGTAAAAAAAGCCCAGCAGCTGACTGTCCTAAGACGGTGAAAAAAACGAGTGGTAATTCATGCATCTTACACCTCCGCAGGGTTTTTTAATTCGCCACTTTTATCGCCAAATGGCTTCGCATCTTTATGTGGCTTGATGACAATATTTGGGTTTGTCAGGCTTGGGTCTGGCATTGGCGCAATACCACACTCTGTCCCGTGTAACTCACGAAGAACATTAATATCATCAAAATCTAAAGCACGCTGCGGGCAAGATTCAACACAAACTGGTTTCATTCCTTTTGCGACGCGTTCATAACAGCCGTCACATTTAGTCATGAGTTTTTTCTTCTCATCAAACTGTGGTGCGCCATATGGGCAACGTAGTTCACAGTAACGGCAACCCACACAAATAGATTGGTCAACTACGACTAAACCATCCTCTTCACGTTTGTGCATTGCACCGGTTGGGCAACCTGCGACACAAGTTGGGTTTGAGCAATGGTTACATGAAATCGAAAGATAGTAATTAAAGACGTTTTGCTGCCAAATACCATCTTGCTTCTGCCAACTTCCGCCACCAAACTCGTAGACACGACGGAATTTTGGACCTAAATCTAAATCTTTTTCATCCTTACAACTGACTTGACACGTTTTACAGCCAGTGCATTTTGTGGAGTCAAAGTAAAAGCCATATTGTTTCATCATTCAACTCCTTAAGCGCGTTTAACTTCAACAAGGTTAGTATGTTGTGGGGTACCTTTAGCCAATGGCGAAGGAACATGAGAGGTCAGTGTGTTGATACAACCACCAATATCCAGCCCATCTTCATTGAGAGTACGCCATGCACCTTGTGGAACAGCGATAACACCAGGTAATACACGCTCTGTCACTTTCACTTTAATTTGAATACGGCCACGATCATTAAATATTTCAGCCATGTCACCATTGTTCAAGCCGCGTTGCTGGGCATCAATTGGGTTGAGCCAAAATTGATGCGGAATGGCTTCACGGAGCATGGCAACATTGTAATAAGATGAATGCACATGGCCTTTATCATGAAAGCCCGTCATTAATAGCGGATGCTTCTGTTGGCTTGCTTGGGCTTCAACGCCTTCTTTATTGACGCAATATTCAGGAAGGGCAGGGATACGTTGGCCTTCTGGTAACTCCCAATTTTTAACACGCTCAGCCAGTTGTTCCGAATAGATTTCCACTTTACCTGACGGCGTTTTCAATGGGTTATTGATTGGGTCATCACGGAATTTCTTCAATGCAATATTTTCTGAACTGTTCAAGAACTTACGGTCGATAATACCCGCACCGTCAGTTTCGCTGAATTCAGGTAAATGAGGCATTTTTTCACGTGTTTTGTTATAACAGAACTCAATCCATTCGGCGTAGGTACGGCCTTCTGTGAATTGTTCTTTTACCCCCATTTTCTCAGCAACTTCTGCTAATACATCATAGTTAGGGCGGTTTTCCCACAGTGGCTCAATGGCATTTTGTAGGCGAACTAAATAGTGGTATGCACCACTTGCATAGGAGTTATTGATTAAATCATTGGTTTCAACGGTAGTGACATCCGGTAACAATAAATCTGCATATTTTGCGGATGGAGTATCATGGTTATCCCACACCAAAATGAACTCACATTTTGACTCATCAGCAAGTATTTCATGGGTTTTGTTTAAATCACCATGTTGGTTACCAATGACATTACTGGAGTAACACCACATAAATTTGATGTCGTTATTGAGTTTATCGACACCTTTAATACCACCGTTCTCTGCGGTTAATTCTTTCCCACGAACAATAGCTTCTGACCACATATAAGTTGGGATCAGGGCTTTGACTGGGTTAGGTAAAGCAAATCCCGCAACAGGATAAGCATAGCTATTACCCCACAGGCCTGTGTTCGTTCCTGCACGACCAATGTTCCCAGACATTAACGGTAGCATCATGATTGAACGACAAGCTTGCTCACCATTTTCGGTACGTTGCAAGCCCCAGCCTTGTGAGATCCATGCTCTATTGGCATTACCAATTTCACGTGCAAGTTGCTTAATGCGTGCGACGGAGATCCCCGTTAATTTACTCGCCCACTCTGGGGTTTTTGCGATGCCATCAGGCCCATTACCTAAAATATAATCTTTATATGATGCATTGCGTGGTGCAGAAGCAGGTAAGGTAGACTCATCCCAACCAACACAATAGTTGTTCAGGAATTCTTCGTCAGTCAGGCCTTCTTCGATCATGACATAACCGAGAGCAGCAACTAATGCAGCGTCAGTACCGGGGTAAATTGGTATCCATTCAGCGCCAAGCGTTGTGACGCTATCAGTGCGACGCGGGTCAATGATAATCACTTTTGCCTTGCTTTTATCTAACGCATTGAGGGTCTCGTAGAATTGACCGCCGCCAGACATGCGCGTTTCTGCAAGGTTGTGGCCAAACATGACAACTAAGTCAGAGTTTTGGATTTCAGATAAATAGGATTCTTCTACGCTACCATAGACATAAGGTGTGATTTCCATTAATTGAGCATATGAATATGTACCATAGTCACCCAAGAAACCACCAGTTAAGCTTAATAAACGTTTACAAGCTGCACGGCCGTGTAAGTTAGCACCCGTTGACCCAGAGCCATACTGATAATAAATGGCATCACTTCCATATTTATCAATCGTATACTTTAATTTTTCAGCGATAATGGTTGTTGCTTCATCCCATGAAATCTTTTTAAACTTACCTTCACCACGTTTACCAACACGAACCATTGGGTATTTTAAACGGTCTGGATTGTAGGTTTTCCAACGCACTGAACGGCCACGTAAACATGGACGAATTTGGTGTTCGCCTAACGTTGAGTCGTCATACATCGTTTCATTGGAAATACGGCTGATAACACCATCTTTCACATGAACTTTTAATGGGCAGCGGCTGCCACAGTTTACTAAGCATGCGCTATAGCTAATTTTTTCGCTGACTTCGTCAGGCATGATTGCTGGCGTTTTTGCTTGTACAGCAAAAGGTAGAGTGATTGAGCCAGCAACAGCAGCGACACCCGCAACGGTTGCAGAGGTTTGTATAAACTCCCTCCTGCTCAGTTTTCCAAATTGAGTATTTATTTTATTTTTATGCATTGACATTGCCTATATGTAAATAACAACATTACTATCTTGTTTTATATGTTAAAAAAAGATCCTGTAGAGTTACATGACTTACATCAATGTTATCCACGATAAAGGAAATGTATTTATTTAATTTATAAGGGTTTTTTGTTTGTTAGAGCATCGATCAGTTTTGTTTTTGTTAACTATCGAAATGTTATTCTTTATATAACGCTGGGTGGGAAAGTAAGCGTAAAGAGGGATATCTCCCTCTTTCGATACTACTTTAGATGTAGATGGATAAGGAAATTTAACTAATCACTTAGTATTAGTTATTTTTCTGGGAAATGGCCTATCATTCTAACATCATTTCCGGTAGGTGATTGATGTACCATCAGATTAAATTGCGGAAGGATGGAAAAGATATGGTCAAAAATGTCAGATTGTATTCTTTCATACTCCACCCATACGGTTGTATTCGTAAATGCATATATTTCGATTGGAATACCATTTGAGTCAGATTCTAGCTGTCTGACCATAATCGTCATATTTTTGTGAATATTAGGGTGTGATTTTAAATAAGCTTCAATATAAGCTCGGAAGGTCCCTATATTTGTCAAACGACGCTGATTCAAAGGAACCGCTTTGTCATCCGGTAGGCTAGAATTAAAGACTTGGATCTCAGATATTTTCTGTTCGATGTAGGGCTCAAGTAAATTTGCCTTAATACATTGTGCGATTTCTTCAGAAGTTAAAAAATGCACACTGCTGGCATCTAAGCGGACACTACGCTTTATTCTGCGTCCACCTGATTCTGTCATTCCTTTCCAGTTTTTGAATGAATCAGAAATAAGCGCATAAGTCGGAATGGTCGTAACGGTGTTGTCCCAGTTACGCACTTTTACCGTAGTTAAACCAATATCAACCACAGCGCCATCAGCACCGTATTTAGGCATTTCTAACCAATCGCCAATGTTAACCATGTTGTTGGCTGAAAGTTGTATCCCAGCAACTAACCCCATAATAGGGTCTTTGAACACTAGCATCATGACCGCTGTCATTGCACCAAGACCGCTGAGAATAATCAGAGGCGATTTACCTATTAATAGTGCAATAATCATGATGCCAATTAGAATTGTGGCAATCAGTTTAAGACTTTGAAATATTCCTCTAAGAGGTAAATGCGCGGTTTTGGCCGCACGTTGAAGTACACCAAGTATAATATCAAGAACGGAATAAAGGGTGAGTAAGCCAAATAATAGGCACCATGCCTGTGAGCCAACCTTTAAAACGGCTTGGGCAGTCGAGCCTGAATGTAACCATAGCGTTGCTTGGATATTGACTACAACACCTTGGATCACGAATGCGAAGCGATTAAAAAGATTATGTTGAGTGATTAAATGCACCCAAGTTCCTGCACTTTTTTGCCCACGTTTTTCGAGTTGTGGAAGGAATATTTTATGTAGAATTAAGTGTAATACGCAGGCGACGATAAGGATTAAACCGAGCACCATAAGTAAAGAGGCAAGGTCAGCGTAATCTTGGTTGAATTGACGTACCCAGTCTAGCAGTTGCTGCTGCATGGTTTCTCCTTCTTTAGAGTGTTAGGAACAATTGTTTATAAAAATATCATAGGCTGAATGACCTTATCATATTTACAACGAAAATTCATGGGGAGCAACATTAAACTCCGTCTTAATTCTTATTACTAGTTCTAAGTATTGTCTAATATATGGAAATAATATTAATGGCAATAAGAGCTATTATAAAGGAGCGCGCTCACTAATTTGAGTGATTAAGTAACATTTACATAACATTACGTGTGATAAGTATTTTCTGATTGTGAGTCTTTATAACTAAGCATAATGTTCTACAAAATGTCCTAATGTTATATTAACTTTGCAGGAATTTATTATGAACCGATTTAAAAGGCCGATTTGTTCTGTTCTTTTGCAGTATATCTTATTGCCCATTATTGCTTTTACCTCATTGCTTGCTAATTCATCCCCCAATGGCAATCAAGGCCAAGGAAACGACAAAGGACATCAACAAGTTCATGGAAATAAAGGGAAGCAGAACAAAGATAACTCAAATAAAGGAAATAATAATCAAGAGGCAAAGCATGTCAAATCAAGTAAGTATTACGATAAGCATCGGGAAGCAAATGTTAGTTTTAATGTGAGCTTTGGCAATGTAAGGCCTTTGGCCATTGAATATGGATTGACAGGATATCGTGGCTTGCCTCCAGGTATTGCAAAACAAGTTAGCAGGGGAAAACCACTTCCTCCAGGTATTGCAAAAAAAACGTTACCCTCTGCGTTTTTAGCACAATTACCTGTTTATGTCGGTTATGAATGGAAAATGAGTGGCCGAGACCTTATCTTGGTTGCGTTAGGTACAGCTGTTGTCGCTGAAATTATTGAGAATGTTTTTGAATAAAAAAACGACCTTGATTTCAAGGTCGTTGTGCAAAATAAATGCAATTAACGCTAATGATGAGGTAACTAAAGGTTTGATTAACTAAAAGATAATTAACTTGCTTACATAAAACGTTTAGATAGTAATTCAACAACTTCTTGCACACTGCTGATAAATTCTTTGATGCTGTTCATCGAGAACTCCAAATTAAAATGTGATCCAGATCACGTGAGAGCATTCTAGCTATTCACATGTTAATGTCAAGTTAATATTAAAAATAATTTTAAATTTTAAACTATATTTTAGTCGCTGTGCTACAGCTTGTTTTCTTGTTAGTCGCGGTTCTTACAAGAGGGCCTGAATCTGCAAATAGAGATAAAAAATGTGAAGAATTGAAAGGTAATTTTTGTAATATGGTGTATGGTTAATAAGAGATTAGGTAATGATTTGATTGATAAAGGAATATAGCTCATGATTGCTTATGTAAACGGCCAGTTTTTACCTGAAGAAGAAGCGTCAGTATCTGTTTTTGACCGTGGGTTTTTATTTGCGGATGCTGTGTATGAAGTGACTGCAATAATTAACGGTAAGTTAGTTGACTTTGAACATCATATGGCTCGTTTGCAGCGTTCTTGTGCTGAATTACAGTTATCATTTCCCTACGATTTAGCAGAATTAAAACAAATTCATCTTCAATTAGTTCAGCAGAATAATATAGAAGAAGGGCTTGTATATCTACAATTGACACGTGGCAATGCGAAACAACGCAGTTTTTTATATCCTGATAAACAAACGAAGCCAACATTAGTCTTATTTGCACAAAAGACGAAGATTGTTGAAAATGAGAATTCAAAATATGGAATAAAAGTCGTAACTGTAGATGATATTCGTTGGCAGCGTTGTGATATTAAAACAGTTGCTTTATTAGCAGCTTCCATGGCAAAAGAATACGCTAAACAGCAAGGTGCAGACGACGCTATATTTGTTAAAAATGGCTATGTCACTGAGGGAAGTTCCAGTAATTGTTTTATTATTAACCATCAGAACCAAATACAAACACGAGGGTTAAATAATGAAATATTACCAGGCATTACTCGTCAAGCAATTTTACAACTTGCTCGGGAACAAGGAATAGACATTGTTGAAAAGCCATTTAGTATTGATGAAATGTTAGAAGCAAAAGAAGTCTTTATTACTTCTGCAACAACATTAGTTTGGCCAGTTATTATGGCGAATAACCAATTAATTGGGGAAGGTAAGCCGGGGAAACTAGCTATCCGGCTACGGGAGATATACTTGCAAAAATTGAAATAATCACATGAGAAATATAAATGTTATTTTAATTGCATAAATTCTGTAACTGAAGAAATCGTTACCATGCCTTCTAGTGCCTGAAGACTTTGCTGATGGAGTTCTAGCGTTGGGGCCGCACATAAATCCTCGAGTACTGTGACAGTATATCCTAAATCATGGGCTTGTCGTGCAGTACTTTGAATTGCTTTTACGGTACTAACTCCGCCAATAAATAACTCGGTAATATCATTATCGGTAAGCCATTTATTGAAATGATTTCCTGCAAATGCAGAAACCCCTTTTTTAATCATTACCGGATCACGAAAAGCTACCTCAAGGTCATGAGCCCAATTACACCCAGTGCCACTTAGTTTCAAGGCTCCAAGTTTTTTAGCTTGTTGGAACATCGGGGAGCCAGCAGGAACATCGTGATAATTGTCTGAAAAGCCAACCTTAACCCAAATCACTGGAATATGATGGTTTCTTGCATATTGTGCTGCTCGATTAGCTTTCTCAACGATTTTACGTGAGCAAGTTTGCTGGTAACTCGAATTAGATAAGCCATTTTTACCAATTATCTCTTCAATGAGATCAATAATTACTAATGCCTTGGACATTATTGCCTCTTTTAGGTGTAAGTATATTAACGTATAAAAGGCGTATTCTATCTAGAAAAAATAGCAAATGCTGTTAACTCAATAACATAATTAGATTTAGGGTAAGTCAATAATAAAGCCGATACCTTGATTGTCTAATCCATCAGTAACTCTAATTACAGCACCGATTTTATGAGCTAAATTTTGAGCGATAGATAAACCTAAACCACTTCCGGTTTCCATCGTTCCTGGAACGCGATAAAAACGAGAAAATATAAGTTGGCGGCTCTCTTCTGGAATTCCTCGGCCATTATCTTGAACAGAAATAGTCCCACCAAATGGGGTAAGATCTTTTAAAACGACTTTTATTTTTCCTTCTTCTGGGCAGTATTTAATCGCATTTTCAATCAAATTAGTAAAAATATTACTCAATGCGAGTTTATCGGTGAGGATATAAAAAGATTTTGGGCTTTGTAGTTCAACATCAATATTTTTATTAATAGCGTAAGGTATGTGTGAGGATATTAAATGGCTGATTAGTACGGGCAAGTCAATTAGCTCTTTATTTAATAAAAAGTCTTCAGTTTCTAAGCGGGCTAGGTCAATTAATTGATGCGATAAAGAGGCTGCGCGATTTAAAGTCTCTTGCATATCATTAATAATTTCTTCTTTCTCTTTCGGATTATCAATTTGCATCAATAAATGTAATTGAGCAATAACAGCCGCTATGGGGGTCCTTAATTCATGTGCGGCATCTGCCATAAAGCGCTTTTCACGTTGATTTGCAGCATCAACACGAGACATGAGGCTATTTATTGCATCAATAATAGGGCGAATTTCTTTATATTGTTCCTTCGTTTCTATTGGAGTTAAATTACCTGGCTGACGGCTAGAGATGAGTTTTGCAGATTGTCTTAAAGGCCGCAGACTAAAATAAGCGGTAATTAATATTGCTAACAACATAATACCCAAAATAAACGCGAGAGGAATGGCTGTGCCTTCGGCAGGGTTACCTAATAAGGATTTACGGTCACTATAAGACTCTGCAATAACAACTTCGAAAGTTTCTTGATCATTCCATGCAGAAGTAAAATGCCAGTCTTTATGTAATGTTGCGAGTTCAGAGACAGATTTAAGTGATGGGACATGTAATTTGTCACTGTTTCGGTAATAGACATTCCCTTGTTTATCTCTAACAACCATAAAAGGCCGATAACTTATGTCATCGCCACTTTCCATCGCAGCAGAATAAAGTTCTTGTAGGTTATCAGCTATTTTATTGAAATATTCTGGCTTATCAGCAACCACATCAAGTGTCTTAGCAAACCCTTGGGTGATGACACTTTGTTGTTCATTTAGCTCATCATGAATTGAGGGCCAATAAAAAAACTGTAGCCAGCCAACTAATAATAACCAAAGGAAAATAACTGAGCTAATTTGTAGCCCAAAGGTATAAATAAAAAATGATTTAACTTTCACTTATCGGCACTTCTTTTTTTAATAAATAACCAATACCGCGGATAGTAATTATGCGGTCTTTACCTATCTTTCGGCGTAAATTATGAATGTGAACCTCTAAAGAGTTACTTTCCACATCATCTAATCCGAATAGGCGCTGCTCTAAATCCGTTTTTCTGACAACATTATCTGCATTTTTTATTAGTTCGTAGAGCAATAGATATTCTTTCCCAGAGAGCAGCAACAATTGCTCATTAAGGGTGACTTGGTGATTAAGAGGATTTAATTGTAGGTTACCCAATTGCCATATTTCAGATGAGAAACCTGCCATACGGCGACTAACGGCTTTTACTCGAGAAATAAGCTCAGGCATAGCAAATGGTTTTGTTAAAAAGTCATCAGCACCTGAATCTAAGCTAGAAACTAAGTTATCCATTTGATTTCTTGCCGTGAGAATTATTATTGGGATCGTTTCTCCCATATTACGCCAAGTAATTAGTTCATCATGACCATCGCCATCAGGTAAGCCTAAATCTAAAAGCATTAAATCAAAATTGCGAGATGCGAGTTGTAATTTTGCATCAGCAAGTAGCCTGACCCAACAAGGGTTAAAACCTGCAAGTTCTAACCCACGGCATAGCGCTTTTCCCAATTGAAGATCATCTTCGACTAATAGGATATTCATATCATCACCTCTACTAACAAGTATAAGCAGGCAATGAGCGTCAGACAATACGAACAATTCAAGTTTGAAGTGGATTTAAGCATATCTTAAGGTTGGTTTAACCCTTTTTTAAGGTACAAAAAAATAGACTGTTTATTATGAGTCCATCACTCAAACAATAAGAGCATTGATAATGAAACAAGCATTCTATGAGGTGCCATTATTTATAGTAGCAATCGCACTTGCTTTGATTTTTATTGGAAAAGATTTCAATAATAGGCCGGTAGTTAGTTTATCAACAATAACGTTGAATGAAATCCCTACTTGTGTGGATGTTAATAACTGTATTTCTCAGGTTAGAGCAACTAATGCAAAAAATAAAAAGTTGAATCCAGTGAAAGAGATTAAAGCCTTTCTTCGACATAAAATTGGCTGATTAACAGGGAGTAAAATTTAGATATGAGGTGGTGAGTCAAGTGTCTGTTTTAATTTCTAATTTTAGGTGCAGAAAAAGGAATGTTACACTATAAGGAAACATTCCTTTAAGTATTTGGTTAATCCACTGTTGTTTCTTCTGGGATCCAACCATCATCCATCCATATTTCTTCCAGTATTTCTTCAATGCGAGTTTTATCCTCCGCTATTTTTGTTCCTGAGATATTAACGCGTTGTTGTGAGCTAAACCCAACCCGCGTTACCATATCTGGATATTGGTTTTGAAGTTTGCGTAAAATCTCAGTTTCAAGTGCTTGCAAAACAACTGAACTCGGTTTTTGTGGAGCGTTCTTATCAAATAAAACTTCGATACGTAACATGATAGCCTCTAATGAAGACTGTATTAATATACAGTATTTTTAGAACTATTAGGCAAAAAAGTCAATATAGAGGCATAAATATTTTTAGCAGTGAATAGAGTGAAAAAATAATATCAAGTTAAAACAGTAGGTTAATATTATAGATGCTTGATAAAATAATTGTCAGAAAAATTAAAATAGGTATCCTAGAAAGTATATTCTATGAAGGTGAGTTACAATTAAATGTTATATGCTTTAAGAGTTTCAAGTGAAGATAGCCAAGCGATAGCAATGATTAACCAGTTGTATGACACAGCTTTTCCATTGTATGAACAAAGAAGCTATCAAGGAAGAGATGCAATATTAAATCATGGTGACTATTATTTACTCAATTTCAAAGAAAATGATATTTTCATTGGTTTTATTGGGTGTTGGAAAATCGAAGATTATTATTACATTGAACACTTTGCTATTTCCCCTGTATTAAGAGGGCAAGGTTATGGGCAAAGGGTATTAAAGCAGTTTTGTCATGACGTAGGCAAAGTGATCCTAGAAATCGATCCTATTATTGATGATGTGAGTCAAAAACGTTGGTCTTTTTATCAACATTGCGGTTTTCAGCAAAACGAATATGCTCACGCACACCCAAGTTATTACCCAAAAAATAAGCCACATAAGCTTAGCGTATTAAGCTATCCAGAAGTGATAGCTCAAGAAGTGTATCAGCAATTTAATCATATCTTACAAACGGTTGTGATGAATAAAACGCTATTATAGTTCATTATGTAGATGGTTTTACTCAGGTATATAGCAATAGATAAGTTCGGGATCATTATCATCTAAATTTTCAATGTAGCCACTAGGAATAAAGCCAGCTTTTATTAAGAGGTGTTGAGTTGCTGTATTCGATTGATTTGTAGAAGTAAAAATCTTTTGGGATTTACTCTGCATTTTTAGTTTATTAATTAAAGTGAGGCCAAGGCCTTGCCGACGATACTGGCGATTTACCATAAGCAGTTCAATGAAGCTATGAGCAAAAAAACGTTGGTTTATTACGCCATACGCCAATATATCGTTGCTATCTTGTAGAATAAAACAAACGCCTTGTTTAACCCACTGGGTAATTTCATTAAACCGATGGGTAGAGGCTACGCTATCTATTTGATAAATAGCATTTATATCAATAATTTTAGCTAGGCGGAAAATCATAAATAGATATCTTTAGTTTACTCAGATGCCTCAGTATAGAACAAAATTATTTTAATTTTCAATGTAATATAAAATACAGAATGGCTGGTTTATTGAAATATTGTTTTTGTGCTACGTATAGAAGGATGGTTCAAGAAATATGATATTATATACAGCATTATTTGGTCTAAAAGGTACATAAGAACAGACATTTGAGGTGATAGGTGTTAATAGAAAGTCATGGTGAATATTTAGACCAGAGGTTTTACGATTTAAACCTAGAAGATGAAAAATTTGAATCTGTACTTTTTGAACGGTGTGAGTTCATTAATTGTAATTTTACAAATAGCCATTTTGCGAGTTGTCGATTTGTTGAAAGTACACTCACAAAATGTAATTTAAGCTTAATTAACATACCTAATTCCCGTTTTTCGAATTGTGAGTTTATAGGGTGTAAATTAGTTGGAATCGATTGGACAAAAGGGTATTGGCCACGTTTTGATTTTTATTCTCAGTTGAGTTTTAAAAGTTGTATATTAAATAGCAGTAATTTTTTTGCACTTAAACTCCATGAAACATACATTGATGATTGTCGTTTACACGATGTTGATTTTAGAAATGGGGAATTAAATAAATCAGTAATAACGGATTCTGATTTATCTAACAGTTTATTTATGCAGACAAACTTAACATCAGTCGATTTCACCGGGACACACTCTTTTACGATTGATGTTCGACAAAATAAATTAACTCAAGCGAAGTTTTCCCGCCTCGATGCTCTAGATTTATTGCGTAGCTTAGATATTAAACTTGTGGACTAGAACTGAAATAATCAGTACAAATTGAATAAAATATAGGCCAGCAATTGAGTTCATTTCTATCCTTTGGGTATTGATAACTCGATATGTATTAATATACATAAGTTAAATCATCATAGCCATCAGCTCATCACTGGTGGCTTTATTTTTTGCGGTGAAGTTATGCAGCATGCATCAAAAGATAGAAATCCAATAAGTTTTGATGTTGTCAAAAGAGTCGCTTAAGTTTTAATCGATGTAACAAAAAGTGCATCGGTAAAAGAAACTTTAATTCAATGAAACAAATTAATTTTGTGGATAATTCAAGAGATACTCCCAAGGGAAGCCCTGTGATACTTCTACGGGGCACAGGGTTAATGTTCGTGTAAACATGCCATCCAACTCACTCTACAATCAAAAATAAGCGGGAGCAGAGGGACTCGCTAAGCTAGAAGCAGAGCGATTAGCGCAAGAAGAAGTTAAACGTGCAGCATAGGAAGCGGAAAGGGCGGAGCAGGAAGCTGCGGAAAGTCAGTCACTGGATGATAAATCCTAAGAAAAAGAGGGGGAAGTCAGTGTAACCATGTCGGACTTTTACCCACCCCAACCCCATCAATAAAAAAACCAACCCTAACAGGTTGGTTTCTCTATAAAAAGCTGGTCGGCATGATAGGATTTGAACCTACGACCCCCGACACCCCATGACGGTGCGCTACCAAGCTGCGCTACATGCCGAACTCTGATTTATACTACTCAATTTGCTTCTAAAAGCAATAGACTCATGATGCGACTGGTTGATATTTAAGCACTTAATTTTCATTAAAACGCTTTAATTCAGTAAAGATCTTCAACAACTCAGCTAAATCAGGTTTTTCATTCTTCTCGATAGCACCTTGTTTATCATAGATATTAAACTGACCATTTTGATCCATATAAAGGGTGGCATTGTCAGTGGTAATCACAACATCGTCGTTATCACCGGTGATCACCCATGGATAAGTACGTTTAACACTAAATAAGTCTTCACCTTGGCTGTAATCATCTGGTGGGTTTGTGACATGTAATAAACGCTGCATTAGCGTGGTCATTATATCTTGATGACTAGTCAGTTTATCTATTTGTTGCGCAGGGGTATTCGGCCAGTAAATAAATAGAGGCACCTGCATGTTATCTCGATTAAAGTGTTTGCCGTCTAACCAATCGTTTTCTGATTTACCTTGATTATTGTAATTGGCAGTCACAATAACAATGGTATTTTCTAACCGGTTATCACGTTGCAATGCCGCCATTACACGTTTGATCTGCTCGTTGGTTTTTGCACTACCCGGTGTGCCAGTAATGTTAAGGAACGAGAACCAAGGCGACCCATTTTTAAGATTATCTAACCAATTATTCCATTGAGAAACGGTCAAGCTATCGTTATCTGCAGTTTTGGCAGGCAAAGAGTAATCGGCTAAAATAGCTTGCCTGAATAATGGAGAGTTAAAGCCATCCGTTGAGAATAAACCAAACTGATACCCTTGATGTTGAAGGGCTTCAATCAGGCTAGATGGATGGCGACCATTAAGAATATTATCAAAGTAAGTCGATGAAATCCCATAGAATAAACCAAACAAGGCGGTATCGTTACGTAACCCAGTTGTATAATGGTTGGTAAACTGTGTGCTGATTGATTTAAACTCATTCAGGGCATTTATCGAATCTTGTTGTGACTTATCACCGAGGTCATCAACCACTAATAATAATAAATTATAGCCTGAACCTTGGTCATAATAGCTTAATGGTTTTAATGGGTAATTCAACTTAAGGGCGGTCGGACTACCTTGCTGGAAGACACGATTTTGATGTTCTGTTAAATCCAATAAGCCATATCTATCAAGAAGTTTCCGTGCGGTCATCGGTTGTGATAATGGGTAATTATAACGCTGCATAGTGATAGGGCGGTAAAAATTCGCATCGGCCCATGCATACATCAGGTGTGACATAATAAAAGTCACAATAAAAATACCTGCAAGCGGTTTACCAAAGGTTTGCCGGCTTAAGCTGCGCAGTTTTTGCCAACTCCAAGTTGCAAATAACATTTCAACGAGAAAGATAATTGGGATACTGATAAACATCAGCTGCCATTCACGAGCCATTTCGCCTTTTGTGGGGTTAATGACTAAATCCCAAACCTGTGGTGTTAGATGCAAACCAAACTGGCTAAAAACACGGATATCAAAAATTAAAAGGGTTATCCCTGCAGTCGCGAGGGCAACAGAAAGTAGCCTCAGCAACCGCTGAGACATGACAATAAAGGTCAGTGGAAAAATAATTAGTAAGTAGGCCGCAAAGACCACGAAGCTAAAGTGACCTAACCAACTGACGAAGGCATAAACTCGACCAGTTAGGGTGTCTGGCCAATCAAAAATAAACAGGTAGCTGCTACTTAACGCGAGGCTAAGCAGTATATTGAATAGTGCAAACCAGTGCCCCCAACCAATCATGTTAGAGACTTTGTCACGGTAGCGCAGGTGGGTGACCATACTGTTTATTTCATTAATCAATTAGTGTGATTTATCTTCTTTAACAGAAGAAAGTAATGCATTTGCGAATGATTCTGCAATCATTTTACGTTGTGCAGGTGCAACCGACGTATTTAGCAGATTCGTGACCATGTTACCTAACACCATAAGGGAAAGGTCAACAGGGGTGTGGTTTTTTTCTAACACACTAACAAGGTCAGAAAGTAAACCTTCAACTTTTTCATCACTATAGCGAGATGATTGTGGCATAAATTGAGACATCCTAAATTAATGAAAGCTACATATCATAGCGTATCACAGTTGGTTTTTCTTCTTTCTTCGCAACAAATTTTTGTTTAAGTGATAATAATGCTAATTCAGATTCGTAAAGTGTGCATAAGTTCAGCAGGGTGGGGTTAAAATTTGCACAAATGATAGTTTCTATTGCAGAGGAATAATATCAGTGTTTGAATACGCGCAACATTATTTCTGCTATTTCGAAGGAGCCAACAATGAGTCTGGAAATTAACCAGATAGCTTTACACCAGTTAATTAAAAGAGATGAACAAACCCTCGAGGTGATGTTGCGGGATTCTTTATTAACAGCAGATGGTGTCGTACAAGACATGATGGCAGAGTTACACCGCGTCTATAGTGCAAAAAGTAAAGCATTTGGTGAGTTTAATGAAGAAAGTGAACTTGCTGATGCATTAAAACTATTACGCAAAGGTGAGGAAGAGTTTTTAGGTTTTAGTCGTGCGATGACCGTTCGCTTGAAAGATGAATTAGCTAAATATCCTTTTGCTGAAGGGGGCGTCGTTCTTTTCTGTCAATACCGTTACCTTGCAGTCGAATACTTATTAATTGCAGTGCTCAATAGTTGTGACAGCATGTTTGTCACGGAATCATTAGATTTAGGCACAACTCATTATTTAGATATTCCTCATGCGGATATTGTCGCTCGTATTGATTTAACCGAATGGGAAACCAATCCAGAGTCAAAACGCTATTTAACCTTTTTAAAAGGTAGAGTAGGACGAAAAGTCTCTGACTTCTTTATGGATTTTTTAGCTGCGTCTGAAGGGCTAAATGCAAAAGTTCAAAATAAAGGCTTAGTTCAAGCACTTGATGATTTTTGTGACAATGCTCAGATGGATAAAAATACTCGTCAAGCTTATCGCCAGCAAGTGCATAGCTATTGCACGGAGCAATTACAATCAGGTGAAGAAATTGAGTTAGAAGCATTGGCAAAAGAGTTACCAATGGTGGAAGAACAAAGCTTCGATGATTTCGCTCGCCAAAATGATTATCAACTCGAAGAAAGTTTCCCTGCCGATAGAGGAACGTTAAAACAATTAACGAAGTTTTCGGGGAGTGGTGGAGGGATCACGATTAGCTTTGATGCGATGCTCATGGGGGAGCGTATCTTTTGGGATCCTGTCACTGATACGTTAACCATTCGCGGCACACCACCTAATTTGCGGGACCAATTACAACGCCGTGGTACTAAATAAGTTATGGTGTTGAATCGCTAGAAATAAATAACGCCGCAATTGCGGCGTTATTTACTCGGCGTCCCGAAAATTCTAAAGCTCGGCTGTGGGCTTTAATTAAGCGCGCAGGAAGTCAATGTGCGTCACTTTTGGCTTAAATGGGTGACGTTGAACAGCCTGAACTTTTACTTTTGTTTCTTTACCATCGATAACCAGATTCAGAACTTCGTAAAATTCTGCTTTGCTTTCTTGGTTGATGATTTCATCGTGGTTAAGAGTTACAGAGATTGCTTCTTGGTTGCCACCGTAAACGATAGCTGGAAGCTGGTTATCTCTGCGCAGGCGGCGGCTCGCACCCTTACCCTGCTCTTTACGTTCAATTGCATTGATAGTTAACATTACTATTTCTCTATAAAAAGAAAATATAAATTCCTGCTACAGGCGACCCAGCAGCAGGTTCGAGATTTGGCCTAGGAATACTTCATTCAGAGAACAAGATATCGGAAGGCGGGCGGCATTTTAACGAAAAATCCGTCATCCAGCAATCATTATGATCATTTTCGCTTTACGATAGGGGATCTGCAACGCGAAAACGCCCTTGATAATCGAAGATTTTCTCTCGAATTTCCCAGAAACGTTCTTTTTTGCGAGCGACAATAAATTGGGGATATCGTAATAAAGATTGCTGCAATAATATATCATTTGCATTATTCCACTTAAATGGAACACCTGGGGCACGTTGATGCTCCCGTAAAAAACGGTATTCAAACACGCGTTTTTGCGCAGGAGTTGCTAGGCGAAAACGTTCTGAAACACAGGTTCCATCTTCATCATAATAATTGATTTTAATCCATTCGCCTTTGGCATCATTCCCTGTGATAAATTGCATTCCCCCGCAACGAATGATCAATGCATCTTTAAGTTTTAATGCGGCTTTTAACATATCGTCAGGGTCGGTAAGCACCTCTTGGCATTTTTGGCAGCGACGAGCGGCTATATCGTTTTCAGCGCCACAGTGTGGGCATTGCTTAAAGCGAAAACGGAATTCACATTGCTGTTTCTGCCCATTTTCGTCTTCTTCCCAGCCTTGGCAGCGCCGGCCAAAGTGTTCAATAATTTGGCCATCAGAGGTGCATTTTCCCCAAAAAATATTCGCAAATTGGCACAATGGGCAGAAAACTTGTACCGGCACACTGGTTGAATTCGGTTTACTTGAGCCCACCTCTGGTCGAAATAGGTCATGTGGATTCCCTGCATAATCTAAGATTAAACAGCGTGTTTTTCCCTCAGAAAGGCGTAATCCTCGACCAACAATTTGTTGGTATAAACTCACTGACTCTGTTGGCCGCAAAATAGCAATCACATCCACATGAGGAGCATCAAACCCGGTTGTTAACACTGAAACGTTAACGAGATAATGTAGTTCTTTGTTTTTAAATTGCTTAATAATTGATTGCCTATCAGCAGCCGGGGTTTCAGCTGTCACTAATGCAGCACGACCCTGAGGTAAATAGCCCAAAATTTCTTTTGCATGTTCGACCGTTGCAGCAAAGATCATGCAGCCTTGCAAAGGTGCTGCATATTCAATAACTTGCTCAATAATTTTAGGTGTAATGCGTTGTTGTTTTTTTAACGACAAATTAAGTTCTTGTTCGTTAAAAATACCCGATGATGTAAGTGAAACCTGGCTAAAATCATATTGTAAAACAGGCATGTCAAGCCGTTCAGGTGGGACTAAGAACTTGTTTTTAATCATATAGTGTAGTGGTAACTCATAGATGCACTCACGGAAAAAACAATTTTCATCACCGCGTACCATGCCATGGTAATGGTATTGGTAAATCCAGCCACTATTGAGGCGGTAGGGGGTGGCTGTTAAGCCTAAAATACGTAATGAAGGGTTATTTACTTGTAAAACTTGAATAATCTGTTGGTATTGGCTCTTATCATTCAAACTTATACGGTGGCACTCATCAATAATTACTAGGGAAAAATGTGCGTCAAATGCTTTAAGATTGCGAGCAACGGATTGCACACTGCCGAAAACGACTTTGCTTTGAGACTCTTTGCGATTCAATCCTGCAGCAAAAATATCTGCTTGCAGGCCATATGCGAGGTACTTAGCATGGTTCTGTTCAACTAATTCTTTTACATGCGCTAATACCAGTACTCGTCCTCGAGCGAGTCGGGCCAATTCGGCAATCACTAAGCTTTTACCTGCGCCAGTTGGCAAGACAATCACGGCAGGGTGAGTCTGCTTACGGAAATAACTCACTGTCGCATCGACAGCTTCTTGTTGGTAAGGGCGTAAAATAAAAGACATATTATTCAGTATTATGTGATTCAGTCAGGTGAATGACGTTAAATTTAATTTAAAACGATGAGTCTGTCTAAAGATGCCTGTTGCTTCAGTGAAACTATCACTTCACAGGGGTTATTGTTATAATGAATAATGTGATAACAATCACAACAACCTTTCACTCTATATTCTGACAGTTGAGCGTTATTGTACGCTTCACTGGCATTCCATCAAGTTAAGAGAATCTATGCGACTGGATAAATTTTTGTCCCAGCAATTAGGGATAAGCCGAAGTTTGGTAGCGCGAGAATTGCGCGCAGGGCTTGTAACAGTTGACGATGAAATCGTTAAATCAGGTGCCTTTCAAGTTACGATTGACCATGAAGTCGCTTATGATGGTAATGTCCTCGTACAAGTTACTGGGCCGCGTTATTTTATGTTACATAAACCGCAAGGCTATATTTGCTCAACAGATGACCCAACACATCCAACAATTCTTTTTTTTATTGATGAGCCTCTTGCACAAAAACTGCATTCAGCAGGGCGTTTAGATATCGATACAACGGGTCTTGTGTTATTGACTGATGATGGTCAATGGTCACATCGCATTACTTCACCGAAGCATCATTGTGAAAAAACATACCGAGTTCAATTGAGTGACGACATCGCCAATGATGTTGCCGAGCAGTTTGCTCAGGGCGTTATGCTTAACGGGGAAAAACACCCAACTAAACCGGCGAAACTGGAAATTATTAGCCCTAGAGATGTCCGATTGACGATTAGTGAAGGGCGCTATCATCAAGTAAAACGCATGTTTGCTGCAGTAGGAAACCATGTTTGTGGGCTACATCGTGAGCGCGTTGGCGAAATTTGGCTAGATGAGACGCTTGAACCAGGAGAATACCGCCCACTGACGGAAGAAGAGATCAACAGTATTAATGTACCACGTAAAAAAACAGCAGGAGTTTAAAGAGTGCAACAGCAGCGTTCATCCTATTTGGGGCTGATATTAATTCTAGGTTTATTATCGATGCTAATGCCATTGGCTATCGACATGTACCTACCAAGCTTTCCGACGATGATGCATTATTTTAATGTAGATGAAGGGCGCATTCAGATGACGCTCAATAGCTACATTTTTGGTTTTGCTATAGGACAATTATTTTATGGTCCGATGGCAGATAGCATTGGGCGTAAACCCGTTATTTTAGGTGGTGTCGTCGTTTTTGCAATCGCTTCAGCGGCCTGTGCTATCACTGAATCGATTGATTCACTGATTTGGTTGCGTTTCTTACATGGTTTTGCCGCTGCCGCTGCAAGTGTTGTGATTAACGCGCTTATGCGGGATATGTTTACCCGTGATGAATTTTCAAGAAGTATGTCTTTTGTTGTATTAGTGATGACAATAGCACCGTTGCTAGCCCCTATTTTAGGGGGAGAGCTAATGCGCTGGTTCTCATGGCATGCAATTTTTTGGAGTATCGCCATTGCAGCGGTTATCGCTGTCGTTTTAGTGAGCTGTTTTGTGCGGGAAACATTGCCCGTAGCTAAAAGGCAGAAGTTTCATATTGGTACAACATTAAGGCAGTTTGCCACTTTATTTAGGGCAAGACAGGTACTGTTCTACATATTAGCGAGTTCATTTTCCTTTGCAGGGATGTTTTCATTCTTAAATGCAGGCGCTTTTGTGTATATCGATTTGAACGGGGTGTCTCCACAGAATTTTGGCTACTATTTTGGTATCAATATTATCTTCCTATTTATTATGACGACAATAAATAGCCGCTATGTTAGGCATTTTGGTGCAGAAAAAATGCTTTACTTTGGTATTATTATTCAATTCGTGATGGGATTGTGGTTGCTAATGACAACAGCCTTTGCGCTAGATTTTTGGACACTGGTAATCGGTGTTGCCATTTATGTCAGTGGCATAGCGATGATCACTTCGAATGCAATGGCCGTGATCTTAGATAATTATCCACATATTGCAGGAACGGTTTCTTCATTGGCAGGCACAATCAGGTTTTCGATTGGTGCGCTCGTTGGAACGTTATTATCACTAATACCTGCGCAGAGCGCATGGCCAATGGTCGGTTCAATGGTCGCTTGCGTTGCATTTTCAATGTTGTTTGTATTATTGGCCAAAAAAACAAAGTAAGTCATGTCATATGTTTTCAAGTTTCAAGGATGAAGCTGAGAACATGTAATTCTCTTCTTTAATATCTAATCAAATAAAGCATGTTCTAGTTACTTCTCCATATCATTCATTTTATCTATAAGAGATAGAGGATTATTGCTCGATAAAATCGAGTAGTAACGCAGGGTATTTAAAATTTTTGCTAAAAAATGATCTAAATCAATTATCATCAGGGCTGGATTTGTTAAATTTATGTTTTATGATTTAATGTGCATTGCAACATTATTCATTAATAAAAATTTGGTTTAACTTCAAGAATAAACTCTTTTTTACTATTTTCATTTCAGAAATGTAAAAAAAAGTTAAGTATTTTGAGCTGGATGTTGAACTTGAAGATCAAAATTAGTTTAAATTTTAATATATTTACTATTAAAATGAATATGCAATGATTTGTGTCACAAAAATTTAACGACATTTTGTTTTTTTAATGTTATATTTAAGGTTCGATATTTAACATTAATGTTACTTTTTAGATAACTAAAAGTTCGGTTTGAACGATGAATGATTGGCTTAAGCCGGTGTTAGGTCAAGTAAGAAAGTAAATATCAATACTTGGCAAAATACTAAAATGTTTCAATAGGATATGTTTGTGGAAAAATTAGGTCTTTCGGTGGTGCACAGGCTACCGCAAAGCTACCGCTGGTTATCAGGCAAAAAAGGTACAGATGTTGAAGTTGTACCTATGAATGATGTCGATAGCGATAAGCTTGTGGGGCTAAAATTACTTAGCCATGACTGTGCGACAGACTGTATTGCAATGCAGCAATTATCTGAATCATTATCAGACATGCAAATTGCTAATGCGATCTTAGAGTGGCAGAAAGAAATTTGCCTATTCATTCATGCTAATGATGAGTTAGCCGCTATGTGCCGTTTAAAAGCTTCAGGTGTTGCTATTGCAGAACTTTCTTCTGGTTTTTATAGTGCTTAGTTTAAGAGCTATAGTTTATAGAACTTAGCTTTGAGTATGTTTTAATATTTTTTTAGTAATGATGGCTCGGTTGTTTATTACTGTTTTTGCTTACTGATTTTATTTGGCTCTATATTTAAAACTGTTTTTTTGGATGAGTATCATCATGAGGTGGAATTTGGTGACTGAGTTATTCTTGATTTAAAATCGGATGACTACCACTAAATTTAGTCAGTAGAGATTTCCAATAAAAAAGCTTCCATCATATGGAAGCTTTTTTATTGGAAAGGGGATATAGGGTACTACAAAAATTTATGAGCCGTTGATAATGCGTCTACTTGCATAATATCTTTTGCTCCAGTAAGAGTTAGTCATTTCAGAAACGATAACACCACTACTGGTTGATGCATGAACAAATTTTTCATCACCAATATAGATACCAACATGCTTCATCGTGCGGCCTGTTTTGAATAAAACAATATCACCGACTTTTAGGTTATTACGTTTTACGCTTTTCCCGGAGGATTCTTGCTCAGATGTTGTACGAGGAAGCTCAACACCAAATTGTTCAAAGAATGTGCGCTGAACGAAACTTGAGCAATCGACACCTTTCTTTGTTGTGCCACCAAGGCGATAAGCTACACCTTTCCAGCTTGCGTATTGGTCCATTATTTTAGACTTAGTATCAACGCTTTGTACTAACTCTTCGAATTCATCTTGAGATGCCATCGTCAACGAATCGCCAGCAGAGCCATTTAGCATACGTGTATCTGATTTGGCAGTATATTGTGTATTCTTAGCTGACTTTGGGGTGGTACATGCTGTGAGCGTTACGGCAATGGCAATTGCCGGAACAATGCGCCAAGCATAGCGCTTAAGTTTTTCAGACGTTAGCATTCTTATATATATCCCTTACCATTTTTCTAGTACTTTATTGTGTAAAAAGACACAAAAAAACTAAACCTATCCCTGTGAAAAACGCATTATAAATCATAGAAGTGTGTTTTTCGCAGAAAGTGTTTATTGCAGCACTACCAAACTTCGAATGTGTTAATCATATTTAATGACTTATTGAGTATAGGATATATATCAATATTTACTAAATTTACTAAGACATTCTTTACATTTTTTGCTTGGAAGATTTGGTTTCGCATTAGTACCAAATCAAACCTTTAAGAGCATACATAAACAAAAGCAAAATGGCGAGTTAATAGGGGTGAAATTTACAAAACATTAGATAAAAGAGCCTATTTGCCATTGGGTTATGTGATGGTCGTCTACAATGAGGTATATTCACTTATAAAACGGGTGTTTATCACTAATAAAATATGATCTGAATCACGTTTTATTGTGTGCTATTTCAGTGTAATTACATAATTAAGTCCTTTTTAAGCTCAAAATGTAAAGAAGTTTAAATTTATATTTAACGAAGGTTTGTTTGTGGGGAAAACGAATAGTTTAATTTGTCTTAAAAACCACCATTAGAATGAAAAATACTCAAAAAACAAATATACTGTATGTATATCAGTATTTTTGTTAATCATATTCTTTGTGTGATATTGATATCGGATAATGTGAAATAATCTACGCTTACAATAAATCAATATAACCAGATACTAATGGTGAGGATAAAGTGTAAGTCAGAGTATGTGTGCTATACCTTAATATTATAGTCACGATAAAGCCGTTGTTCGAAATCGGTAAACCGACGATTTAGTGTAGAACGGGCTATTTTAGTTGAAAAATAATCAATGGGGATTAAGTTAGCAGACCCTAGGTTATCAATAATAAGAAATTGGCCACAAGGTTTATAACCTAGTTGGTAAACGATATTATAAGTTTTTAGCGCCATCGTGGAGATAGCCTCTTTATATATATTTTATTTAAATTGCTCGTAAGCAACTTTCATATTTTTTTTATGTTTTAAAAAAAGTTGTTTGTTTTTTAGGTAATAATCTAAAGTGTGTGAAACATTTCCTGTTTTATCTTTGATTAATTGGAATACATAACCCAGCCCTTGATCAGTTTGTTGGGTGCCATAGTAATGAGAAATTGTTTTTGTAGTGAAGTTTTTTCTATATAAACGCTTGTAATAGCGAATCTCTCTTAAGGTTTCTTTGTCGTCTCTCCCATTTAGATGAACTTTTATACATAGGTCATGATGCTCAGGATGCTGATAACAAGCACGTTGTCGGCCTGATGCGATCAAGTTGGTAGAGGGTAATGAAATTTTTTTATCTAAATTTTTATTCATGATGATAAACACTATTTTTAATGATTTATTGGATAAGCCTCAAGTGATATTGCGACGGTTTTTATAAATTATACAACCAATGCTAATAGATACTATTTATAAAGTGTTGCATTTTGTGTGGTTAATTAAGAGTGATGTAAGTCGTTTATTTTATTTGGATAAATAATTAAAAGGAAAAATAAAAAACTACGACTATAAATGAAATTTTTAATTTCTTTTTGGAATTAGTATGTCGTTCTCAGGCAATTTAGCCAAATTAAATACTTTAACTGTAAATAAATGACAGAAAGTGACGATAACATAATTTTAGGAGGAGATTTCTTCATGAATAGCTCAGTAAAAAAAATAGTAATGACTTTTCTAGCGGTAGCGACATTAAGTACAAATTTTTCAATGTTTGCCTCTGAAAACAGTGATGTGAGAAGGAGTAATACTGCCGTTATTCGATTTACTGGTGCTATTGTTGCGTCGCCTTGTGTAGTCGAAGCGAATGTTCACAGGGTTGAAACTAAATGCTGGAATGATAATGGCAAATTGGAAACCGCATCTGCAGATATTCAAAAATTAAAAAATCAAGAAACGTTGCTTCCGAACCAAAAAGGTACTCAACAATTTACCTGGATTAATAAAGATAAAACCTTAGGTATTTATACGATAAAATACGATTAATTTTGAGATAAGCAAAAATTGAATATAGCAAACTAAAATGAGATGAGGGTGCAATGTTTAATTTTAATGACATATGCCTATGAACAATAAACTCATAGGCATATAAAGCATTATTTCTGCGAAACTAAAAGCAAAAATTAATCACAACGGCCCATATAACGACGCTCAGCGATATGAATACGAATTTTCTCACCACTGGTTAAATACTCAGGAACTTGGACAGTTAACCCTGTAGCCATCGTTGCAGGTTTAGTTCGTGCGCTGGCAGACGCCCCTTTAATTGCAGGTGTTGTCTCAATAATGGCCATATCAACCGTTTGTGGTAACTCTAAAGCAAGAACTTGCCCATCCATCGTTAACACTTGCATTCCTGGTAACCCTTCTTCAGGAATAAAAAGTAATTCTTCTTCAATATCTGCTTTTTTGAAAATGTAGGGAGTGTAGTCTTCATTATCCATAAAGACATACTCGTCACCATCAATATAAGAAAAACTGACTCCACGGCGCGTAAGCGAAATTGTGTCTAAAATATCATCGCCTTTGAAACGTTCTTCAACTTTTTGGCCAGTTTTGATATCAGTAAAACGCATTTTATATAATGTACTCGCACCACGAGCGCTAGGTGCTTGAATATCAATGTCTTTTACAAGTAATAATTTGCCGTTGTAGTTGATTGCTAAACCACGTTTGATTTCATTGGCCTTGGCCATAAATAACCTTCTTTGGGGTTGTCAAAAAGAGTGCGACAAAATTACTCGCAGATAAGGAATTAGGCAAGATGCTGAAGTCAATTTTCAGTGAAAAATTTTTGGATAATACAATTCTAGATAATGCAGTTATTGGATAATGCAATAAGTATGAATATAACCCGTGGGCTATATTCATACTGGAATGATTAATAGATAGGAAGTAAGCCAGACAATGACAATAAATGAGCAACCGCATTAACTAAACCAAAGAGGATCACGAAGCCAATGATAAAGCTTCCCCCCGGTGCTCTATAGCTGTTGTTTGGATAACGTTTACGACTTGCTTTCGCCATCAGTGCAGGGACAATAACGGCCCAAATAGTGGCTGCTAACCCGGCAAAACCAATCGCATAAATAAACCCATTAGGGAAAATTAACGCGAGAATTGTTGGTGGTAAAAATGTGACTGCGACAGATTTAAGGCGGCCAAACTTATTATCTTCAAATTTGAAAAAGTCAGCAATAAAATCAAATAACCCTAAAGATACGCCTAAGAAGGAACTCGCTAGAGCCATATATGAAAACAGGTTCAAAAATTGAGAGATAAAACTACTTTTGGTGGAAATATTCATTTGAGCCAGTAATGCATCAATATTATTACCGTTTTCTCTTATTTCAATAAATGACGTTCTTGGAATATTTCCTTGAATAGCATACTGCCATAAAATATAGATAACCACGGTAATGGTGGCACCATAGACTAGGCTTTTAACAACACTACGGCTATCTTTATTATAATATTTTACTAATCCTGGAACATTACCGTGATAACCAAAAGAGGTTAATAAATAAGGTAATGCGGCTAAGGCATAGGGAAGGTATTGGCTTTCACTTTGCTCAGTCTGGTTAAATAAAATCGCGGGCGATGCAGTGGAAATCATTCCACCGATTGACATAATAAAGGTGAGCACCATCCCGCCAATTAAAATGGTACTTAACCTGTCGACAGCACGCGTAGAAAGCCATACAAAAAAAGCCACAATAGAGGCAAAAATAAAGCCTGCACCCGCTTGTGGTAACTGTATTTTTTCTGACAAGTTTGCTGCGATGATAGAGCTGCCTGCAGAAATATAGGCATAAGTGAGTATATAAAGCACAAAAGTGACGGATAAGCCGTTAATTGAATTCCAAGTCGAACCTAATAAATCTTTTACCATCGTATGGAAACTAGCACCCGCTGGATAATTCATATTAGCTTCTAAAATCATTAGCCCAGAAAGTAACATGCAAACAAAGGTATAAATTAACAGTATGACGGAACCTGTGAACCAAACGCCAGAAGTCACCATAGGAATAGAAAACATACCAGCACCGACTGCAGTACCGGCGATGATCATAGCACCTCCCAATATAGAAGGATTTTTTTGTTGTGTTGTTCCATCAATAGCCATGGTGGCTCCTAAATATAATGTTTCACTGTACTAGCTAAATGATACGGCAAGCGTGAAGTATTGTAAATATGGCAAATAGAATAAAATAGGGAAAAATGAGTAATTAGAACGAGATGGATAATAAACGTACAACGCGAAGATATTTGTACGCTTATGATTAATTAGGCGCTTTGGTGATAGAAGCGTTGTGTTAGCCAGAGGTCAACGGCATTGCGGCTAGCTTCAAAATGCGGTTCTGGGAGGTTATCAGGTGAAACCCACATTAGGTTTTCACATTTGTCTGCTTCCATGATTCGAGGCTCCACATCACCGCTATATTCAACATGCATACAAATAGAAACGGTATGTTTACCTTCTTGTTGATAAGTCTGTAAATTGTTGCTGATGCCAAAAACGGTGGGAGTTTGAATATCAATACCAATCTCTTCTTTTATTTCGCGGATGGCACAGGTTTCAAATGATTCACCTGGGTCAACATGCCCTCCGAAAATAGACCAATAGGGCGCATGTTTACTGCTGCGTTTGCCCATCAAAATTTGCCCACATTTGTTAGTGATTATAACACCGACACCCACGACGACGTTGGTAGGCTCAGACATATATTCTCCTTATTGTTTTCTTTTTTAGCGCGTTGATCCTGACATAATCTAGTAGAAAAACAAGCAGGAAAAAGTACAAATATCACTGAAAACAATATGCTTTAATGTTATAACTATAATTAAATTTAAAGACACGATAATCATGATAAGGGAGATTAGTGGTTATGACTCGCCGGGTTGCTACAATTACATTAAATCCTGCTTACGACCTTGTGGGCTTATGCTCTACTATCGAAGTTGGTGAAGTCAATTTAGTCAAAACCGCTAGCCTCAATGCGGGTGGTAAAGGTGTCAATGTCGCAAAAGTGCTCCGTGACTTAGGTATTGATATCACTGTTAGTGGTTTTATGGGAAAGGATAACCAAGAAGAATTTCAACATTTTTTCAGTGAAAATGGTATGGCTAATCGCTTTAGCATGGTGCCAGGGCGTACACGAATTAACGTGAAACTTACTGAAAATAACGGGGAATCGACTGATTTCAATTTTTCAGGTTTTGAGGTTAGTAAAGAAGATTGGAACCGCTTCTCGACAGAGTCGCTCAATTGGTTAGGCCATTTCGATATGGTTGTGGTGAGCGGAAGTTTACCGAGTGGTATTGACCCAGAAGAATTTACTCGCTGGATGACTCGCCTTCGCCAATTATGTCCATGTATTATTTTTGATAGTAGCCGAGAAGCTTTGAAGGCAGGTTTAAAAGCATCTCCATGGTTAGTAAAACCTAATCGTCATGAGTTAGAAAGCTGGGTTGGCCGAAAACTTCCTGATTTACAAGAGGTCGTGGCCGCAGCGCATGAATTAAGAGACAAAGGGATTTCCCATGTGGTCATATCGTTAGGGGAAGAAGGGGCCCTTTGGGTTAACGCTTCGGGCTCTTGGCTTGCAAAACCACCCCATTGTGAAGTGATAAGCACTGTTGGTGCCGGTGATTCCATGGTGGCAGGGTTAGCTTATGGGTTACTTAACGGTGAATCCAGTGAGCACACGTTACGTATGGCGACAGCGATTTCCGCGCTATCCGTTTCTCAGCCAGATGTCGGTTTAAAAAATAGAAACAAATTAGCGGATATGATGGCTAAAATTGAAATGAAGTCGTTATAGTACATTAGTTTCAACCAAAACCCCCGCATGATAAATGCAGGGGTTTTTGGTTATTAGAAAGCAAATAATTAGCTATTTTGTTGTGCTTTTAGCCATGCAATTTCTTGCGGCCAAATATCGGGGTTAACAGTTTCTAAAATCAATGGGATACCATCAAAGCGGTCATCTTGCATAATGTAAGTAAATGGAGCAAAGCCAATGTTCCCTTCACCTAAACTATGGTGGCGGTCAACGCGGCTGGCAAATTCACTTTTAGCATCATTCAGGTGCATTCCTTTTAGAAATTCAAATCCAACAATCTCTGCAAATTGGCCGAATGTTTTGTCACAATCTTCGGCTGTGCGTAAGTCATAACCTGCGGCAAATGCGTGGCAAGTATCAATACAAACGCCTACACGGCTTTTATCTTTCACTCCATCAATAATTTTTGCGAGATGTGTAAAGTCAAAGCCCAAGTTAGTCCCTTGGCCGGCCGTATTTTCAATAACTGCAATCACCCCTTCGGTCTCAGCAAGGGCAATATTAATAGATTCAGCAATCCGCGCTAAACAATCGTCAATTTCAATTTTCTTTAAATGACTACCTGGGTGAAAGTTAAGTAAATCAATACCTAATTGTTCGCAGCGTTGCATCTCATCGATAAAAGCGACACGAGATTTCTCTAAAGCTTCAAATTCGGGGTGACCTAGATTGATCAAATAGCTGTCATGAGGAAGGATCTGGTGTTTACCGTACCCATATTTTTTGCAGTTATCTTTAAATTTTTTAATCACGTCTTCGCTTAGTGGCGCAGCTTTCCATTGGCGCTGATTTTTTGTGAATAAAGCAAAAGCGGTTGCATTGATTTCATGTGCGCGAATAACGGCTTGGTCAACGCCACCTGAGGCGCTGACATGTGCTCCAATATATTTCATTTTTGACTCCTTTTTCTTGGAGTATGCCATTAATGAGCAAATAAATGAAATCAACAAAAAAGCCACCAAGTAAGGTGGCTAAAAATGAGGAGAATATATGCTAAAAAATGCTTTGAATCAGTACGTTAATTAGAAGCCCGCCAACAATCAGCCAAACAAATAGAATCAGCGCCATTAATAAGGGTTTAATACCCGCTTGGCGAATAGCACTCACATGGGTCGTTAGTCCTAAAGCCACCATTGCCATAGCGAGTAAAATTGTATCTAACGCAATGATTTGTTGCACTAACACTTGAGGCAGTAAGTTGAGTGAATTAAAACCTGCAACAACAATAAAAAATACAGCGAACCAAGGAATAGTGATTTTGCTTTTTTGGCTATTGGCTGTTTGGTTAGCCGCTGTTTTACGGCTTAAGAAAGCCGATAAAATAATTAGAAAAGGCGCAAGCATCATGACACGGATCATTTTGGCAATGACAGAGGCATTTTCTGCGTCAGTACCAATGGTGTGGCCTGCTGCAACAACCTGTGCAACTTCATGCACGGTTGAACCAATATAAATCCCAAAAGTTTCTTCTGTTGCTGGAAACCAGCCGAAGTGCGCATTTAATTGGTAAATCCAAGGGTAAACAAAGATACAAATCGTACCAAAGATAACAACGGTTGAAACAGCAACAGCGACTTTACTCGCAGAAGCTTTAACGACAGGTTCGGTTGCCATGACGGCAGCTGCACCACAAATACTACTGCCTGCGCCAATTAACAATGTTGTTTCTTCATCAAGACCGAACACTTTTTTACCTAGCCAATATGCTAATAAAAATGTCGATGTTAATGTTAAAGCATCAATAATTACCCCAGTTGCTCCTACGTCAGTGATCTGCTGGAAAGTAAGGCGAAAGCCATACAAGATAATACCAGCGCGTAGGAAATAGTGTTTGGCAAATTTAGTACCAGCATCACAAGATCGACTGGCTACGGGGTAAAAAGTATTCCCTACAATAATTCCTAATAATATTGCGAGGGTTAATGCACCTAAACCGATATCCATAAACCAGGGTTGGTCACCTAGGTAAATTGCAATAGCAGTTAGAATACCCGCTAAAATAATGCCTGGTATGAGTTTAAATATAGGGCTTAGGCTATTTTGCTCAAGGGTGTTGGTGTCACTTTTATTCATGATAATACTCTTTATTACCGCTTATAAGATTTAGTAATAAGGATATAACAAAAGCAATAATAATTTAAATTGATTATCTTTATATAATCTACCACCAAAATAGATTATAAGTTTCTTCTGGAATATTGCGAATAAATCGTTAATATTAACATTATTATTACAAATACTAAAAATCACGTTGGGGCTTACCTTTATGCGAATTACTCTTAGGCAACTTGAGGTTTTTACGGAAGTATTAAAAAGTGGCTCCACGACGCAAGCATCTCAGCTATTAGCGCTTTCACAGTCGGCTGTCAGTGCGTCGCTAACGGATTTAGAAGGTCAACTAGGTGTTCAATTATTTGACCGTGTGGGTAAACGACTTGTTACGAATGAGCACGGAAGGCTGCTTTATCCCAAAGCTTTAGCATTATTAGAGCAAGGGCTAGAGGTCGAGCAATTATTTAAAAAAGAGATGGGAGCTGTGCGTCTTGCTGCCAGTACGACGATTGGTAATTATATTTTACCGGAAGTCTTAGCGGGTTATCGTCATGACCACCCAGATATTCCTTTAGAGCTTTTTATCAGTAACACAGAAGAGATCATTAAATCCGTTATGGAGTTTAGAGCGGACGTTGGGTTAATTGAAGGCGTTTGCCATAGCCCTGAGTTAATTTCTAAAGCATGGTTAAAAGATGAACTCGTTATTTTTGTTTCACCTCAAAACCCATTAGCGAATAAAAGCGTCTCTTTAAAAGATTTACGTGATGCTCCTTGGATCTTGCGTGAAAGGGGCTCTGGTACGCGGGATGTCCTTGACCAACTATTATTTGCACATCTTCCCGGCTTTCATATTTTGATGGAGCTTGGAAATTCAGAAGCTATCAAACATGCCGTTCGATATGGAATAGGTATAAGCTGTTTATCACGCCGAGTGATCGAAGAGCAATTAGAGAATGGGACTTTAGTTGAGTTAAAAATAGACGAACTTCATTTAGAAAGAACGCTATATTTGATTTATCACCGCCAAAAGCATATTTCGAGTGCGATTACTAATTTGTTGTCATATTGTCACTAAAAAACTCTCGTTACCTTTTAGTCCGTTGCGTTGTTGGCTGCATTCGATTACCCAAGCCACATGCCAATCATTTGCCGCCTCGCAACGGGCTAAAGCCTTCAGAGGAATAACTACGTTAAGTTTTTTCTAAGATTTTAAAGAAACAATATTCGATCTTGGGTAATAACGCGTTTTACTTATAATTTTATGTGAATTATGAAGGTATCTTATAACAGTGAAGAGTTGCTTAGTTCTCACAGCCTATTTTGCTAGAATCCATGCGATATTAGCTGAATAATAAAATGCAGGGAACAAATGTCAGAACAACATACCAATACTATCTCGCAGGGCGGCCCACAAAAACTACGCCGTGAGTTAAAGGCACGCCATCTTGCGATGATTGCTATCGGTGGGTCCATCGGTACCGGTTTATTCGTTGCATCCGGTGCAACGGTTGCACAAGCAGGCCCCGGTGGAGCACTCCTTTCTTATGCTATCATTGGCTTAATGGTCTATTTTTTGATGACCAGTTTGGGCGAGTTAGCCGCTTATATGCCTGTTTCAGGCTCATTTGCAACCTATGGTGCAAAATATGTCGATGAAGGTTTTGGTTTCGCACTAGGGTGGAACTACTGGTACAACTGGGCTGTGACTATTGCCGTTGACTTAGTTGCCGCTCAGTTGGTGATGACCTACTGGTTCCCAGATACTCCCGGTTGGATTTGGAGCGCAATCTTCCTTGCCATTATTTTCTTACTGAATTTCATCTCTGTTAAAGGGTTTGGTGAAGCGGAATACTGGTTCTCATTAATAAAAGTCACCACGGTCGTTATTTTTATTATCGTCGGGGTATTAATGATTTTTGGCATCATGAATGGTGCAGAGAATGCAGGATGGCATAATTGGGAAATTGGTGATGCACCTTTTGCTGGTGGTTTCTCAGCGATGATTGGTGTGGCAATGATCGTTGGTTTCTCATTCCAAGGTACTGAATTAATTGGTATTGCTGCGGGTGAGTCGAAAGATCCTGCCAAAAATATTCCAAAAGCAGTGCGCAAAGTATTTTGGCGTATACTGTTATTCTATATCTTCGCAATCTTAATTATTAGTTTGATCATTCCTTATACTGACCCAAGTTTACTGCGTAATGATGTCAAAGATATTAGTGTCAGTCCATTTACCTTAGTATTTGAAAATGCAGGCCTATTATCCGCAGCAGCAGTGATGAATGCGGTTATCTTAACGGCAGTATTATCGGCAGGTAACTCGGGTATGTACGCATCAACGCGTATGTTGTATACCTTAGCGCGTGAAGGCAAAGCGCCGCGCATTTTCGCCCGTTTATCTAAAGGGGGCGTACCGCGTTATGCATTGTTAGCAACAACAGTTGTTGCGGGATTGTGTTTCTTAAGTTCTATGTTTGGAAACCAGACGGTGTACCTGTGGCTATTAAATACATCCGGGATGACAGGGTTTATTGCTTGGTTAGGTATTGCAATTAGCCATTATCGTTTCCGTAGAGGCTATATTGCACAAGGGAAAGATCTTAATGATTTACCTTATCGTTCAGGTTTCTTCCCAATTGGCCCTATTTTTGCCTTTATTTTGTGTTTAACAATTACATTAGGCCAAAATTACCAAGCCTTTTTAGAAGATAAAATTGATTGGGTAGGGGTTACTGCAACTTATATTGGTCTCCCATTATTTTTAGCGATTTGGTTTGGCTATAAGATAGCGAAGAAAACTACGTTTATTCGCTATAAAGACATGAGCTTTCCAAGTTACCGCGAAAATTTAGATAAATAATTTTTTAAAATACTTATCATGAAAACAGCACTCTTTATAGGGTGCTGTTTTTTTATATATAGCGCTGGCAATAAAGTGGTATTTTGGCGGTAAAATATGCTGAATGCTTGGCTTTACGATGGTGGTCACAGAATTCCATTGATGAAAGTCATGATTAAACTAATAATCGTATTGATAAGTATTCTTATTTGCTTTATTGTTACCGCATAAAAAAAAGGTAAGTCAATGAGGTTAATAGTGGAGCTTAATACTATGTCGTCGGTAGCCAAGAAGTCTGTAGCTAGGTCGGTAGTAAAAGGGATAAGTTTAGCGTTATTAGCAAGTGCCAGTATGAGTGCTTGGGCTGCAACAGTCACTGATATTGCAGGTCGTACAGTTGAAGTTCCTGATAATGTTAATCGCATTTTATTAGGTGAGGGACGCCTATTTAGTGCAATAGCTCTGCTGGAAGGTGATAAACCTATTGACCGAATTGTGGGTTGGCAAGGTGACCTTCGAAAACTAGACCCACAAACCTACGCTGCTTATAAAGCTAAATTTCCTGAAATTGATAATATTCCACTGATTGGTAATACCAGCGCAGATAGCGTCAGTTCAGAAAAAGTATTAACCCTAAATCCAGATATCGCGATTTTTGGTTTGTCAGGCCATGGGCCGGGTAAAAATAGCGAATTAGTTAACCAGCTTGAAAAAGCGGGAGTGCCTGTCGTATTCGTGGATTTCCGTGATAAGCCACTGGAAAATACATTGCCAAGTATGCGTTTACTTGGCAAAGCGTTAAATCGTGAACAGGCAGCAAATAAGTATGTCGATTTTTATGAAAGAAACCAAAAGTTAGTCACTGATATTACCTCTAAAATACCAGACGATAAAAAACCCAGTGTTTTTATCGAATTACGCGCGGGAGCCTTTGAAGACTGCTGTGGTACCGCTGGTGATGGGAATATGGGGAACTTTATTGATTTAGCTGGTGGTAAAAATATTGCTAAAGGCGTTTTACCGGGTGCACTTGGTACGATGAATTTAGAGAAAATCATTGCTGCAGACCCAAGTATTTACATTGCATCTGGTGCAAAAGCACCGGGAAGTAAAGATGCAGGCGTTCAATTAGGGGCACAAAGCACATTAACTGATGCAAAAGAAAGCCTGAAAAAAATTACTGAACGTAAAGGAATTAGCGCGTTATCAGCCATAAAAGATAAGCAAGATTATGCTATTTGGCACAATTACTATAACTCTCCGTACAATGTAATTGCGACGCAAGTTTTCGCTAAGTGGTTCTATCCAGAACAATTTACCGACCTTGAGCCGCAAAAAACGCTGGAGCAATTACATAGAGAGTTTCTCGCCATTGAGCCAACAGGTGTATATTGGGTCAGCGAAAAGTAATGAAAACGGGTAAGAATTGATGAGTATTACGAGCGAGCCAATAGTTGCGGCCGAAAAAGCAGCGATTCAGGCTGACGATAATGTAAAAATACATTATCAAAATATGTTACGTCGTCGGTTGACATGGCTAGCAGTCATCGTTGCGGCAATTTTATTATCACTGGTTATTGATTTTACTTTAGGGCCATCAGGCTTATCTCTTGAGCGTTTATGGCAAACGTTGGTGATCCCAGAGGCCGTTGATGCAGGGACACGCGTCATCGTATGGGATATTCGCCTGCCATATGCGTTGATGGCAGTGGTGATTGGCATGTCATTAGGGCTTGCTGGCGCAGAGATGCAAACGATCCTCAATAACCCGTTAGCGAGCCCATTTACGTTAGGGGTCTCTAATGCAGCGGCTTTTGGTGCCGCATTAGCGATTGTCTCTGGCATTGCAATTCCAGGTGTGCCTGACCAATGGGTGATATCAGCGAATGCCTTTATTTTTGCGTTGTTAGCCGCTTTGATGTTAGACGCAGTAACCCGTTGGACGCGCGTAGCAACTTCAGGTGTCGTATTGTTTGGTATTGCTCTCGTGTTCACCTTTAATGCATTGGTTTCTATGATGCAATTCATCGCGACGGAAGATACCTTGCAAGGTTTAGTCTTTTGGACGATGGGGAGTTTATCAAAAGCAACTTGGGTAAAACTGGGTGTGATGGCGCTAGTGTTCGCACTTATTTTCCCGATTGCCATGATGAGCTCATGGAAACTGACGGCTTTAAGGTTGGGCGAGGACAGGGCAATCAGTTTTGGTATTGATGTGCGTCGTTTAAGGCTAACAACGTTATTGCGTATTAGTATTTTATCGGCTTTAGCGGTGGCATTTGTTGGCCCTATTGCTTTTATTGGTTTAGTCGCACCGCATATTGCAAGGTTGATTTTTGGTGAAGATCACCGTTTTTATCTACCAGCAAGTGCATTAATTGGGGCGTTAATTTTATCAATGGCGTCAATTGCGTCGAAGAATATTATTCCTGGTGTGATTATTCCTGTTGGGATTGTGACATCATTAGTGGGGGTACCGTTCTTTTTAAGCATTATTTTACGTCATAGAGGGAACGTATCATGAGTGGCCTGATTATTAATCAATTTAATGCAGGCTACCCAAAACGCCCGGTGATTGAGAATTTATCGACGGACATTTTGCCTCGCGGCAAGATCACGGTATTACTTGGGCCTAATGGCAGTGGTAAATCCACGTTGTTGCGTTCGCTGGCGGGTCTAAATAAGGCAACAGGGCAGTTGTTGCTTGATGGTTTGGATTTAACCCAACAGAGTTTTGCCCAGCGGGCACAAAATGTGGTGTATTTACCGCAAACGTTACCTGCTGGTGTGCACCTGTATGTTCTCGAGTCTGTTATTGTTGCTCAACGTGCTTCAGGCGGTTTAAGCAATGAAAACAGTAAAGACGAAGTGATGGGGTTATTACGCCAATTGGGTATTGAACATTTGGCGTTAAGTTATTTAGACCAACTTTCAGGTGGGCAAAAACAATTAGTCGGTTTGGCTCAATCTTTAATTCGTCAACCCAACTTATTGTTATTAGATGAACCGTTAAGTGCATTGGATTTGAATTACCAATACCATGTGATGGATTTAGTGGCGAAAGAAACCAAACGCCGAAATATAATCACGGTTGTGGTTGTTCATGATATTAATATTGCGCTTAAACATGCAGAACACATATTAATGTTGAAACAGGGTAATTTAATTGCACAAGGTGAACCCGCAGAGGTCATTACACCCGAAAGCCTTGCTGAGGTTTATGGTGTACGCGGTCGCATCGAACGTTGTTCGCAAGGTGTTCCACAAGTCCTGATTGATGGGCTGGTTGATAAACTGGCGAGTTAATATCACTAAGCAAATGATGTGCTTGCAGTACACAGCAAGCACATCAAATAAAATAATAGGAAACAATATTCAAAAATAAACAAATTAAATATTAATTAATAGTAATTACCCACAGGAAATTTAATTGAATTATATAATGGTTTTTTACCATGAATTTCTTATGGGTATTTAAATGCCTAAATAATAAAAATGATATTTTTGATTCAATGAAATCAATGTGAGCAAATCAATTCATATATAAAACAAAATATCTCTTGGAGAGTTGGGAATGGTTGTTTTTAATAAAAGAAAAGTGGCAATTAGCATAATTGCGGCTATCGCTGCGGCACCTGCATTTGCTGATGACAGTAAAGATAAAATCTATGTTACAACCGCATCAGGTTATCAACAGAAAATTGAAGATGCACCTGCGTCTATTTCTGTAGTAACTCGCGAACAACTCGAAACTAAAGCTTATCGTGATGTAACTGACGCATTAAAAGATGTACCGGGTGTTTTGGTCACCGGTGGCGGCAGTAGCTCTGATATTAGCATCCGTGGTATGGATGCAAAATACACCATGATTTTAATCGATGGTAAACGTGTAGATACACGCAGCACTCGTCCAAATAGTGACGGTTCTGGTATTGAGCAAGGTTGGTTACCGCCATTACCTGCGATTGAGCGTATTGAAGTGGTACGCGGCCCAATGTCATCGCTGTACGGTTCAGATGCGATGGGTGGGGTTATCAATATTATCACTCGTCGTGTGCAACAAGAGTGGACGACCAGTTTACGAGCAGATGCCACAATTACAGAACGCAAAAATTCAGGTAATACAGGGCAAGGCAGTTTCTATACCTCTGGTCCATTAATTGATGGTTTGTTAGGTGTAAAACTACAAGGCCAGTATTCACATCGTGGTGAAGATAAAATCATTAATGGTTTTAACCGCCAAATCATGGCAAGTGGTGGAGCAACGGTATCGTTAACTCCAGATGACAAAAATACCTTCGATGCAGAGTTCAAACGTGATAACCAACACCGTGATGACCGTGAAGGTTATACCAGCAAAAGAGGTGATGGTAGCGGTTTTAGCAAATATGAATTGACTCATATGGCATTAACCCATACGGGTATTTATGATATTGCATCAACAGATACCTATGTTCAATACGATGAGACAAAAAACCCAGGCCGTAAAATGACGGCTGAAGACCTTGTTTTCCGTAATCAAAGTGTCTTTTTACTGGGTGATCATAGTTTAAGTATCGGCGGTCAATATCGTAAAGAGAAGTTGAAAGACGAAGGTAATAAATTTAAACAGTATAATCAGCTTGAACGATATAGCTGGGCGTTATTTGCAGAAGATGAATGGTTAATGACTAATGATTTTGCATTAACGGGTGGCCTTCGTATGGATAAAGACGAAAACTATGGTTCACACTGGACTCCGCGTCTGTATGGTGTATGGCATGCTGATGAACAATGGACGATTAAAGGTGGGGTAACTACAGGTTATAAAGCACCAAGCTTGCGCGAATCGTCCGCAAACTGGGGACAAGCAACAGGCGGTGGTGCAGGAAATGCCGTTATTTATGGTAATCCTGATTTGAAACCAGAGAAAAGTATTACTGAAGAAATTGGTGTTATTTGGAATAACCAAGATAATATTACCGCAGGGATAACTATCTATAACACTGACTTTAAAGATAAAATTACTGAAGTTAGGCGTTGTGAAGAAAATAGTAGCACAGTAAGAGCATGTACAGTAGCTCAAGATGGTGAAGGTGATAAACCTGGAAAACCATATCGTTTTATTAGTGACAAAGCAAACGTTGATAAAGCAAGAATGCGCGGTGTTGAACTAACTTTCAACTGGCGTATTGTGGATGACTTAAGCTTCGCAGCTAACTACACCTATACCGATACTGAACAAAAAAGTGGTGTAAATAAAGGTAAGCCATTAAATAAACAGCCTAAACATATGGCTAATTCCACACTGACATGGCAAACCACTGAAGATTTAGAAACGTGGACGCGTATGAATTTCCGTGGTAAAACCTCTGAGTACCAAGGCCGTGGACAAAAAATGTCAAGTGGTACAGCATCTTATGCTTTATTTGATTTAGGTGCGAGTTATCAGCTTAACAAGAATGCGAACATTGTTGGTGGTGTCTATAACGTCTTAGATCGCCGTATCGATAATGCGACTTACGGTGCTGAATTAGAAGGCCGTCGTTACAATATCGGTATCAACTACAACTTCTAATCGAAAATACTATCTCGATTAACCCAAACCCTTTGGCTCTCACCAGAGGGTTTTTTGTTGATTAAAACCTGATAAAAATCATAAGAAAAAGAACTTATAAGCAGATATGGCAAAAAGTCAGAAATAATCAAAATTTCTCATGGGAAATAGGGTGATTTGTTAACAATTTAGCTTGCTATTTCGAGTTATGGCGTGCAAAATGCGCGAACTAAAAAATAACTGATGCTTAATTAAATAAAGCATCGGTTTTTTTGTTTTTAGGAACGTTCATTCTAGCGGGGCCGGACATAGAGCCGGAGAGATAATTTTAATATTTACGTGTAGCAAACATTTTTCGCTACCGATTTGAGGAATGCTTTTATGGCTTACTTTTTCGCATTCGCAGCAGGGCCAGGCGCTGGCGGCTGCCGTATCGATGACTACGGGGCTCTCGGTGGCTTCGCTCACACGCCTTTCTCCCTTTCTTCGTTTTTCTCTGCCTATAGGCAGATGCAAAGTCTTCCCAGTAACTGTCGATTAAGCCGAAGTAGTATGCAATCGAAAGTTATGGGAGGGCTTAGACGTGCAAAATAATACGCCAATTCCATTAGACATCGGTCACAATCAAACGGGTGCGAATAACCGCGTACAACTTGCAAAAACCTTAACATTGGTGCAAGTGGTAATGATTGGTATTGCATATATCCAGCCAATGACGATATTTGATACCTTCGGAATGGTATCAGATAAAACCGGTGGACATGTTCCAACTTCATACATTATTGCACTTGCTGCGATACTGTTTACTGCACTGAGCTACGGCAAATTGGTGAAACGTTTCCCATCAGCCGGTTCAGCGTATACTTATGCCCAAAAATCCATGAGCCCACACATTGGCTTCTTGGTGGGCTGGACATCATTGTTGTCCTATATTTTTATGCCAATGATCAACATCTTATTGGCTAAAATCTATTTACAAGATATTTTCCCTAATGTAGAACCTGCAATCTTCGTTGTTGGGCTGGTTATTTTAATGACTGCAGCCAACTTACGTGGGATTAACGTGATTGCAAACTTAAGTACCGTCATTGCTATTATTCAAGTGGGTGTCATGGTGGTGTTTACAGGGCTTGTGATCCACGGTGTTTCTAACGGTGAAGGAACGGGAGAAATCTGGACTTTTAACCCATTTGCTAATGAAAAAACGGAAATGATCCCACTCATTGCTGGGGCAACAATCCTCTGTTTCTCATTCTTAGGTTTTGACGGGTTAAGTTCACTCTCAGAAGAAACACCGAATGCCGGTAAAGTTATTCCTCGTGCTATTTTCTTAACTGCGTTAATCGGTGGGGTTATCTTTATTACTGTTTCGTTCTTCTTACAGCAATACTTCCCTGATGTATCACGCTTTAAGAATATAAACGAAACACAACCAGATATTATGCGTTTTGTCGCTGGTACATTCTTCCAGTCAATCATTCTGGTGTTCTCATGTGTTACCGTATTAGCATCAGGCATGGCCGCTCATGCAGGTAGTGCGCGTTTAATGTATGTGATGGGACGTGATGGGGTATTCCCAGAAAAAGTCTTTGGCTACGTAAGCCCAACATGGCGCACCCCGGCATACAACGTATTACTGGTTGGTTTCTTGGCATTAGGCGCTATCTGGTTTGAAATGGATTTTGCGACAGCATTAATTAACTTTGGTGCGCTAATTGCGTTCACCTTCGTGAATATTTCTGTCATTAGCCAATTCTTTATTCGTGAACGTCGAATGACTGGCTTCAAAAATATCCTAAACTACTTGATCCTGCCTGTTATTGGTACGCTAACAGTGTGTGTGTTATGGCTGAATATTGAAGAAGACTCAATGGTTTATGGGTTGATCTGGACAGCAGTTGGTTTGGTCTATATGGCGGTGCTGACACGCATGTTTAAGCGGCCTATGCCGCAGATGAGCGACGTATAGTTCTTCATAATTCTTCCTATTTCGCGCCGTAGCTGCGTTTTGCTCGGCGCCTTGCTACAACACGAACTATTTTGAATATACTGAAAAATTCGATTTTGAATATGTTCAGAATTAGATTTAAAAATAGCGCCCTTGAGGCGCTATTTTTTTACCCGTTAAGAATTATTTAAGATAAAGCGTGTAGCCTATTAACATCATAATATTATGTGATATTGTTGTTACAACACATAATGTATAACTATGATAATTACGTATTCGATTAATAAGGCACGCAAATGAATGATGCAAAGAAACCTGAGAATCAACGGTTATTACTGACGCTTAGGAATATTGTTGGCAAAAAAAATATTTTAACAGAGCCGCATAAAACAGAACGTTATCGTAAAGGCTTCCGCTCTGGTATGGGCGATGCAATCGCAGTTGTATTTCCAACAACATTGCTCGAACAGTGGTATGTCTTCAAGGCGTGTGTTGAAGCAGACAAAATTGTGCTGATGCAAGCGGCTAATACAGGGTTAACCGAAGGGTCAACTCCGAGTGGTTATGATTATGATCGCGATATCGTCATCATTAGCACCTTGAAACTAAACCAAATTCAAGTTTTACCGGAGTTTAATCAAGTTGTTGCGATGCCGGGAAGTACTTTGTACGATCTGGAAAAAATTCTAAAACCATTAGGGCGTGAGCCGCACTCTTTGATTGGCTCTTCATGTATTGGTGCCTCGGTTGTTGGTGGTATTTGTAACAGTTCTGGTGGTTCATTGGTGCGCAGAGGTCCTGCCTATACTGAACTTGCTCTCTATGGCCGAGTGAATGATGATGGCAAAGTAGAGCTTGTCAATCACCTCGGTATTGATTTGGGGAATACGCCAGAAGAGATACTGACGAATTTACAAAATCGTGGTTATAGCAGCGAAGACGTGCAAGTGAGCGATAAACTAGCGTCTGACCATGAATATGCAGAACGTGTTCGTGATGTTGATGCAGACACACCGTCACGTTTCAATGCGGATGAACGGCGCCTATTTGAAGCGTCAGGGTGCGCTGGCAAATTAGCGGTATTTGCTGTTCGCTTAGATACCTTCCCTGCAGATAAAAAAACACAAGTATTTTATATTGGTTCTAACAATCCAGATGTTTTGGAAGATATACGTCGCTATATTCTGAGTGAGTTTAAAAACCTGCCAGTAGCGGGGGAATATATGCATCGTGGTTGCTTCGATATTGCAGAGGTTTATGGTAAAGACACCTTTTTAATGATTGATAAATTCGGCACTGACAAAATGCCAATGTTTTTCACTATTAAAGGGCGTATTGATGCAGTATTAAATAAAGTCCCATTCCTACCATCAAATCTGATTGACCGTACCATGCAGGTTCTCAGTAAATTATGGCCTTCCCACTTACCGCCTCGTATGAAAGAGTTCCGTGATCGTTATGAACACCATTTAATGTTGAAAATGGCTGGAGACGGCATTGATGAAGCTAAAGTTTGGCTAAAATCTTATTTTTCAAACGCAGATGGTGGCTATTTTGAATGTACGCCAGAAGAGGGTGCGAAAGCATTTTTACACCGTTTTGCTGCTGCGGGTTCTGCGGTTCGTTATCATGCTGTTCACAACAAAGATGTGGAAGATGTTTTACCCCTTGATATCGCATTACGTCGTAATGATAGAAACTGGTTTGAAACATTACCACCAGAAATTGAAAAGCTATTAGTTCATAAATTATATTGTGGTCACTTTATGTGCCATGTTATGCATCAGGATTATGTATTGAAGAAAGGTGTAGATCCGAAAGAGCTAAAAGAAAAAATGTTAGCGTTATTAGATGAAAGAGGCGCTCAATACCCTGCAGAGCATAACGTAGGGCATTTGTATAAAGCCCCTGAACAACTGAAATCGTTCTATAAGCAATCTGACCCAACAAACACAATGAACCCAGGTTTAGGTAAAACAACTAAATGGAAAAATTGGGAAGGAGATTGTGGCTGTGGTCATACTCATGACCAGCAATAAACTCGCTATATAAATGAAGTAAGGCAGATATTGGGAATAGTACAATATCTGCCTTTTTTATTGATAAATTAACTGGCGAGATCTCTCGCATAATTAATCAATGCTTTTAATTGCTGACAACGCTTTTCATCATGTTGATGTTCTACAAGTAGTTGCTGTATTTGTTGCATATAGTCTGTTAAACGTTCTTCATTAAAGTAATCCCTACGGTGCTGTAACCAGCGTTGCTGCTCATCATAAGATAGCGTCGCAGGGTAATTACGTGCTTTATAGCGAAAGAACAGTTCTTTCATACGTTTATCTTCAAAACTTAATTCCAATGCAGGCAAGTTTTGTGGGGATGTCTCACGAATAATATCCATAGTTGAGCGGTCAGAAGGACTGAAAAAGCCATTATAAATTTGTGTATCGACATCATCTGACTCTGCGAATACTTGAGGCTCGCTAAATAACTCAATTAATTTGTTACGAATGTCAGGAGCCTTGCGTAAGGTTTCCAAATTGCGCATACACAAGTCACGGTCAACACCGGTTCGCTGCGCGTCTTCTGGCCGCAGAGTTTTCTCTGGCGCTAAAATAGGGCACTTATTAATATGCACTAACTTTACAGGAACAGGGGACTCGCCAGCCAGTTCGGCTTTAGGTGTATATAAACGAGTACGTAACTGTTGAACATCTAACTCAATTAATGGTGAGATATCGGCAGATAAATCACACATAATGACGGCATTTTTGTTGTCAGGGTGCCAAGCAAGAGGCGCAACTAAACTAACATAAGAACGCAATGCGCCAAACATACCAGACACATGAACTAATGGCGTTATTTCTACAATATCAATAAGTTGGCTTATTTTGTTTTTATTTCTTAACTGATAGAAATAGTCGAACATCCGCGGTTGAGCAGCTTTCAACAGTTTTGCCATGTTAATAGTGGCTAAAACGTCAGACATTGCATCGTGAGCATTTTCATGAGCAACCCCATTTGCTTTGGTCAAATGTTCTAAGCGCATACTTGGTAGGCCATCTTCATTTTCTGGCCATTGCATACCTTCAGGGCGAAGTGCAAAACAGGCACGCAGAGTGTCGAGTAAATCCCAACGTGAATTTCCTTGTTGCCAGCTATAAGCATATGGGTCGTAAAAATTTCGATAAAAAATATTACGGGTAACTTCATCATCGAAACGGATATTGTTGTAACCCATAATACAGGTATTAGGGACACTAAAAGCTGCATGAATTCGTTTAGCAAACTCGGCTTCATTAACGCCTTGAGATAATGCCACCTGTGGGGTGATCCCTGTGATCATGACGGCTTCAGGCTGTGGTAAATAATCATCAGCCGGAGCGCAATAAAAAACCTCAGGTTCTTCAATGATATTAAAATCAAGGTCGGTACGAACGCCGGCAAATTGTGCAGGCCTATCGAGAGCAGGGCGTTTACCAAAGGTTTCATAGTCATGAATAAAGAATGAAGGTTGTTTTTTATTATCTTGCAACGTTTTCACCATTTTGATGGTTATATAATAGGTTGATAGTGGTTAATTTATTGGTATCACTATACATTGTTGATTAATGATACCTTATCTACTGTGAAAGCTAAACCAACGCTATCTGATATTGAGCGAGTGAGATTGATAGCTGCTTAATCAGGATAATTTTTGGCAGGTGATGAAATATGGAGCGTGGGTCAAGACAGTATTATGCCTCTTTGAGTGCATTATTGTTTTTTTTCTTTTTCACGTGGTCATCAATATTTTCTGTCGTCGCAATTTGGCTGCGTAAATATGTTGGCTTAGATGGTGCAGATACGGGGTTTATTTTCTCTTGTATTTCAATTGTGGCGCTTTGCGCACAGCCACTTTATGGATTTATACAGGACAAATTAGGATTACGAAAAAATTTACTGCTATTTATTGCTGTACTGCTGATTTTATCTGGGCCATTTTTTATGGTTTTCGGTACGTTGCTAAAATGGAATGTATTTTTAGGCAGTGTTATTGGCGGTTTGTTTATTGGTATGACATTTCACGCAGGGATAGGTGTTCTTGAGTCTTATACTGAGCGGGTCAGCCGATTATGCAATTTTGAATATGGTAAAGCGAGGATGTGGGGCTCATTGGGTTGGGCGACTGCAACGTTTTTTGCTGGAAGTAATATTAACGTAAACCCCGACTACAATTTTATTATGGCAACCGTTTCAGGCTTATTATTTTTAGTTATTTTATTGAAATTAAAAACAGTAAATACGGATGCTTATAATAGTCTTGAACACGGTAAGCCTTCCGTCATAACGGTGAAAGATGCTTTACAATTATTTGTGCAGCCTCAATTTTGGGCTTTAATATTATTTGTATTTGGAACCTGCATATACAGCGTCTATGACCAGCAATTTATGGTGTATTTTGTTCATCAGTTCCAAAGTGAACAACTAGGTAATGAGATGTACGGTTATCTAAATTCATTGCAGGTTTTCTTAGAGGCGGGAGGCATGTTCATAGCGCCATTTATCGTCAACCGCATCGGTGCTAAAAATGGGTTATTATTTGCGAGTTCAGTCATGGCGTTACGGATTATTGGTTCAGGCTTAGCTGATGGCGCAATTATGATATCGATAATGAAGTTACTGCATGCCGTTGAACTCCCAATTCTTTTAGTCGCAATTTTTAAATATAACAGTCTTCATTTTGATAAGCGTTTGTCATCGACACTTTATTTAGTTGGCTTTAGTTGCATGAGTTCTGTCGTTGCAAGTCTTTTTTCCCCATTAGCAGGCTGGGGGTATGATAAAATTGGTTTTGCTCATACCTATCTCGTTATGGGTACATTTGTGATTATTACGACAATATTATCTGCATTTTGTCTCAGAGGTGATGGCGCTGGTGATCCAGAAATCAAAGGGCAAGATCAGATAAATAAATTTTATGAAGGTCACTCCGAAAATTTGGACGTAAAAGTATAAAGTGAAATCAATTTTCAGCGGAATAATTTGATAAATATGCGAAACGGGCTTGTAACACGATAGGATTAGAATGTATTGTGTTAATAGATAATGCGTTTTGAATATTGACTAGAGGGTTTTAAACATGGACAACGCTAACAAGCCGTCTTTCCAAAATGTTCTGGAATTTGTGCGTATGTTTCGTCGCAAAAATAAAATTCGTCGTGAAATTACCGACAATGAGAAAAAAATTCGTGATAACCAGAAGCGTGTTTTACTGCTGGATAACTTGAGTGAATATATAAAACCAGGCATGTCGATTGAAGATATTCAGGCAATTATTGCGAACATGCGTAGCGATTATGATGATCGCGTCGATGATTATATTATTAAGAACGCAGAGCTTTCTAAAGAGCGTCGTGAAATATCTAAAAAACTCAAAGAAATGGGCGAATTGCCTCGTATCGATGTGAAGTAATGAATTCATAAAGCTGAGATAACT
>NZ_JAMPNU010000020.1:0-133501 GCF_028479505.1 Providencia sp. PROV205 | reverse complement strand
AGCTCACATGTTGAAGGGGGCGGTGACTGCCGGTGATGGTAGTGGGGTGAGGGGAGCGAGGAGGAGCAATGGAGTGTATCAGTGTGACGAATGGACATTCTAGACGTAAAGTAGTGAGTAACAACTCACAGGTTATTTTGTGGAAAAAAATTTAAGAATATCACGTGAGTACTGTGGACTGGGTGTTTCTCCATCACGGTGATGAATGACATCACTTGAGCCAAAGTAGTAAGTAACAACTCACTTGTTGAGGTGGGGCGGTGACTGCCGGTGATGGTGGTGGGGTGACAGGAGCTAGGAAGAGCAATGGAAGAAAAGCGTTTGTATTGGCGTGATGAATGGATGTTTTAGATACAAAGTAGTAAGTAACAGCTCACATGTTGAAGGGGACAGTGGTTGCTGGTGATGGTGGTGGGGTGACGGGAGTTAGGAAGAGCAATGGAAGAAAAGCGTTTGTATTGGCGTGATGAATGGATGTTTTAGATACAAAGTAGTAAGTAACAACTCACTTGTTTCTTAACTAAGTATAGTTAATTTCAATAAAATCAAATAAGTATATTGAGTCGACAATTATCCATTGCTGGGGTGAATGTAATTGCTTGTGGTAAAGCAGTAAGTAACAGCTCACTTGTTATGGAAATATAAAAATATAGCTGGAAGGAAAGTAATAAAATGTAGAAAATAAGGTGGTAGTAATTTTCTAACTGATTAATTTTTATATAAAAATATGAGTTAGATTTATTGATAAAGAGAGTGGGTTAAATAAAAATTATCAATTATATTTATTGTTGAAGATAGGGCGGGAGAAAATATTAATTAATCTAACTTAAACTTAAACTTAAACTTAAACTTAAACTTAAATCAATACTATTACTAAGTGGAGTTTAATAATATTATGTTTATTACTTGAATATTTATAATGCTACAAATAGATATAAATATTCTTCATAATTAAAAATGAAGATTAGAAAGTTAAATTATCCATAAAAATGTTATAAAACATATTTATTTAAAATCTAATAAAGGAAATTCTTCTAATATCTTTTTGAACCAAGGTGTGAAAATTTCAGGAGTAAGAACGATCTCTTGTTTTAATTGAGGAAGGCTTACCCACCTTGTAGATGAGACTTCTTCTCTATTTGGTTGAATATATTGGTTATAATAACCAATAAAAATATGGTCATACTCATGTTCAATTAAGCCTCCCTGAACATCTGCTTTATAAATTAAGGAACCTATGTGCGTCAATGGAGTGACAAAACCTAATTCCTCTTGAAGCCTACGTTCAGCAGCTTTCTGAGTATCTTCATTTGGTCTAGGATGACTGCAGCAAGAATTTGCCCATTGTCCCGCTGAATGATACTTATGAAAAGCACGTTGTTGAATTAGTAGCTCATTTTTCTCATTAAAGATAAATACTGAGAATGCTCGATGTAGATGACCGAGCTGATGTGCCAATAGCTTTGGCATAACCCCAATAGGTTGGTCATGCTCATCGACTAAAATTAATTCATCTTTCATTTATATTATTTTCCGTTATTAAATGATTGCTCTAGTTTAGTATAATTAAAAATATAAGTTTGCATATTAGAGCTGTTTAATTATAAATATAATTATTTTTAACTCACAGCTATCATAAGGTGATATAGCTGTGAGAGTAAAAATTATTTTTGTTGTAAAACCCAAACTGCAGCTTCAACTCTTGATTTTAAATTGAGTTTTTTTAGTAAATGTTTAACATGTACTTTTACTGTGCTTTCTGCAATATCGAGTTTACGAGCTATCATTTTATTTGATAAACCCTGAGAGATCAGTTCTAAAATATCGGCTTCTCTTGGTGTCAATGAAGCAATATTATTATCATCCTGTGTGGTGTTATCTCTTAGTGATTCAGCAAGCACAGATGCTAATGTTGGGCTGACAACTAACTTACCGCTTGCAGCTTCTTTAAGGGCTACGATAAGCTCTTCAGGCTCCATATCTTTTAGTAAATAACCATCGGCACCTCTTTTTAGTGCATTGACTAAATCATCACTATAATTAGAAACGGTAAAAAGAATAATTCTACCTGATAGCTCTCGCTTCCTAAGTTCATCGAGAGTTTCAAAACCATTCATGCCTGGCATGTTGAGGTCAAGTAAGATAAGGTCAGGATCTTGCTCTTCAGCGATCTGTATGCCAGTTTTACCATCTCCAGCTTCACCGATAACTTGCAATGAAGACTCCAAACTAATCAATTGCTTGACTCCATTTCTTAGCATCGGATGATCATCAATAAGTAGAATGGTTGATTTTTCGTTCACTATATTTGTATTTTCCATAGATGATTTTCCGGTATGTTAAGCGTCAGATAAAGGGAAGGTAACTTTTACCTCTGTTCCACCTTGAGGCCTAGGTGTAATACAACAATTTCCATTAAGGCTTAATGCTCTTTCTCTCATAATAATAAGCCCATAATGGTTAAGTTTATCAGTATTTGACGTGATCCCTGTACCATCGTCAGTAACTGTAATGGTAACAATACCATCATACTGGTTTAATGAAACCTCAGCCCACTTTGCATTAGCGTGTTTTAAAATATTAGTTAATGCTTCTCGGACTATTTGTATTATATGAATAGATTGATGCGGTGAAATACTTTTCGCGGGTAGGTCGTAATTTAAGCCTATTGTATACCCTGTGCGTTCACTAAATTCACTAATAGTACTTTCTAATGAGGGAAGTAAACCCGGTTCCATTAATTTAAGCCTAAATGTAGTTAATAATTCTCTTAACTGGCTATATGCGGTATTAATCTCGCTACGCATTTCTGTTAACAGTTGTTGAGGTTTTTCTGGTAATGGCTCTGGCTGTAATTGCAGATAGCTAATTTGCATTTTTAAACAAGATAAAGATTGAGCAATCGAGTCATGAAGTTCACGCGCAATTGCAGAGCGCTCATCCATGATAAGTAACTGTTGCTGTTGTTCTATCTGGTGCTCCATGGCTAACATACCAGAGATTTGTTTAGCTAAAACAGAAACGAGGCTATTTTGTTCATCTGAAAGTATTTGGTTATCTTCAATCTCTCCAATAATAATGCCATAACGATGCATATTGTCTGATAAATCCCACTGTAAGCTGAGCGGTTTTTCGATTGAAGCTTGTTGTTCTAGCTGCGTTGTATTCACTTCTGATAACCCGGTTGAATGGCAGCATATTTCGTGAAAATATGTTTCGTTGCTTTCTTCATACAACCGTAAACTGAGATTTTTGAGTATGGTAATATTTTCTAGTTCAATAAGGACTTTTTGTAATCGCAAGTAGAGAGGATCTGATGAATGAAGGATTTGGCTTGATTGATATAAGTATGATAACACTTTATTTTTTGTGATTAAGTCTGCAGTTTTCTCTGCAACCCTTTCTTCAAGCTGATGATAACTTAGCGCTAATTCATCCGACATTTGGTTCAGAGTCTCTCCTAACGCATTTAGCTCATCTTGCCTATTATTTTTAGGGTAGCGTTGGCTAAAATCTTTTCGTCCAATCGCATTGACCATTGATAATAATTTAACCCATGGGTAATAAATTTTTTTTCTCAGGTGCCAGATAGTTCCCATCAGTAATAAGAATACTAAACTGATAAAAATCAGTTGTGTCATGGCAACATAAGCAATCTTTCTTTCCGTTTTCTCATCAATGTTATGAACTAATTCATCTAGTTTACTTACAAATGATATAACTTCGTATCTTGCATCATTAGGGGCATTTGCTTTCATTAATGAGGGTTTCAAGATATGTAGCCAGTAATTGTAGAGTTCATCAAATTGAGGCGTTAAATTTTCGATCTTTACAACTTGAGTCAGTTCTGGACTGATGAGGTCAGATTCTAATGCATCGAGATAACGCTGATTCTGGGTATTTAAAGGGACTAGAGAAAGTAATCTGTAGCTCTGCATTCGTAGTGAACCTGATTTATTTATTGCATGAGCATTACCTTGCACACTTATAATCATTCGATTGGAAATCGTCATCCCAATAATTCCTAAGATCGCAATAAGTAGCATTAGGCCGATCACTTGGTTAATGATTGAAAATCGACGATACAGCGTGGGCATGTGTCACTTCCTTAAAAAGTCGTACTAGTGAACTTAAAATGCATACTTCTAGTATTGTTCATAAAGGTTTGAATATTAAATATACTACTTTGGTAGTAATTTTTGGGATTTATAACAGAATAGTAAATAGAAAATAAAATTCTCTGTTGAGTTTTATCGTGTTATTTATTGATATATAAGATTAAATTTTATTTTGCTGTGAGTGAATTTACGTATTATAGCGTAAATTAAAGATGAGTTTCTTTTGATTTAGATCAGTTTAAATATCGAAGTAAATCAATATGTAAACTAATATACATCGAAAGTATTTTTGATAATCATATCAATGATAGAAAGAAGGGCAGCCCTAATGGATAGAGCTACCTTTTTGTTTTAAGCTTTTTTTAATTTTTTGAATAGTGAGATTATCGCAACAAGGATTAGACCTGTTACTAGCCCAAAAAATAAATTAATTATAGTTGGTAGGATAAAATGCATAGTACTACCAATGATCGGTGTTAAGGTTGCAGTAAACGATATTTCGGTAATCCATTCTGAAATATAGCTGATACCGTGGGTTAGAATACCACCACCGACCATAAACATCGCGGCAGTCCCTACAACAGATAATGTTTTCATCAGATAAGGGGTTGCATAAATCAATGAATTACCACATTTTTTTAATAAGGATGAAGTTTTCTTCTGTAAATAAAAGCCTAAGTCATCTAATTTGACAATCCCTGCAACTAAGCCATATACACCGATAGTCATTACGATAGCAATGATAGAGAGTACGGCCACTTGGTTGATAAAAGTGGTAGTGGAAACAATGCCTAGTGTGATAGCAATGATTTCGGCTGATAAAACAAAATCAGTACGAATAGCCCCTTTGATTTTTTTACTTTCAAATTCCTTAAGTTGTTCTTCTGATAACTGTAACTGGTTTTGGGAAACAGTATTTTTTACGTTAGAATGCAAGAGCTTATGAGTTATTTTTTCTGCGCCTTCAAAACAAAGGTAGGCCCCACCAACCATAAGTAGTGGTGTGATGGCCCAAGGAATAAAGGCACTGATTAATAACGCTAAAGGAACAAGTATTAATTTATTAATAAATGACCCTTTAGCGACGGACCAAACAACAGGGATCTCCCTATCTGCACGAACACCTGTGACTTGCTGGGCATTTAGCGCGAGGTCATCACCTAAAACTCCAGAGGTTTTTTTGGCTGCCATTTTAGTCATGACGGAAACATCGTCTAGTACAGCGGCAATATCATCAAGTAAGGTGAGTAAGCTACTTCCAGCCACAAGGGTATCCTCAATATTTTTTTAAGGTGTCATTAATGTTTATTAGGTCAGTTAATGGATAATTAGTTCACTACAACATAAGCCATATTTACAAATAAGATAATCCCACTGCAGTTGAAAAGTCTGAATTTTGAATTATTAAATTTTTATGACAATGGAACCAATATGATTTTTTCGTTTCTAAACTATTAATTTTAGTAAAATAACATACAGTTATCTACTATCTTACTTTATGTTTGGTTTAATTATTTAGTTTATAAATAATTTTTAATAGATTGGTATAGGGTTATAATACATGTCTTCTCAGCCAGTTTTGAGTATTGTCGTTGCTGTATATAACGGTGAAAAATTTTTACCTCAGTTCTTTGATAGCTTAATCGCACAAAAATTAGAAAATTGGGAACTGATTGTTGTAAATGATGGCTCTAAAGATAAAAGTGAAGACATCATTAAGTCTTATGCAGATAAATTTGTACATTTGAAAGTGCTTTATCAAGAAAACCAAGGTGTCTCAGTTGCTCGCAATACAGGGATGGTTGAGGCCACCGGGAAATACATTACATTCCCTGATATTGATGATGAAATTAGCTCACAAATGTATGGGCGCTTATTAGAAATCGCATTATCAAATAATCTCGATGTTGCAACCTGTAATGGGACTTATGTTTACACTAATGGTGATGCCCCAAAGGCAATTTTTCCACCGAATAAAGTCCCGTCAACTGGTGTCATTTCAGGTCCTGAATGGCTTGAAATTGGCTTAAGCTCTCGCAAGTTTTTGCATGTAACTTGGCTGAATTTATATCGTTTAGACATGTTGCGCGAACACAAGTTTTTCTTTGAACCCAAATTACATCACCAAGACATTCCTTGGACAACAGAAGTGTTGCTCGTGGCAAAGCGCGTGCAATTCATCAATGAACAATACTATCGATATTTAATCCATAACCAATCTGTTTCTCACTCATTGAGTGGTGATGAACGTTCAGTCCGTAAGATAAAAACCTATTTGAAAATTATTGATATGCTGTTAAATATTTACCAGCGTTATCCTGAACAAGTTAAACAAGCACCGGCTTGTCTATGGCAGGTAGGAAAAGAAGGCTTAGGGGTGATTCAAGCGCTATTAGCTATCAAATCACCAGATGTACAGAAAGAAATGGTACAACTATTTTTTGATAAGGGTTATTGGCAAATTGTGTGGGCACATGCAACTACAGTAAAATTAAAATGGCGATTAATTAGGCGCTACACAAAGCTAAAAGAAATTATCAAATCATAATTTGCGGAAAAGGTAGCTATTTTAATAGGCTACCTTTTTTGTTTTCTATTTTTCTAATTGCTTTAGAGAAGCAATAAACATATCCCATAACTGTGGGTTATCTAACTTTGTCGCAACTTGTGTGTGGCAATCTGCTTTAGCGGGGTGGCGAAAGTCAGTCACGGTCATACCTGTTGTTAAAGCGCCCTGTAGTTCGATATCAATCGGGGCTTTAATCGTTTCCATTATGGATGGGTCGATAACATAAGCAACAGCACATAGGTCATGAACTGGAGCATGGTCAGTATAGCCATTACGTCTGCGGTAACCAGCAGTGTAGTAATTTAGGGACTCAACAACAAAATCACTTACAGGTGTGTTTAACGCAGCAATTGTTTCCATTATTTGGTCGTCTGGCCTTGCTTGGTGTGTAAGGTCTAGCCCAATCATAGTGATAGGCCAAGTTTCATTAAATACGATATGAGCCGCCTCAGGGTCTATAAGGATATTGAACTCAGCGACTGCAGTACGGTTACCTGTATGGTAGCCTCCTCCCATTAATACCACTTCTTTGACTAACTCTACAATTTCAGGTGCTTTTCTTACTGCCAAAGCAATATTTGTGAGTCCTCCAATCGGGACGAGAGTCACCGTTTTAGGGGGATGTGACTTTAGCGTATCAATAATTAAGTCAACAGCATGGCGCGGATCAATAGGTAATTTAGGTTCGGGGAGGTGAGTGCCGTCAAGGCCTGTTGTACCGTGAACTTCTGGGGCTGTCTGAATGGTTCTCACGAGTGGTCGAGAGCAACCCGCAGCGATAGGGATATTATTTGCACTAACGAATTCCATAATTGCGCGTGCATTATGAGTAACTTTATCTAAAGTTTGGTTTCCGACGACAGTCGTTACCGCAAGTAACTCTATATTTGAATTGCCTAATGCTAAGAAAATTGCCATTGCATCATCATGGCCAGGGTCACAATCGATAATAATTTTATTTTTAGACATTATTTCTCCTTTTCTTAGGTTATTTACTTTTGATTAACATAATATAGGGATGAATTTATTTTTATGTGACGTAAGTTCTATTTTCATGAATGCTAATGTAATGAAACTATTCATTAGGGTAACTAATGAGGAGTGATGTGATTAACATATTAATAACAATCGTGTTGAGTTTATAAAGATAATGTGTTCTTTATGTAGTTTTAAGCAATATAAATGAAACCGCCTAGAGGGTTTTTATTAACGAGTTAATGATTGAGGAGGCAGAGTGGAGAACTATCTAGAAAGATTACCTGATGTTATTGATTCTGTTGCAACTAATCAGTTTTACCCTAATTTATTATCATGGTTGTCTTCACTTATTGCATTCGATAATGCGATTGTTTACTCCTTTGAAAAAGGAGTGCCACCCCGATTTCTTTCCAAAGTAGAGCGCCGTAATAGCGATAGTATTAACAGAATCTATCAACGAGGTGCTTATTTAATGGACCCATTCTACCAAGAAATCCAAAGAGGAGGCGCTTCCAAAGTGTTAACACTAAAAGAACTCGCACCTAAAGGATTTTATCATACGGACTATTATCTCAATTTTTATCGCAAAACGGGGTGGTGCGATGAGGCTGGGCTGTTATTAGATATTTCAGATGATAGGCAATTAGGTATTTTTTTTGGTAATGAAGATAGGCCTTTTTTCTCGGAAAAATATACGCAAGCGCCACTTAAAGATGCCTTCGATATCATTCGTAGTATGGTCAAACTTCATAAAGATATTTCTCCTTCTTCGGTGTCGAATCACTACCAAAATACAGATATGCAAACACGATTTGGGCTGACCCCCAGAGAGTGTGAAGTTGTCGAGTTAATTTTAGCGGGTAAAGGCTCACCACAAATTGCACAGGCGCTTTTCATTAGTTTAGGGACAGTGAAAAATCACCGTAAGAATATCTATCAAAAGTTAAGTATTAACTCACAAGTCGAATTATTTAACTTATTAATGAATAGGCTGAGTTAAGTACAAATTATCGTAATATATTGATTTGATATGGTTTTATGGGATGCTGTCTTTTTTGTTATTACGTTATTTTTTTTGATTTTGTCTAGATGGTCTTAATGAATTAAAATTAATAAACAATATTGTTAATATGAGAATAGTTTGTTAATTACTTGATTTTTTTGGTTGTTTAATATTTTTTGTGAATTTCGTTACTATTTAAATATTCTACTTGGCTCACATTTGTTAACTTTATGTTTCGAATGTCCCTAAAGGGCTATGTAATTGTTAATGTAAGGTTAAGATAATCGGGTTATCGAAAGATACTAAATAGGGTATCCATAATGAATAACCAAGTAGAATCATTGACTTACTATGCTGCAACGAAGAAGTATGACTTACGTTTTCCGACATTAAAGGAAGATCTTGATGTTGATGTCGTGATCATCGGTGGCGGCTTCTCTGGGATCCATACCGCACTAGAGCTATGTGAGAAAGGGATCACCAATATTGCTATTTTGGAAGGGCGTCATCTTGGCTATGGTGGTTCAGGGCGAAATGGCGGCCAAGTGATGGCAGGCATTGGTCATGATATCGATGCAATTAAAAAATATGTTGGGCCAGAGGGTTTAGAAACGATTTTTAAACTCAGTAATATGGGCGCGGGGATCATGCGTGATCGCATCGCCAAATATGATATTGATGCAGACTTTTGCCGTGGTTACGCATACTTAGGAAGCAACAAGCGCCAAGAAAAGACCTTACGTAGCTGGTTAAAAGACTTCAAGTCAGTTGATCCTGATGAAGAAATTGAATTTTACAGTGGTTCAGAACTAAAACAGATTATTGGTTCCGATGCTTATACCTGTGGTATCAAGCACATGGGTGGTGGGCATGTTCACTCATTGAATTTATTATTGGGTGAAGCGAAAGCGATTAGTGAAATATATGGCGCTAAAATATTTGAAAATAGCCAAGTATTAAATGTGGAGTATGGTAATACCATCAAAGTTAGAACTGCGATGGGAACAGTTAAAGCACAGAAAATGCTATGGGCTTGTGACTCATTTCTAAATGGTCTTGAGCCGACGCTTTACCCTAAAACCATTAATACTTACGCATATCAATTAATGACTGAAGAATTGCCTGATGAATTAATTGAGCAAATTAGCCCAATCCGTGGTGCTTATAGTGACATTCGCCCCGTTATAGATTACTACCGAGTAACGAATGAAAATCGCTTATTATTCGGTAGTTCAACGCATTTTCTTGAATACATTCCATCTGATCTTAAAGCATGGAATCGTAATTTAATGCTAAAAGTCTTTCCTTACCTCAAAGATGTCAAAATTGAACTAGCTTGGGGTGGACCGATGGCATGTAGTGCAAATTTATTTCCACAAATTGGCTCATTACCACAACATAAAAATGTGTTTTATGCACAGGGCTATTCAGGTTTTGGTGTTACGCCTAGCCAGATTGTGTGCAAAGTCTTGGCTGAAGGGATGGTAGAAGGTTCTCATCGTTATGACTTAATGAGTTCTATCCCGCACGCTAATATTATTGGTAAAGATAGCATGCGTAATGTGATTGTTTCACTGGCAAAAATAATGCATCAGACATCCGGTTATTGGCAAGGTCGCCGCTAATTCGTTATCCACTTAACTAGTTTATTTAAATCGATTAAAGGTAAAAATTATGATCAGTCCATTACTGTTAAACAAACCACTGCCAGAACTATTAAATATTGGTAGTGTGACAAACTTAGGTTCTGTGGTTGTTGAAGGCGACCCTCAAGCGAGTGTTGCGATGATCCACGGTGAACCAACGGATAACCTGACCTGCGGTATTTTTGCTTGTACTAAAGGTAAGTTTAAAATGGTATATCCATTTGATGAAATGGCGACAGTTCACGAAGGTTCGGTGAAGTTAACGGATGTGAAAACCGGTGTGACGGTTGAATACCATAAAGGCGATACATGGTTTGCTGCGAAAGGTACTGAAGTTTTATGGGAAATTGAAACACCACGCTTCGTAAAACACTACTTAGCTTGTGTAAATGCCTAATTAATTTCTATTTAGTGGAGTGATAACAATGAGCGAGTTAAGCCTATTACCAGAAGTCAGTGAGTTTTTGAAGCGCCAGCACGGTCATTTTATCAACGGGTTACCGGTTTCTGGCAAGGGCGATACTTTTTTTGATGTTGTTAACCCAGCCACAGAACAGGTTATCGCGAAAGTAAAAGAAGGGACCTTAGCAGAAGTGGATGCCGCAATGAATGCAGCTCATACTGCGTTTAAAGGGGGTTGGGCAAATACCACACCAATGGAAAGAGGGAATTGCTTAAACCGCCTTGCTGACTTGCTTGAAAAGCACCTTGAAGAGTTAGCCCAGTTAGAGACGTTATGTTCAGGCAAAACCATTCAATTATCTCGTTTTCTTGAAGTGGGGTCATCTGCGCAGTTCTTGCGTTATTTTGCTGGTTGGGCGACAAAAATCAGTGGGGAAACGTTGAATGTTTCATTGCCTTCTTTTAATGGTGAGAAATATTCTGCATTTACTCAGCGTGAACCCGTTGGTGTTGTAGCCGGTATCATTCCTTGGAACTTTTCTATTATGATTTCCATTTGGAAATTAGCCGCGGCTTTAACATGCGGTTGTACGATTGTGTTGAAACCAAGTGAATTTACGCCACTAACTATGCTCAGAGTGGTGGAATTAGCAAAAGAGGCAGGGATCCCTGACGGTGTCATTAATATCGTGAATGGCGGTGGTCGTGAGGTTGGGCCCGCACTGATCCATCATCCGCTTTGTTCTAAAGTGACATTTACGGGGTCTGTACCGACTGGGCTGGCGGTAGGGCGTTCAGCGATGGAAGGTAAATTAACCCGAGTCACACTTGAACTTGGTGGGAAAAACGGCGCAGCATTCTTAGCTGACCTCTCGGTTGAAAAAATTGTTAATGGGATTATTGAAGCGGGATATCTAAATCAAGGACAAATTTGTGCAGCTGCTGAGCGGTTCTATATTCCCTCTAAATTGATGGATGAAGTATTAGCGGAACTAAAAACACGTTTGTCTGCGATGAAAGTGGGTTCTCCATTAGATGAAACAACCGAGATGGGGCCGCTGGCAAATAAAGCGCATTATGAAAAAATCTTAGCTTTGTTTGAAAAGGCTCGCGAAGAGGGTAGTGAAATTATTTATGGTGGCCAGCCAGTTGCAGGTGCTGGGTATTTTGTGCCTCCAACCATTATTCGTGCTAATAGCCCGGATGATGTATTGATGAAAGAGGAAACATTTGGGCCAATAGGGACTTTCTTGAGTTACGATGATGAAGAAGAACTTATTGAGATGATGAATAGCACTCCGTTTGGTTTAGCTGCGAGTTTATGGACAAATGATCTCAGTAAAGCAATGCGCATGATTTCACGCATTGAAGCGGGAACCGTATGGGTGAATATGCATACTTTCCTTGACCCCGCAGTGCCATTTGGTGGCATTAAGTCATCAGGTATTGGTCGTGAATTTGGTAGTGCCTTTATTGAGTATTACACAGAGTTAAAATCTGTCATGGTGCGTTATTAGTTTCAATTTATATTCAATTAATCCACATTTCCCGGCCACCGTGCCGGGTTTTTTGTATTTTATAGCTATCGTTGCTTATTCGTGGTTATGATGAAAGCTCGTTATTATTCATTATGGGTAACAGTATGAAGAAAGTGTTGATTACAGGTGCTAGCCGAGGGATTGGTCGAGCTACAGCGATTAAATTGGGCAGCCTTGGTATGCATGTACTGATTAACTATAAAAATCACCAGCAAGCGGCTGATGAAGTTGTGCAAGAGATTCAATCTGCGGGGGGGATTGCAAATGCACTGCAATGTGATATCAGTGATGAAAATGATGTTGTTAAATTATTTGCAACCATCAAAGAACAATATGGTGACTTAGATTACTTAGTGAATAATGCCGGAATTTTATTTCAGCAGTGTCGTACAGAGATGCTGACTGCAGAGCGCATTAATCAGGTATTAGCCACGAATGTCACCGGATTACTGATTTGTTGTCGGGAGTTTATTAAACACGCCTACCATTTTAATCAATTCAAAGATAAAGCCATTGTGAATGTTTCATCTGCAGCTGCGCGTTTAGGTGCTGCAGGGGAATATATTGATTATGCCGCTTCTAAAGGCGCTGTAGATTCAATTACAAAAGGGTTATCACTTGAGCTTGCAGAAGTAGGAATACGTGTTAATGGCGTTCGACCCGGCTATATTTATACTCAAATGCACAAAGATGGCGGTGAGGAAGGTCGAGTTGACCGTGTTGCTTCGCAATTACCGATGAAAAGAGGGGGAGAACCACATGAGATTGCTGAAATCATCGTATGGCTGTTAAGTGGTGCATCTTCTTATGTTACAGGTTCAATTATTGATGCGGCGGGTGGCCGTTAGATTCATTATCATTTTTCTTGGCGAATGATAAACCCTGATGATACAAGCTCGGTGCGGTTTGTCACATTCGCTTTAGTGAAGATATTGCGTAAGTGAGTCTTCACTGTTGATAGTGAAACTCCCAATAATAAGGCAATTCGCTTATTACTTGCGCCTTCCCGTACTAAATGGATGATTTCTTGTTCTTTAGGGGTATAAGACACTAGCGAGTCGGGTAACACATCGAATGTCATTAGTTCCGCGACAGGCAAGATAGCATTTAATCGCATGATTTCTTGTTGGCTAAATGGGCTGTCTCGCAGTACCGAAATCCCCGCAATAATTTTATTTTTACGGCGAATAAATATTTCAGCCATATCAGTCATATTATTTGGCCGCATAAAATCATGGAAAAAAGCTTGATTTTGCTGGCATATTTCAGGATCCATTCTCACTAAGCGTAAGTCATCACCGCGAAAATGGTCAGGGTGCAATGGGTCAAATTGGTGAAAGTAAGCGAGATACTCTTCGTGCATTTTTGCCGGGATCCCATGAAGAACATAGTTACCTGGCTGGCAATGATCATTCACGAGGTAATACACCAAAGCAGAAACTGGAATAATATGTGCAATGGTATTTAGGCAGCAATCAATTAATGTTTGTTGATGAGGCTCGAATAATGGTGAATTCATCATATTCCCTTGTGTATTAATCGAATTATTATCATGCTCCTTAATGCCCTTAACATAAAGTAAACATATTAATAACGTGAGGTTGATAGCAGTATTTAAAACGCATAAAAACTCCACAAATATTGATTGGTAGCTTTTTGGTATCTTTAGAGGATTATTTATTAATATATTAATGAGTTAATTGCTTGCTACATATTGATATTACTTTAATTATTTTTATTTCCTCTCAAAGTGTGGGTACTTTTCGTGAGTTAAATTTTATTTCCCCTCTCTCTAGGTATCGTTCTTTAGAACGATAGCAGCCTGTTTAGGCTTATTTCTATAGTGGATGTGTAGTTACTTTGTTTTTACAAAAAATTCACATTCATGGCTGGGTAGAGAGTGAGAGGGATGTAAAATGAATTTATCCTCAAAATTGTCGACACATTTAGAAAAAGGGAAAGTTGGCTTTCCGACCACATTGGCGAGTTCTGCCGGCTTGATTATGGCTAGCCCCGTTATTTTAACCGTTACGAGTGGATTCGGTATAGGTGGTGATACGTTTGCCCTAGCCGTGCTACTTAGCTTCATTATGATGCAAGCTCAGCTAACCACATTTTCGGAGGCTGCAGCCATTCTACCAACGTCAGGCTCAGTATATGACTATATCTCTTGTGGGATGGGGCGGTTTTGGGCGATAACTGGCGCGCTTTCGGCTTATTTGATTGTGCATGTGTTTGCAGGAACTGCCGAAACGATCCTTTCTGGAATTATGGCGCTTGTTAATTTTGAGCATCTCAATACTGTCTTAGAAACCAGTAATTCGTCTTGGATGGTCGGCGTGGGATTAGTTGTCGCGTTTGGGATTTTAAATGCATTCGGCATTGAAGCCTTTGGTAAGGTTGAGGTTGTACTGACATTCGCCATGTGGTCTACGTTAGTGATTTTTAGTGTGAGTGGTTTGATATTGCCCTTTCATGTCGATATGGACGGCTGGTTTGGTCAGCCACTCAATACTGACCCAACATTGATTCTCAGCTTTGTTGGTATGGCGATGTTCATGTTTGTTGGGTGTGAGTTAGTGACACCAATGGCGCCTGAAATTAAAAATTCCGCTAAGGTGATCCCTCGCGCGATGACAACGGGCCTATTTTGTGTCGCGCTCTGTATGGTGTTATTCGGTGCAGCTTTAGCGAACCAAGTGGAAAATGAGGTCGTTGACCCGCAAACAGGCACTCGTTTACTGGAAACACCAATGGCAATCCCTGCATTTGCTGAAATTGTGATGGGTGAGTTTGGGAAGTATTGGATAGGTGTCGCATTATTATTGGCTGGTGGAGCAACCATTAATACGTTAATGGCAGCGGTTCCTCGTATTCTTTATGGAATGGCGCTTGATGGGGCATTACCACGCATCTTTGCTTATTTACATCCACGTTTCAAAACCCCAGTATTCGGCATTTTAGTGGCCGTGATGATCCCGTGTTTGCATGCTTTTGCTATTCAAGGCGACCTTGACCGTATCATTCCATTGGTACTGGCGGCGGTGTGTTCTTGGGGAACGGCTTACTTGCTGGTAACGATTTCAGTGGTGTTATTGCGTATTCGTCGTCCTGACTTACATCGTGCTTATCGTTCTCCTTTTTTCCCTATACCGCAAATTATTTCGAGTGTCGGAATTATTTTAGCTATTGTGTACATTACCCCACCGGGTATGAATAAATCGGATATCTATATTCCTTTTGCCATTATGTTAGGTTTAACCGCAGGGTATGCATTAATTTGGACCGTTTTCGTGCAGAAAGTTAACCCATTTAAACCCGTAGATGTTGAATCCGTTTTATCAAATTCCTTTGCCGATGAAGAAATGGAAGGAGGCCAACTTGAGCCATTACGTCACCTCGCCTAAACCGTCTTTGTGGGAAAAAATCGGTAAGCTCATTCAGCAACGTTTGCCTGCCGGATATCAAATAGGATTGACACTTAACCGTGTTGAAAAGGACATGGCGCCTTATCCATGTGAGTGGGGAGCACCCGGAGAGCTCCTTGTACAGCCTCAACCGGAGTTAACCATTGAGGTGACAGAGCGACCAAGAAAGTTGTTTCTTGCTTTCATTGTGTATAGCCGTTTTGCGGTGTCAGGCCAATGCACAGATAATATCAATGCAAAAATTGAAGTAAAAACCCGAGGGAGTATAAAGAAAAAACATATCCATTTCGTCTCAAAACAAATGGATGGACAGAGAGTTATTGAATGGCTGAATGAATACCCCATTATTAGGCAAACATTAGAAGAGCTGGAATTTAATCATTGCGAAATAGAGTTTAGCCATGGTCGTTGGCGTTGTGAAATCGAGCCTTACACCGCATCAGAAATGGTGAGCCGTATTCCTGCGACTCGCCGTTATTTGAGATTAGTACAAAAACAACGCTATTATTTATTGAGTGCGCTGCAGTTAATTAACCAATTGGTGGAAAAACGTGCTGTGAGCCATTGAGTTTAAAAGAGTTTTTTGATAGTAATAATTATTATCAATTGACTCGCTGGAATTTGATGTGAAATCTTTGCCTCTTTTAGGTTGTATGTTGCTGTCATCTACTGCAATGGCAACGCATTCTGACTGCATGCGTTTATCTGAGCTTTCCTTTGTTGAAGGGCTGCATGATAGCGAGGGCCATAGTTGCTTATCTTTTGAAGTATCACAGCAAGATTTTATAAAACAACGTGGTGAAGGCCTTTCCAAGGTCCTGTTATTGGACTCCAATAAACAGCCAGTGCGTGCATTGCAAGAGTATGGCTCGGTGCAAGAACCCCATAGCGCAGACTATGTCGTATCAGAAAATGGGGTTTATTATTTAGCATTGAATGGTGAGCCGGGTAAACCTTGGCAGTTAAAGTTTGATATCAGCGAGTACCAACCTTTAGCCATTAAGAAAGATAATGAACCTATTAGCCCGATGCTACAAAGTTTACTTGATGAACATTATCAAAATGGCGATACAAGCGCATTTTGGCAAGCTGTCGCCGCGCAAGGAACACCACTGGTTGAGGTGTTTTCAAATCGACAAAAACGCGTGACATTTCTTTGGCGAGGCGCGAAAGCAAATGCTTATATTCTAGGGGCACCGTCGGGTAATCACGAAAGAATGGCCCACTTGGCGGGAACGGATATTTGGTATCGTTCTTTTATCATTCCTAATGATACGTTATCGCAATATAAAATTGCACCGGATATCCCTTCTGTGTCAGAGGGCGGCTTTGCTCAACGTAAGGCGATTTTAGTCACTGCGCAGTCAGATCCTTATAATTCTCACGTTATTCCTTCGCAAAGTGTAGATAAATATAACCGTTTTTCGTTGTTATCATTAGTACCGAATATACGCCAATGTCATTTTCCTGATGTAGAAAACTGGCAGATGAAAGGCCATTTAGAGACATTTACGTTGGCGAGTCAGGTATTAAAAAATGAAAGAAAAATAACGGTTTACCAGCCTAATATCCCAATGGAAACCCCTGCACTATTGGTGCTATTGGATGGCCAAATTTACCTGCAAAACTATCAAATGGATAAATTCTTTGATAAGTGGATGGATCAAGGGAGTTTCCCAGCGATGAATATTGTGTTTGTGGACAGCATCAATTCAGCGCGTCGTGGTGATGAGCTTCCTCCTAATGATGCGTTTCCTAAGTTGCTGGCGGATGAACTTATGCCTCAGCTCGCGGAAATGGGAGTTCAAGCACCTGCAAGCCATACGATTATTGCAGGTTCCAGCTATGGAGGGCTTGGGGCGACATGGAATGCGTTACAGTACCCGGAAATTTTCGGTAATGTCATTAGCATGTCAGGATCTTACTGGTGGGCTCCGAAGGATAAAGACCCTGAATGGTTAATTCGTGAAATTGAAATGATGCCAACACAACCGATCCGTTTTTTCCTTGAGGCTGGCCTATTTGAACAACGTGGTAGTTGGGGGGGAATTATTCAAAACCACTACCGGTTATTCGATGTTCTAAAACATAAAGGTTATCAAGTTGATGCCATTGAACTCCCTAGTGGGCACGACTACGTTTCTTGGTGTGAAACGCTTTATGAGGGAACAAACCAACTTGCGTCACAATGGTAAATAGCCCTAACGCTCATTCATAAAAAGCAGCTTATATTTAGCTGCTTTTTCACATTTATGACAAACGTCTTCATTTCGCCATAAAAGCGTCATTCAACTGTCATCTGGCTCCTTTAGCATGCCTTTCATTATTTGAAATATACATCTTCTATTTTCATTATTGATTGGCAAGGAAACAGTTATGACTGGTAATTTTATGAAATCCCTTTTAGCTGTCACGGTAAGTACTTTAATTTTAGGGAGTACAGTCCCTGCCTACGCGGCTGATAAAAATGATGCGGTGTCAGAAAACCGTGCGGCGCAAGGTGATATCACCAAATTTGGTGGCGCGCGTCGTTTAGCGACAGAGCAAACTGATATCATGAAAGCGGCACTTCACAATGGCCAAGCCAAAAATGTGATTTTATTTATTGGTGATGGTATGGGGGACTCAGAGATAACTGTTGCTCGTAACTATGCAGAAGGCGCTTCAGGGTTCTTTAAAGGTATCGATGCGCTGCCAATTACGGGCCAGTACACCCATTATGCATTAGATAAAAAAACACAAAAACCCGACTATGTGACTGATTCTGCCGCGTCTGCCACTTCGTGGTCTTCCGGTGTGAAAACCTACAATGGCGCATTGGGAATTGATGTATTTGGTAACGACCATGAGACATTAATTGAGATAGCTAAACGTAATGGTAAAGCTACAGGTAACGTCACAACTTCCGAGATTCAAGATGCAACGCCTGCTGCGCAATTTTCGCATGTGAGTGCGCGTAAATGTTATGGCCCTGAGGAAACAACAGAAAAATGTGCGACTAACGCGCTAGAAAATGGCGGTCGTGGTTCAATTTCAGAGCAACTGTTGGTAACTCGCCCAGATGTCACACTTGGTGGTGGCGCTAAGAGCTTCAAGCAAGAAGCAAAGGCGGGTGACTACAAAGGTAAAACGTTGGAGCAACAGGCGATTGAACGTGGGTACAATATTGTGCGAGATGCTAAATCATTAGACAGCATTAAAGTCGCAAATCAAGACAAACCTGTTCTTGGCTTATTCCACGATGGCAACATGACGGTTGCATGGGAAGGCCCGAAAGCGGTTCATTATGGTAATATCAACAATGCGCCGTTAGAGTGTAAACCGAACGCTAAGTTAGACCCTAATGCGCCAACATTAGCTCAAATGACGAAAAAAGCGATTGAACTGTTAGAAGTTAACCCGAATGGTTTCTTCTTACAGGTTGAAAGCGCTTCTATCGATAAGCAAGATCATAAAGCAAACCCATGTGGCCAAATTGGTGAAACAGTTGCTCTCGACCAAGCTGTACAAGTTGGCTTAGATTTCGCTAAAAAACATGGTGATACATTAGTTATTGTGACAGCTGACCATTCACATTCAAGCCAAATTATTCCAGAAGGCACAAAATCAACGGGCTTAACGCAAGCGTTGATTACTAAAGACGGTTCTGTGATGGTAGTGAATTACGGTAACTCTGAAGAAGATGATTCACAAGAGCACACCGGTGCTCAGTTACGTGTGGCGGCTTATGGCCCACATGCGGCAAACGTAATGGGTCTAACTGACCAAACTGATTTGTTCTTTACCATGCGCGATGCAATGGGATTGAAGCAATAAACCAACCCTGTAGTGAAAATTCTCCGCAATAGGATGTTGCGGGGGATTTTTTTATTTTTTAGTCTATTTTCTCCTTATTTTTCAACCATTCCTCAATAAACTTACTAAATATTTGCACTTCTTTTTTTATCCGTTATCTTGAGAAATTGATTTATCTGATAACAATAAATGTGCTTATTCATAGGCACGAATAATGAGAGTGGCATAATGAGAGAAGTTCGCGAACTACAACGAGATGAAATCCCATCTGTTTGGTCTATCGACCGCACTGAATTAATTGAAAACCTTTATCTGTATCAAAATGGCGAGTTGGTGCTATCCAAACAGCGGTTTGATATGAAAGGTTGGCCAGAAGGTGAACCTGAAGCCTATACCCCCCATTTGTTGGAAAGTTATGACCAAGGCGCGGTATTTCTTGGGGTTTTTGAACAGGGCAAGCTAATTGCTGCTGCAAGTTTAGATAATGTGTGGCGCGGTGAGCAAAAAAACTTACTGCAATTATCTTTCCTGCATGTGAGCCACTCGTACCGTGGCGAAGGTTTAGCAGGGATGTTATTTCAGCAATGTGTTGAAATTGCGATGCAAAAAGGGGCAAAAGGCTTATATATTTCTGCGACGCCTTCAGAAAATACAGTGCACTTTTATCAATACCTAGGCTGTACCTTAATTGCACAACCTGATCCTGAATTATTTGCATTGGAACCTGAAGATATTCACTTTATTTATCTATTTTAGTAAGTTTTTATTTTGTAAAATAAGTGTTAATTTATAGGGGGGTGAAATAAAAAAGCATTGAAATTTACTAAAAACTAGATATGATTGATAATCATTATCATTTAAAGTGTTGAGGTCACTATGCCAACTAGCATATCAAAAACCACAGGTTTAAAGCGTATAGGCGCTGGCCTTTGGGGTGTCTTTGCTGTGATATTGTTGAGCATTGCTTATGTACTCAATAATATGGGCTTAGATAATTTAAAAATCATTATGATTATCATGATGGTAGCAACTGCGGGGATGTTATTTAATCGTGGCTCTCGTCGTTTATTGATTATCCCAGCTGTGATCTCACTTGCATGTTTTATGATGGCCTTTGTACTACAAAGGTAGCTCTATAATCTAATTGATAATTAAATAGAACAGAAAAAAGTGGTATCGAAAGATATTGATAATTGAATGGTATTCAAAATAACGGTTTATTTAAATGATTTATTATTGTCTTATAGTAAATAAGGCAAATAAGACAGCGTTAGCATTACAGAGAAGGTCAAAAGGGCAGGATGTTATAAAAAAATGACTGACCAGTGGTGCGAAAGGGGGGACTTGAACCCCCACGTCCGAAGGACACTAACACCTGAAGCTAGCGCGTCTACCAATTCCGCCACCCTCGCAATACTGTCACATCAATACTACTGTCACATCAATACTATATTATTGTGATTTACCCAAAGCTAGTGGTGCGAAAGGGGGGACTTGAACCCCCACGTCCATAGGACACTAACACCTGAAGCTAGCGCGTCTACCAATTCCGCCACCCTCGCAGTACCTAACTAAACTTTGGTCCATCAATGCTTTTAACCAGCAATAATGTGGTGCGGATTTTAGGCTAATTTCGACGAACGTCAATAATTTTTTTATGAAGTATTTTTTGATTGATGAAAAAATGGCCGGTGAAGGATCACCAGCCAATGAGAAGCATGATAAATTGTGCTTTAGCCTAAATTACTCGTGTATAAATTAACGCTTAACTGCTTGGTAAACTTTAAATTTTCCCGTTTTTGCAAGTACTTCGTGACTACCAAAAGCTTTATCGAGTAAATCAGGGTATGGTAAGAAAGCATTCGCAACGATCCGCAAGCGGCCCCCTTTTTTCAGGTATTTAGGAGCTTGGTAAATCATATTTTCAACCGCACGATAACTGGTGTTTAGGCCATCATGGAATGGCGGGTTAGAAATAATCCAATCAAATTTATCGTTAATATCTGAGTAAGCATCACTAGCGATGACTTTACCAGTCAGTTTATTGGCCTCAAGAGTGGATGCTGCGGAATCTAGTGCAGACGCACTGACATCACTTAAGGTAAGTTTGATCTCTGGGTTTTGTGAGCCGATCACCGCGGCAATCACACCGTTACCGCAAGCAAGATCAAGCAGATCACCACTCATTGGATCGGTTAATGTTGATAACAGTAGGTCACTACCGATATCAAGCTCATTATGGCTAAACACCCCTGGTAATGCGTTAATTCTAACATTATCAAGTTCATAATGACGCCACCAGCGAGCAATATCAAAGGTGGTTGGTTGCTCTAATTCACCATAGTACAAGCCACAGCGACGTGCGGAGTCAATTTTTTGTAAGCTAGCGATCCCCTCCATAATGGATTCGGCGCTTTTAACACCACTGCGATTCTCACCGACGATAAAAATTTGGCTACCCGCAGCAAGATGAGTACAAAGGTCATCGAGTTGGAAACAGGCTTCTTGCTTGTTTTTTTGCCAAAAATAAATGAGAGTATCGCAAGGCTGGATAAATTCCGCAGGCGTAGTGGCAGAGAATAACGCCATATCTCCCATTAACAGCTGTAAACGCTGCCAGTGATGATACTGGTTGGTGATGACACGAACACTAGCCGCTTCTAAGGTTGCAGCGAGCTCATCCTGAATGTCACCGGCCAAAATGACATGACGATCTGTAAAATGTTCGAGATGGCGTTGAATAACTTCGCTGGCAGGTGTCAGTAATGACATATTCTGTCAATCTCCTAAAATAATAAAAAAACCGATGACATCTTACCAAAGATAAGAGAAATAGCATTGCTCTGTTGGCGCTATTGATCCCCTTTGATAAGATGTGGTTGTAAAATTGCGACTGGAAAATCAAATGACACGACGTGACAGGCTTTTAGAACAACTGGGGATCACTCAATGGATGGTGAGAAATCCTGCCGTGTTACGTGGTGAGCGTGGTGTAAGGATCCCAGCGTCGACTAAGCTTATTATTATTACTGATGAGAACCTTGATTTAAATAGCCAATTGCTAAAAGATATTTTTCTTTCCATGAATATTGCACAGGACGATGTGGTTTGTGTAAATTCAGAGCAACTAGGTTTAATCCCAACACCAATAATAACACCATGTTGGGTATTAGGTGATGAAATCCAGCCTGAAGGTTCAAAAATCATGTTTACTTCACCCGTTTTGTCTGAGCTAAGTACAAGCTGTAGCGCTAAACGGGCACTATGGAAACAAATTTATCAATATGATGAAAATTTCAACACTAAAGCAATCTGATCTCGCAACTGCGTACTTAATTGAGAAGTTGAGCCATGATTTTCCATGGACTGAGCGAGTTTTTTATGGGAACCAAGGGGAAAAGTACCATAACATAAAAATATCTGTTAATAATCAAATTGTTGGTTATGCAATAACACAGTGTGTTCTTGATGAGGCGACCTTGTTTAATATTGCCATACACCCTGATTACCAAGGGAAAGGCTATGGCCGTTTGTTGCTAGAACAGCTCATTGAAGAACTCGTAAAGAAAGGTATTCTCACGTTATGGTTAGAAGTGAGGGAATCAAATGCATCTGCTTTGCATCTATACGATAAGCTAGGTTTTCATCAAGTGACGGTGCGTAAAGATTATTACCCCGCCAAAAAAGGCCGAGAAGATGCTTTAGTACTTGCTTTGACTCTATTTTCTGATGAATAAATTTAAGTAACAAATAATTTATTACTAATATAATTAAAACCCCAATATGTCATGAGACATACTGGGGTTTTGTGCTTTTAGTGAAATTTATTTTTCAATTTCAGGAAGAATGGGCTTATTAATTATTTGGATATTATCTTTTAACGCTTTTTTTGCCGCCGCTTGTGCGTTGACTTCTTCGTTGAGGCCTTTATATGTGGAATAACACATAATTAGCATCATGATGGATAGTGGCACAGCCATGGCGACCAGTGCTGATTGTAAGCCTGATAAGCCACCCGTCATAATTAGCACAATCGCAATAGCAGCAATAACGACACCCCAAATGGTTTTAGTAACATGAGAAGGATTTGGGTTGCCATTCTCACTGACCATTCCCAGTACAAATACCGCTGAGTTAGCTGATGTGATAAAGAAAATCAGCACTAAAACAATCGCTAAGACACTAATAAATGTCGATGCAGGGAAATAGTCTAAAAACTTAAACAGTGCAGATGTGACGTCGGTTTTTACAGCATCTGCTAGTGCGGTTTGACCTAAGTTTTGAATTAAATGAATGGCAGAACCGCCCATGACTGCAAACCAGGCAAAAGCACTTAATACAGGAATAAATACTGCGCCAATCATAAACTCTTTAATTGTTCTTCCTTTTGATATACGCGCCACAAAGCTACCCACTAATGGTGCCCATGCTATCCACCAGCCAAAGTAAAACAGTGTCCAGTTAGCAATCCAAGTGCCGTCATTATAGGGCTCAGTGCGAAATGACATACTGACAAAATTTTGGACGTAGTCACCAATACCTTGGAATAAAACTTTTAAGATAGTTTGGGTGGGGCCAGACAAAAATATAAATGCCATCAATCCTAGGGCAAGTATGATATTTAAGTTTGATAGGTGTTTTATCGCTCCTTGTAATCCAGAGATCGTCGAAGCAACATAAACAACGGTAATTATTGCGATCAAGCCAATTTGTACATAAATACTGATGGGTAATCCCCATAAGTAATTCATACCACTGTTAACTTGTAGTGTACCAAAGCCTAATGATGTGGCGATACCAATGACGACGGACAACATCACCAAGATATTGATCCATTTCCCGACAGAGCCGTAGATCCGATCCCCGATTAAAGGATAGAAAACCGAGCTGAGTGAGGATGGCAATTTTTTTCTAAATTGGAAATAGCCTAAAGCCACACCGACGAGTGCATAACACGCCCATGCGGAAACCCCCCAGTGCAGATAGACATATTGCATAGCTGCTTTGGCTGACTGTTCTGTTAAGCCTTGCCCAACGGGTGGGCTGATATAATAGGAAACTGGCTCTGCCACCCCCCAGAACATCAAGCTGATACCGATCGAGGCACTGAATAACATCGCAATCCAGGTGACCGTGCTGTATTCCGGTTTGTCATTGTCATCGCCGAGGCGTATGTGACCAAATTTGGAAAAACCGAGAAACATACAGAAGCTGAAAAAGATAAAAACGGAACCTAGGATGAACCAACCTAGGTTGTTATAGATAAAACTTAAGGCGGAATGTGAAAATGCTTCCAGTTTATCAGGAATAAATGCACCAAAACTGATTAACGCCAGACTAAAGGCTAGCGACACGTAAAATACGGATTTTTTGTGATTCATCATACCTCTTCTCCAGTTGCTCACTTATTTTTTCTTTTATGAGAGTTGGCTTGCAGGGAATACTCGTTTTGTTTTTTAGGGTACTTTTTTGTTAATTGCTACTTTTGGTTTACAGAGAATAGCCATGCAAAGATTGTGTAGTCAACAAGTAATTAACCAATTGTTAACAGTTTTAATAATTAAAAGTAATTCAACTCATTGTTATATATTGGTTAAATGTTTTTGGTTAAATTTTTATCAATATTTCGTTTGATCATTAATGCGATCTGCATTAACATTCTCAAAAAAGATGTTAACTATAAGTTTACATAAGTGAGGGCAATTATGAGCAATGCAGCTAAAGTCATTTCGATTAATGATCACCTTGATATCGATAACGCATGGACAATTCCAGCGCGTTATTACACGTCTAATGATGTTTTTGAGTATGAAAAAGAAAAAATATTCGCTAATTCATGGGTTTGTGTCGCACATGTTAGTGAGGTAAAAGAAAAAAATTCGTATATCACCCGTGAACTCATTGGTGAAAGCCTTGTAATTGTTCGTGGTCGCGATGATGTATTGCGCGGTTTCTATAATGTGTGTCCACACCGAGGGCATCAGTTGATCAGCGGTGAAAGCGGTAAAGTCAAAAATGTGATTACTTGCCCTTACCATGCGTGGGCATTCAAGCTAGATGGCCAATTAGCACATGCGACTAACTGTGAAAATGTGAATAATTTTGAAGCTGATGCAATGACATTAAGTAGCTTCCATGTTACTGAACATGCAGGGTTTATCTATGTAAATATGACCGTAGGCGAACCGCAGCCTATTGAAGAGCAACTTCCAGGTTTAGCTGAAAAAATGCAAGAAGCTTGTGCAGTAATTAGTGATTTAAAATTAGCCGCTCGGTTTGTTAGCCATACACCAGCTAATTGGAAGACCATCGTTGATAACTATATTGAATGTTATCACTGCCCAACCAACCATGTGAGCTTTGCAAGTTCGGTGGATGTTAACGTATACGAACACCAATTATTGGATAATTGGACTGTTCAAATTGGTAAGGCAAAACCTTCTGAGTCCTCCTATCAATTTGATGAATCTGTTTTAGACCCGCGTTTCTTTGGTTTTTGGATTTGGCCAAGCACTATGTTCAATATGCCTCCAGGCGGCGATTTCATGACAGTCATTTATGAGTTTCCTGTGAGCGCAGGGGAAACTTTGCAGCACTATGATATTTATTTCCTCAATGAAGAGTTGACTGAATATCAGAAAAACTTAGTGGAATGGTATCGCACGGTGTTCCGCCCAGAAGATTTACGGTTAGTAGAAAGTGTACAAAAAGGGTTGAGATCGCGTGGTTACCGAGGCCAAGGGCGTATCATGGCTGACAGGCAGCGCAGTGGGATTAGTGAACATGGCGTTGCTCATTTCCATAAAATCATCGCTGGCGCGCACACTGAGTAATTACGTTAACCATAAAAATAAAAGGAGAAGTCACAAATGCATTATTTAACTCACCCTGCACTATTTCGTCAGTCATGTTACATCAATGGGCAATGGGTTGATTCAGACAATAAAATCCCTGTGACTAATCCTTTTGACCAATCTGTGCTGGGAACGATCCCCAGCCTGTCGGCCACACAAGTAGATGAGGCGATTGAATCTGCATATTCTGCGATGGAAGGCTGGAGTAAGCTGACAGCGAAAGCGCGTTCTATCATTTTACGTCGCTGGTTTGAGCTGATTGAAGCCCATGTTGACGATCTCGGGCGTTTAATGACTCTCGAACAAGGTAAGCCACTGCATGAGGCAAAAGGTGAAATTCGTTATGCCGCGTCATTTATTGAATGGTTTGCGGAAGAGGGCAAGCGAGTTTACGGGGAAACGATCCCTCAAACGGTAGGTAGCAACCGTATTTCGACCATAAAGCAGCCGATTGGTGTTTGTAGTGCGGTTACCCCGTGGAATTTCCCCGCAGCGATGATCACTCGTAAAGCGGCTCCGGCACTGGCAGCGGGTTGCAGTATTGTTATCAAACCCGCGACAGAAACGCCTTTTACTGCACTCGCCTTAGCGCAGCTGGCTGATGAGGCGGGTATCCCCGCTGGGATATTTAACGTCATTACTGGGGACTCTCGCGTTCTAGGGGAACGCCTAACTAAACATGAGCTTATCAGTAAATTTTCGTTTACCGGTTCAACACAAGTTGGGCGAATATTGTCTGAGCAGTGCGCATCAACGATTAAGAAAACCTCACTCGAACTGGGGGGGAACGCGCCTTTTATTGTCTTTGATGATGCAGACATTGATAAAGCGGTAAAGAGTGCGGTTCAAGCGAAATTTCGTAATGGTGGGCAAACTTGTGTTTGTGTGAACCGTTTTTATGTTCAAGATGCGATTTTCGATGAATTTCAGACCAAGTTCGTTACAGAAGTCGCCAAATTGCAAGTCGGTAATGGTCTTGAAGCCAGTACCGACATTGGGCCGATGATCACAACACGTGCTATCGATGGGATGAATGAGTTATTGCAAGATGCATTAGCGAAAGGCGCTCATCAATTAACCTTAGGGAATGAAGTCACTGAGTATGGCAATTTCTTTAATCCCAAAGTCCTTGTTGATGTTGATGATTCAATGAAGATTGTTCATGAAGAAATATTTGGTCCCATTGCAACATTGATTCGTTTTAGTGATGAAAATGAAGTGATTACTCGCGCCAACAATACGATTTATGGCTTAGCGGCTTATTTCTTTTCTCGTGATGTTAGCCGTGTTTATCGTGTTGCTGAAAAGCTACAAAGTGGCATGGTCGGTATCAATACAGGCTTGATTTCTAATGAAGTTGCTCCTTTTGGAGGTGTGAAGCAATCAGGTCTAGGAAAAGAAGGCTCTCGATATGGTATTGAGGATTATTTAAGTACTAAGTATCTGTGTTTAGATATTGAATAATAAGAGAGGCACTGTGATGAACCAACAAAAAATTGCAGTCAATATTAGCCGAATTGAGCAAGTTAGCCCAAATATCAAGATATTCGAATTTGTAGCGCAAGATGGTACTTTTGTGCCTTTTAGTGCAGGTAGCCACGTTACCGTTCACATGGATGGGCAGGCCGGTTTACAACGTGCTTATTCGTTAATCAGTGACCCACAGCAGTGTGGCAGTTATTGTATTTCTGTATTGCGTGATGAAAACTCGAAAGGCGGCTCTGCATTTATGCATGAGCAGCTATCGCCAGGGGACAGTTTGTACCTGTCACCAGCACAGAATTTTTTCTCGTTGGCACCGGATAACCAATGTAAGCATATTTTGATCGCTGGTGGAATTGGGATCACGCCTTTTCTCTCTTATCTCTATGAATTAGAAGAAAATGGAATGGATTTTGAGCTCCATTACTGTTTTCGTGATAGCGCAACAGCGGCATTTCTTGAACATTTGCAACAGCGTATTGGCTCGCGTTTATTTCTCTATGACGGCAGCCAAGGGCAACGAATGTCTGTTGAACAGTTGGTTCAAGCACAAGCGAGCAATAGCCATCTGTATGTATGTGGTCCCCAATCATTAATTAATGAGGTGGTTGAAAAGGGCCATCAGCACCTTGGTGAATCACAGGTTCATTTTGAAAATTTTGGTGAAGTTGCCAGCGAAGGGGATTCATTTGAGGTCTATTTTCAACGTTCAGGTTTTAGTTTGGAAATCGGTAAAGATGAGTCCATTTTGCAGGTAATCGAAGCAGATAAGCGCATTAACGTGGAATGTTTATGCCGTAATGGGGTTTGTGGAACCTGCGAGACGGCAATACTTGAGGGAGAGGCTGATCATCGTGACCACTACCTCGATGATGATGAAAAAGCTGAGCAGAAAACGATGATGTTGTGTGTTTCTCGAGCTAAATCTAAACGGTTAGTCCTTGATTTATAATCAAAGTTGCCCCGCTTAGGTCACAAGTGGGGCAGAATACCTGTTTTAAATATCTTTTAATTCAAACATTAAAAAAGGCTGTTTTTCATCATTCAAGTGTTGATAAGCGGTAATTTGCTTGTCTTGAAATACGATTTGCCCCCGTCCAGTCCGAAATACTTCATCTAGCCATGGCTTATGATTAATCACTAACTGATACAATAAACGTTGTAGTTCAAGGTAATCTATTTCAGTCGATTGGTTGTGTAAGTTGCTGGCTAATATTTCACCTGCTTTATCGGTAAATACGACTAAGTGGTTGAAATGGGACAATAAAACATCAAAATAGCATTTGATTTTACGCAGGCGCAGTTCAGTATTTTTACGTTCTGTGTTGTCTAAGCTGATCCCAACCAGTTTTGTCACTTTGCCATTAGGGCCTTTGACGCCTGTGGCTCGGGATGTGATCCAGCGGTAATCGCCTTCCCAGTTAATTTTAAAATCCATTTCATGGGCACCCCCTTCACGGATAATTTTGGAATATCCATTAACCAACTTTTCCTTGGAGTCATGGCTCATTAAGGCCCAGAAATCTTCATTACTGGTGATTTTGATGCCATATACGGCTTCAACGTTGTCGGAGTAGTTCAATTCCCCCGTTAATAAGTCCCACTCCCATGTCACGATATCTGCGGATTCTTGAAGATGGACTTCGTTGATATTGCGCATGACGCCTGAATTGCTAACAGTGATTTGGTTATTGGTATATTCACCGTATTTCAACCATATCTTGTCGACATCCAATAACGTGGCGAGCTTTTCAAGATTATCTTCATCAATCATGCCGCCTTTCGTCCACTTGTTAACTGCCGTTCGGGAAACGCCAAGGGCTTCAGCTGCCTTTAATTGACTCATTTTTTTCTGTTTTAGCAATTTCAACAAACGTTCTTTGAATGTCTCTGTTTCTGTCATCAATTCATGTTTACCTTATAACTTATGGGGTTAACTAAAAACCATGTGATAAGTGAGTAGCAAGGTATTGCTCTAGATTTTCGATAAAGACTCTAAGGTTAGCACTCGTTCGGAGACTTCTCGAATATACAGCATAAACATCTGCGGTTTGATGCCATTGCGGTAACACTCGCACTAATTGGCCAGACTGTAACTCAGGCTGCACACTCCATTGGGAGCGCAATAGGATCCCTTCACCACTTAAGCACCATTGCTTGGCGACTTCACCATTATTAACGGTTAATTTGCTATTGGGAGTGACCGTCATACTTTCTTGCTGATGTTCAAGCTTCCATACCGCGGGGGCTTGATTACGTTCTTTAATCGCAATACAAAAGTGCTTTTGTTCCAGTTCTTGTGGATATTTTGGGTAGCCGTGTGTTGCTAAGTAGCTTGGCGAAGCGCACAGGATACGTTGGTTTTGTGCAATTCGCCTAGCAATAAATTGCTCAGCTATCGTACCGCCAATACAGATATCAACATCAATGTTTTCACTAATAATATCGACAGACTTATCGGTTAAAGTGAGGTCAATGCCTAATAAAGGGTAATTTCCCCGCAATGTCAGTATAAACGGGTTAATGTAAGTACTGCCAAAGCCTGTGCTACAACTGATACGCAGTGAGCCGCGGATCTCTTCGCGACAGGCGTTGAGTTGCTGTTGCATCTGTTCCAATTCAGCTAGCATCATTTCACTGCTACGCAAAATAATTTGCCCTTCATGAGTCAGCTTAATTGAGCGAGCAGTTCTAAAAAATAAAGTTTGTCCTAAATTTTCTTCTAGCAACTTAATGCGTTTAGAAACATAAGCTGGGGATACCAACAGCTGTGAAGCGGCTTGAGAGAAACTCATCAAACGGGCAACCGTGACAAAAACGCGGATATCCTCTAACGAAGGAAGCTTGTTCATAGTTTGTAAACCTAAGGATTACACTTCATATCTATACTTTATCACAGCAACCCCTAAACTGGAGAACAAACAGACATAATTCAATTATCAGAGGTTTTCACAATGTCACAATTTAACATAGCGGTTATTCCTGGTGATGGTATTGGTACCGAAGTGATCCCTGAAGGGTTAAAAGTATTAGAAGCAGCGGCAAATAAGCACGGGATAAAATTGCAGTTTACCCATTTTGATTGGTCGTGCGAAACCTATCACCGTACGGGGCGTATGATGCCTGAAGATGGCTTAGAACAATTGAAAAAATTTGATGCGATTTTCTTAGGCGCAGTCGGGTTCCCAGGTGTTCCTGATCATATTTCATTATGGGGGCTGTTATTACCTATCCGCCGCGCTTTCAACCAATATGTTAACCTGCGTCCTGTCCGTCTGTTTGATGGCATTAAGTGTCCGTTAGCAGATAAAAAACCGGGAGATATTGATTTTTATGTGGTGCGTGAAAACGTTGAAGGGGAATACTCTGCGATTGGCGGTATTCAGTACGAAGGTACTGATGAAGAAATGGTGCTGCAACAAAGTATTTTTACCCGTAAGGGAACAGACCGTATTTTAAAATATGCTTTTGATTTGGCACAGTCGCGTGAGAAAAAACATTTAAGTTCAGCGACGAAATCCAACGGACTATTTCATTCAATGCCTTATTGGGATAGTCGCGTAGCCGAAATAGCGAAGCAATACCCAGATATCAAAGTTGACCAATTTCATATTGATATTTTTGCTGCAAACTTAGTGAGAATGCCAGAGTTCTACGATGTGATTGTTGGGTCAAACCTGTTTGGCGATATTTTGTCTGATTTAGGGCCTGCTTGTACAGGTACCATTGCGATTGCGCCGTCTGCTAATATTAACCCAGAAAAACAATTCCCATCGATGTTTGAGCCGGTTCATGGATCAGCTCCGGATATTGCAGGGCAAAATATTGCTAACCCGATTGGTACGATTTGGGCGGCAGCCATGATGATGCAGCACTTGGGATGCCCTGAGATGCATGATTCGATTATGTCTGCGGTAGAAACCGCGATTAAACAACGTCAACATTTGACTCGTGATATGGGTGGCGATGCCAGTACGCAGGCGTTGGGGGATGAAATAGCCCGTTTGGTCAGTGCTTAGTTGATGCATAAAGACGCTGTTTATTGAGCCAATTTCGTGAGCCATCGGGGGACTGTTTTGCCTGTTCCTCGATGCTTTGCTTTTCAATGATGTTCAAGTGTGATTTCGGAAAGTGTGTACAAACTTGAGTACAAATTCCGTTTTATGGGCCTCTGGCGAAAATTCCATGACATAAACCGTCTTGTATCCCTTGTTATTCATAGGCTTGAGCTAAAAATTTCCATCTTCGGATGGGACTTGTTCTTTTATCACTTGATTTATGTACAAAGCAAACACACCAAAACATTGCAGATATTACTCGCGGACTGGACAAAGTAAGTTTTCTAAGTTTCGGTAGATTTGGTTTAAAAGTTGGAAATTATACGGCGATATTCGCCGTGAATGGAAAGAATAGTAAACCACGCCTTGTTGTGATAGTTTATTAAGTCTAGGTTTTACGGCGATATTAGCCGCAAAATAGCAAAGAGATAAACTAGAAAAAGGTTTGGTGTTTAAAAATGGTTAGTCATTCCCAGCGCGAAACGGTGAAAGAGTCTTATAAGCAGTCTCTTAAAACTCTTTTACCTTATGGTATGTTAGCAACAAAAAAATGGCTTGCAGAGCAGGGCTTGAGTGCTCATGCGTTGGATAACGCTGTCAAAACCGATACGTTATTGCCGCTAGCTATAGGTGTTTACAGCCAGTATTCTCGAACAGTCACTTGGGAAGGCGTAGTCGCTTCTATGCAGCGTATGATGAATAAAAGTGCAGATGAACAACTTCCGCCTGTCGTGGTCGGTGGATTGTCAGCGCTTTCCATATCTGGTTTGTCGCAATATTTGTCATTAGGAAGTACACCTCATATTCATTTATATGCAACGGGAAAACTGCCTTCCTGGCTTGAGAGACTGTCATTGCCAATTAAGTTCGAAGGACATAGTACAAGTAAACTTTGGCCTGAGAGCTTATTCAAAGATAGAGCATTCGTTAAAGAGCATGAATGGGGAGAGCAATTACCACCTGTATATTTTTCATGTCCTGAAAAAGCCATATTGGAAGTGTTGGTGGATTTGCCTGAAAGTGTGTCATTTGAACATGCCGATGAGCTAATGCAGGGGTTGGTGAATTTATCTCCAAGAAAACTAGATTCGCTCTTAAAAGTGTGTAAAAGCGTAAAGGCCAAACGATTGTTCTTTTGGCTTGCAAAACGCCAAGCTTATCCTTGGTTTGATAAGTTAAATGTAGAAAATTACGATTTAGGCTCAGGTAAGCGTGTTGTTGCTAAAGGTGGAAAATTGGATACAGAGTATCTAATAACAGTACCTCAGCATATGGTGTTGGCAAGTAAAGGATAAGTTCAGCGATGGATAGAAACAGTATTTATTACAAGCAAGTACAGCTTTTGATACAGGTATTGCCTTTCGTTGCCAAACAGAAATGCTTTGCGCTCAAAGGTGGTACAGCAATCAATTTATTTGTCAGAGACTTTCCTCGTTTATCGGTCGATATTGATTTGGTGTATCTGCCAATGAAGAGCCGTGATGATGCCTTGCAGGAAATCTGTGATGCACTTGATGCTATTAGCGTGGATTTAAAAATAACATTTAAAGATGTCGAGCTAACGGAAGCTTATCGGTCAAAACGCGATGCTCTAAGGTTGATCATTGCTCGCAACGGTGTGCAGATCAAAGTCGAGTTATCACCTGTATTGCGCGGTACTGTTTATGAACCAAAGCTGATGGAAGTTTGCGCAGTCGTAGAAGACGAATTTGGTTATGTTGAAATACCTGTTGTTGACTTAGCTGATCTTTATGCTGGAAAGATATGTGCAGCATTGGATAGACAGCATCCAAGAGACTTATTTGATGTGAAGTTGCTTTTGGAGAATGAAGGGCTAACGGATGAAATTCGTAAAGCATTACTCGTTTATTTATCAAGCCATAATCGGCCAATGGCAGAATTGCTCAGTCCGCAATTTAAGGATATTACTGCCACCTATGAAGGTGAGTTTACTAACATGGCCGAGACGGATGTCCCGTTGGTGGAACTGGAAACCGTAAGGGGACGCCTAGTAGACCTCATTCACCAAGGACTGACCGATGTTGAAAAGGCTTTTTTGCTATCCTTTAAAAATCGAGAACCTGACTGGTCTTTACTCGGCCTGAATGGAGTCTGTGAGCTTCCTGCCATCAAATGGAAACAAATCAATTTAGCAAAAATGCCGAATGACAAACATACACAAGCCTTAGAAAAGCTGAAAGATGTTCTCAGTATGTGATTTCTAAAAAATAGATGTTTATGCAGGGCTGATCTTCTGAACAAATCATGCACCTTTCTGACCATTAACAAGTGGTAAATCAGACGATGAAAAGTCAGATTTATTCAACCAAAACTAGATGTTTTGCTGCTTTGAGTTGTTGGCTCGTCACATTGGTATCATACAGCAGCTGATCAGCCAGATTTGCTCTGGTAAATCGACTAGGTCTCGTTACACCATGCAATACCGAACAACGGCAATTGCAGTATTATTGGCGTAGTACGACAAGCTATCATCGATTTTTGGTAGCGAAGGAATTTGTGGTTTAGAGACAGTTGTTTATGGGCTGAAGAAGCAACGATTACAAACAGCTACAACTGAGTATTGGCGCACACTGAGAGTAAATGGTAACAGATTAGATAGCCTTTGATTGTTAATACCCCCAAGATCTGCGAAAATAACCGCCAATTTTGATTAACAAGACGGATTTGCGACGCCAAGAGCCACATTGAGCCTCTTCGAATGCTTATACAAATCTGTATATAAACGAAAAGAACGGTTAAATGACAGATCAGAACTTTCTCCATGAAGTTAGCACACGCAGAACGTTTGCTATCATATCTCACCCTGATGCCGCCCAGCCTTTCAACGCTTAAAACCACCTTTCATTGCTCACCACAATCACATCTCTACGTACTGAATTTAAAGGCTTTTCGTCTTTTTCTCGTTTCTTTGCTTTTCAATGATGTTCAAGCGTAACCTCGGAAAGTGTGTACAAACTTGAGTACAAATCGCCATATTTACCGTTTTTAGCCAAATTCCATGACACAAACCTAGCTGTAGGCCTTGTGCCTACTGGGTTTTAGCCAAAACTTGCCTATATTTTTTATGCCGAAAATCGAGAAATGATGGTAAGACGTTCGCGATTATCTCTAATTGTTTGCTGGTTGAGTTGGTTACCGGTTGCTTTTTTGCTGTCCTAAAAGTTCATTTGTATGGACCTGATCTTCTGAACAAATCATGCATCTTTCTGACCATCAACAAGTGATGAATCAGGCGATGATAGCTTTACATTGATTTTCAGGAGAATGCAGATGACAGCAGTAGCGCACCAAGTAACCCCTTTTCTCACGTCTTACGAAGTTATGGCTCGTTACCACATTAGCTATACGACGCTCTGGCGAAGAATAAAAGATGGCAGCTTGCCTCAACCTCGTATCAACCGAAATACACGAAACAAGCTTTGGCACATTGAAGACTTGGAGGAGTATGAGAACAGTGAAGGTTGAGCAGGGTTTAAAGTGTTAAGGGCAAAGTACAGCCCTTAACCTCTTAACAGTACTATTCGTTGATGTTGTCAGGCTTGTCGTGATTTGGATTGTTTCGGGCGTACTCCACACCATTGCGCTTGTAAATGTGCGTGTCTGGATGTTTACCTTCCTTAACTTCACGAACCAGTGTTTTTCGACTTACTTCGCCGCGCCCTGTAATTGTGTAGCTATCATTTCCACCATTTTTACCGCCATTGCCGTTGATACTTGAACCTTTCGCCATCTGGAATCCTCAATAAATTGAATCTAACTGGTTGTGCATTCAAGAACAGCAATGGAACCAGGGTTTCACTTCCTAAAGCACTACAAAATACATGTGGTTTCAAACTGAGAAACTCAAGAGTTCAGGCTGAAAAATGATCAGATTAAACCCTGGTGATAGCTATGCGGCTTAAGCCTAGTTTTAAAGCGACCAGTCAAAAAACAACATTGAGAAGGTTTTTGACATGGTCACAATTAGGAATACCAATCTACTGGTAGCGACAAATTCTTACTGTCCGAAACGCCAGTTGAATGGAAAGCCTGTCGGCTCGATGATGGTTTCTAGTTGTTGATACCAAACGTCGTAAGCATGACGCATTTCATCCAGGTACTGATATTGGTTGTAGATAGCATCCAATCCTTTTTTGCTGTGGCCAATCATCAACTCGGCAACTTCTTGCGTCGTGATGGCCGACATTCGTGTTCGCATCGTTCTTCGAAGATCATGCATAGACCAATGTTCCATCTCAACACCAAGCGACCTGCGAGCCCAGATTTTCACATTGTTAGGAATAGTGGTATCAAAGCCATTTGTGGCAAGCTCTTCTTGTCCGTTCGCGGGAAACAAGTAAGTTGATTTGCTCATCTGCATCGCCAATTCAATCAGCTCAATTGCAGGCCTAATCAATGGTCGCATGATTGGCGCTCCAATTTTCTCACCTTGTTTGCGGATCTCTATGGGCACTGTCCACATTGCAGATTGCAAATCAAAGTGATGCTTTTCAGCTTGAATGAGTTCGCCCTTGCGACCGCCCAATAGCAGAAGCAGTTTTATGTAGATGCGGTTCTTCTCAGTGATTTTTGACTCGTGCAAATAGCGCCAAAGTATCCTGATCTCGTTGTCATTTAGCACCCGAGTTCGTTTGCCTTTCTTACCGCCAACCTTTTTTGCTGTGATCCCAGCGGCAGCGTTAATTTCCAAAATTTGTTCATCAATCAGCCAGTCATAAAACTTGTGCAGCACAGACACCAGGCGTTCTGTGTTTGAAGGGGACGACTCCGAAACCTCACGAAGACAGTTTCGCAAGGACAATTCATTGATGTCAGTTAATGGGTACTTGCCAAGTCGGGGCAGCAAATATATTTCACTGCTTCGTTTTTGGTAGTGCCACGTTTTCTCCTTTAGCCCTTGCTTACCGGCAGAGTCTATCCAGTCTCGAAAAATCGATTCGAAGCTTTGGTTGGCAGAATACTTGGCCCGTTCCTGCTGTAGGTAGAGCTTGGGGTTTCTGCCCTGGTCGAGTACCGCCCTTAACCTATCCAGCTCATTTCTGGCTTCAGCAAGCTTCATAAGTGGGTAAGTACCTATGTCTACCCGCTGTTGCTTGCCATCGAACCGATAACGAAACTGAAAAACAATTTTGCCCTTGGGCGAGACCCGAGCACTTAGTCCATCTCGGTCAGCTTTTACTACGGTTTCTTTTGCTTCTTTATTTAACCTGGCATCGAGCCAGCTAACTGATAACGCCATGTTATAAGCCCAGCCCTAGTTTTGATTTTAATGATTGTTTGCGTGATTCTGCTTTGGGTTCTGGCGCTGTACTCATAGAAGTCACTTCATCATCTGGTGCATGGCCATCCACCGGTGCAGATGTAGTGGATAAATTGGGTTGGCTCATGTGAATTAAGCCAAAGGTGGCCAGCATCCTCAGACGCTCAGCGCGTTCCCGTGGCGGCGTCTTTTCTAATTCTTTGAGCAGTTCAGGGTGGCTCCCTGGGGGAATGTTGACGACAACTCTCATGATCAGGCCCCATAAAACCAGAAGCCTCGGACGTTCGCCAAAACAGACTGTTCCGGGACGATGATCTTGCTTCGTGAAAAAATCTCCTTGGCCGCTTCCTTATAAGCCAAGGCTCCACCTCCGGCGATCAATACCAAGTCCGCATTGATGCTTTCGTCACGCATGGATTGGCGCATGGCTGTAAGAGCAACAGGCGCTACCTTTTTCATGGCAGCATTCAGATAAGGTGAAATATCGACTTTTTCTCCAAATAGTAGCACCTGCAAGTCGCCGGTTCTCATGGCTTTTTCAAGTCGATCCATTCCGACTTTTGCACCATGATCTTCCGAAATCAGCTTATCAATGGTTTCCAGTAGCACGGACATAGCCTGAAGACTGGTTCCTGAGGAGCTGTAGCGAATTTCTCCAGCCTCAAGGGCAACCCAGTCAACAGAAAAGAAGCCGGGATCTATGACGACGACGCGACCTTCTTCAATTAAGCCCAAATCACCACCTGTTTGAACCAGATCCATATAGGCACCGGCAGGCTGCGGCAGCACTTTGACGTCATGAACAGTGATGCTGCGCTTAGGCGTCACTTGATGGACACCTTTTAAACGCTGCACAAGGTCAGACTTACGTTGTGGTTCATGAAACTGGGAAACCGGTAATCCAGTGACAACCAAATCGATGGATTCTGTTTCAGCCATTAACAAGGCGGCATGAAAAAGCGCCTTATAGGTTTTTGTGGTGGGATATTCCGGGTGGAGCTCTCGTTCCCAGCCTTGAAGGCGTCCAGCAGGCACACCTGCCGCCCAACGCTCATTATCGACAGACACATACAAACAAGTTTCATCATCGCCTCCACCGATACGCTCCGGCATACGATCCGCAGGACCGGCACCCGCAGGCAGAATAATGGTTTTCGGTTCACTGCCTGATTGGCCAATTGCCAGCTTCAGGTTTGAGTAACCGATATCTACGCCTAGTACAAACATACTTATCTCCTGTGCACTCAAAGTGCTCTAACGGTTTTCAATCAACCGCACTGGTCACGCTTGGGTATGTCCAAGTGCTCTGGCGGTTCACTCAAATGTCATTATCAGGACTCGGTGCACTGGCGGTGGGCAGAAAGGTGACAAATCCTTTCATCTATCTGCCTATTGCATTTTCGCAAAAGTATGAGAATAGGCTCTGTTTGGCGGCGAATGACTGAGCCAAAAAAATCGAGACGCCAAACGTCGTTTGCATTCTGGCCTGAACTTGCCAAACGGTTTGTATTTTCATGGCAATACGTCTTTTTAGGCGTTTTTAAGTGAAATCGGCCTGTATCCCTTGTCAGGTATGGGATTGCGCGAGTTAATTTATATCGAGACGCCAAACAGTGATTGTTACGGCAGTTTTACGTTTGGCGTTTCGATCCAAAAGCCAAACGGATAGTGGTTTTGGCTTTTGGGGTTAATTGGATGGGGAAATTGGTTTGGTAGAAATCGTCAATGAACAATGGAAAGCAGAGGTATCAGATTTACTTCAGCAAGAAACGGACAGGCTAAAAGCACTGGCACGAGCTGAAGTTGATGACTTTTGGGTTACCCATTACAAGGTTCGCGAGAATGCGCCCTTTAAAGATTGGGGGCTGCTTGGTGTCCGTATCAGAGACTTTAAGTATGGCTTTGGCATTGAGTGGTACATCAACAGTTTTCACGGTCAACGAGGCAAACGCGTGGTCTTTAGCAAGGGGCTGCGTATTTCAAAGACGAAGCTGAGATACGCATTTTTGGACTGCCAAGGTTTGGCCAAAGAATGGGAGCTAGCGCTGGCCATGGAGAAAGAAGAATTCTTCAGTGATATTCGACGCCAGGTTGATAAGCTCAACATGCTACGTCGCAGAGTGAATGCCTATTGAATCACAGGGTCTACTTCACTCGTGGTAACTGGTCCCAGCGTGTTGTGTAGGCGGGAGACAAATGCTCTCGCTTCATCGACCAATCTTTTTTCGTACCTTGTCCAGCAAAGAAAACCTTTCCGGCACCGCTTTGATTAATGGTGTCCAATACAGACATCAACTGCTGGCTATTAGAGCGGGTCGATACGTCATCGAATAGTCCTGGTTGAAACATGCCTGGATCGTAAAAATCAGACAGCATAACGCCCGCTTTGGCATAACGAAAACCATCCTTCCATATCCGCTTGAGTAAGTGATTGGCCAGTTCGATAAAATCTCGTGTATCGCAACTGGGGATCAGCAACTCGCCCGATGCAGAGTTGCTGTATTGCGGTTCGTTGTCCTTAAAGGGGCTGGTACGTATGAACACGGTCAGCACTTTGGCTTGCTGCTGTTCTTTGCGAAGCTTCTCAGTGGCGCGGGTAGCGTATTCGCATACAGCTTCACGTAACAATTCAAAGTGCGTTACTTTTACGCCAAATGAACGGCTACAGACGATTTGTTTCTTAGTTGGCGGGATCTCTTCAAGCTCAATGCACGACTCGCCATTGAGCTCTCTGACGGTTCTCTCTAAAACCACTGAAAACTGGTCTCTGATGGCTCTAGGAGAGGCATTGGCTAGGCCTAGGGCTGTGGTGATACCCAAAGCATTTAATCGCTTTGAAAGCCGTCTACCAACGCCCCAAACATCATCAACTGGGACTAATGCGAGCAATCGACGTTGCCGATCTGGATTGGTCAGGTCTACAACCCCTTGAGTGGCGGGATATTTCTTGGCGGCATGGTTAGCCAGCTTGGCGAGTGTTTTAGTCGGTGCAATGCCTACACAGACGGTGATCCCAATCCAGTGGCCAATGCGCTCCCGCACTTGTTGTCCGAACTCGACAAGAGATATGGCAGACTCAATACCGGTTAAGTCCAAAAACGCTTCGTCAATGGAGTAAACCTCTACTCGTGGTGCCATCTCCTCCAAAGTGCGCATCACTCGACTGCTTAAATCTGCATACAGCGCATAGTTGGACGAGAATGCCAAAATACCATGGCGCTGCATTTCAGCTTTGATTTGAAAAACGGGTACGCCCATTTTAATACCGAGTGACTTGGCTTCACGCGAGCGTGCAACCACACAGCCGTCATTGTTGGACAGCACCACAACCGGCGTATCTTTTAAATCAGGACGAAACAGCTTCTCACAACTGGCGTAAAAGTTGTTGCAGTCCACCAAGGCGAATACAGGCATGGGACAGTCACGACTTGCGGCGCATGTTTCGCACCACATTGGTGACCACACCAAATATCTCTAACTCTGTCCCTTCAGGAATATGGATGGGTTCATACGCCTGGTTTCTTGGGATCAGCTTGACGCACGGCCTTAGTTGAAGCTCCTTTACCGTGAGTTCACCATGGATGCCAGCGATGACAATGTCACCGTGTTCGGCTTGAACAGAGCGATCAACCACCAGAATATCATCTGGATGAATCCCGGCATCAATCATTGAATCACCTTCAACACGCACAAAGAACGTTGCAGACGGTCGCTTGATGCACAGCTCGTTAAGGTCGAGCGTTTGCTCAACATAATCCTGCGCTGGTGAGGGAAAACCAGCAGAAACACGTTCCATGAACAATGGAATACGAAGGCGCTTGGCTTTGATGAAGGCAAGCGCGCCGCTACGGCCTATCAGCGAGACACTCATGACGAACCTCGAAAAATTACAATTGATACTGTTTTTTTATACAGTATCTAATGCTATGCTGATTTCTACAAGTAAAATTGTAGGTAAAACTGTAGTTGTTCGAGTAATACGCTGTGTTGTCGGTGATTTCTTTTTTGTGTTGAAAAGCTTGATGTGGGGGATCGCTCGCCCTCGTCAAAGCCTGCAAGGCTTGGACAATACTGCTTCTGCCTACTGCTCTTGTTTCTGTTACTGATCCTGTTACTGCTACTGGTTAACGCATGGGTCAAGTAACCGTCAGACAAGGCTTGTTGAACCCTTTGCAAAGGGTTTAAAAACAGTTAGTAAAATTCTGCTTCGTATTGAATTTACTGGCTTAAAGCGAAGTCAGGAGCACCATTAAAACGCTCAGTCGAACTCGGTTCAAGCCTTTTGCAACCGTTTGAAAAGGGGTTGGCTAAGCCATACGTAAAGGGTATCGGTAAGGGTTACCTAAAGGGTTTAGCTAAGACTTTCTGAAAGGCTTAGCTAAACCCTTCATACATGGGTTCACCCAGTAGAAAGATTAAAAAAACGCTGAGGTATCCAAGGTGCATTTTGTACAACCTGTGGCACAGTGAAATAACCCAAAGCGAACAATAGAATTGAAGAGGAACCATCAATGACAAGAGCCCCAGCGCCATTTCCGCTAGAGCGCCTCGCGGATATCCCAGAAAGACCAGAAGATTTTAGATTGCTGGAGCGTATTCCATTAACGCGTGAGCCGCAGTCCTGGCCACTTGAACTTTCTCCTATCGTCGGTGACGAACAGCCAATGGTGCTGCTCGATACAGAGACAACCGGACTGTCTGCCGATGACGAGTCCATTATTGAGCTTGGTATGGTTAAGGTGCTTTACAGCCCCTCGGCTAAGCGGATTGTGTCGATTGTTGATGTGATCAGCCTGTATGAAGATCCCGGCAAGCCAATCCCCAAGCTGATTACCGAGTTAACCGGTATCACCGATGATATGGTGCAAGGCCAGCGCATTGATGATGCACTGGTTGCGAGTTGGTTATCCGATGATCCGCTGGTGGTTGCGCACAATGCACAGTTTGATCGTCCTTTCTTTGAAAAGCGGTTTGCCGCATTAGGCCATTTGTCTTGGGCCTGTTCAGCTAGCGGCATAGATTGGAAAGCACTGGGCTTTGAAAGTCGAAAGCTTGAGTACCTGCTGCTTCGCTTAGGTTGGTTTTATGAAGGACACCGAGCTGCAACCGATTGTTTGGCGATGGCCTGGTTGTTCCATTTGTTGCCCGAGTCCGTTGCAAACTTGTTGTCTGAAGCAGACAGGCGAACTGTGTTAGTTCGTGCGTTTGGTGCGCCGTTTGACGTAAAGGACTATTTAAAAGAACGTGGTTACCGCTGGCATGACGGTGTTAAAGGTGCCAACAAACATTGGTGGCGCGAAATCAGCGAAGACGAGTTGCCGCAGGAACAAACTTACCTGGATGATTTGTATCATCGTGGTTCAGAACATGCCCACTATGACTACAAAGATGCCCGCAATCGATTTAAAGCTTTATCATAGCCCCTTGCATATTTGAAAACCTCTGGAAAATGGAAAGTGAACTCATGGCTAAACCAACAAGAGGAATCTTTCCATGTACCAAGACACCTACATTGAATACTGGGGCGAAATCTTCGTCTCTGCCCGTATCATTGAATTTGGCATCACGTTCGAGCGCTTTCTTAAAGAACCATGGCAGCACTTGATGTCCTGTGGCCAAGAGTCTGCTCCAGACGCGATTGCTGAAGGGATACTGCCATTACTGCCAGCTCAGGCAGAAATATCTAGGAGGATAAGAGAGTATGAAATGAAACGACACAATTAACTTAAAAACTGATGATGTTGACTATAGTCAACATTGAGGTAGAATGAATCAAAGTAAATCACACTGAATTTTAGAAAAGTCTAATGACTAATGATGAGAAATTATGCAACCAGAAGTACTTATAAAGCCTAAGTTTTTGATAGATGCTAAGCATACAACCCACTCTGGTGGAAAAGGAGAGTATCTACATGATTGGTACTCTTATCTAGAAGGTTTTTCATCGTCTTTTGTTAAAGGTATATTACAAACATATTCTCCAAATGCGAAGGTTGTTCTTGAACCATTTGCAGGAGTTGGAACTACTCCAATAAATTGTTCATTTTTGGGTATTCATACATATTATTGTGAAGTTAACCCTGTGTTGAGGAAGGTTATCAGTGCCAAAGAAATTGTTGCAAGATTAGATGCTAAGGGCAAAGCAAATTTGGTGGCCTCCCTGAAGAAGTTAAGTGAAAGATTACCTACTGAAATTGAAAACCTATCTCCATCAGAAGAATTGAAGAAAAGATATTATTCATGTTTTGGAAAAAGTATTTTCTTTACAGACGATGCTTTTGACAAAGTTTTAAGGTTAAGAACTTATGTCGATGAGATGCAAGATGATCTTGTAGCTGCTTCTGTAGAAGTAGCAGTAATGTCATGTATTGTTCATTGTTCACTATTAAAACGCTCAGGTGATGTGCGTTATAAAACTCAAAAAGAACTAGAAAAGGGATTGCCTGATTTTTATGAATCAGTATGTATGCAATTGAGTCGAATGGCAGTCGATTGTGAAAACTGCCCAGAGGCTGTCGGCAAATTGGATTTGATTGCAAGCAACGCTAAAGATTTGGTGAATAAAAGTTCTGTTAATGCAGATATTGTTATTACTAGCCCTCCATATTTGAATGGAACAAACTACTTTAGAAACACTAAGTTAGAGTTGTGGTTCATTCGAGAGTTGGAAAATGAAAAAAGCCTTAGATGTTTTAGAGATCAAGTTGTTACATCGGGTATAAACGATGTAACTAAGGATAAAGGAAAGGATATTCTTCCGTTTATTACCGAGCTCTATGAAAATCTTTATGAGAAGTCATATGACAAGCGAATATCGAAAATGATGGCTGCATACTTCTGGGAAATGAAGATTGTTTTAGAAGGTTTGAAGAAGCAAGTTGTCAATGGAGGTCTTGTCTGTATTGATATTGGGGATAGTATTTATTCAAAAATATATATACCAACTCACAAAGTATTGATTGAGATCGCTAAAGATATAGGTCTTGAACTTTATGATGAAGTACTTTTGCGAAAAAGAACTTCTAAAGATGGAACTTCCTTAGGGCAGTTTCTATTGGTTTTTAAAAATAATAAATAGTGGGTAAATAATGCTCAATAAATGGCAGGAATTTAAATCACAATTGCCCCATATGTCATTTCCTTATTCTAAGAGGAATTGGGGTAGCAGTTTGCATTCAATTTGCTCATACCAAGGAAAGATGAAGCCGGCATTAGCCTATCATCTAGTTGAATCATTTTCAAATCAAGGGGATATAGTTTTAGACCCTTTTAGTGGATCAGGGACTATACCGTTAGAGGCAGCTATAAACGGTCGTATAGCATTAGGAATGGATATTGGTTTGTTAGCCACCTCTCTATCAAATGCGAAATTGAAGAAGCACAACAGAAATGATGTTGAAAAAATATTAGATGAACTAGAGAGATATATTGGAAGTGGTAAGGCTCTAAGTCAAAAGACTATTGAGGATACTAAGAATATTGGTTTTAATAAGTCTATTCCAGATTATTATCACGAGGATACATTGTCTGAAATATTGTTGGCTCGTGATTACTTTCTTGATAATTCTATGCCAGAAAGTGAAAGCTGGCCATTAGTTTTCTCATGCCTTTTGCATATTCTTCATGGAAACAGACCATATGCTCTTAGTAGAAATAGCCATCCGATAACACCATATGCTCCAACGGGTGAATATGTATATAAAAACTTGATGGAAAAACTTAGAGTCAAAGTATATAAGTCGATCGATGAACAGGAAAACTTATCGCTGACTGAGTCGAAGTGTTATATGGCTGATATACTTTCTTCTTGGCCTAAAGAGATAAAGAATGTTAATGCGATAATTACATCACCTCCATTTTTCGATAGCACTAAGTTTTATATGACTAACTGGCTAAGATACTGGTTTTGCGGTTGGGGGAAGACTGAATTCGATGAAAACCCTAAATCGTTTGTTGAAGTCGTTCAAAAGCGTAACTTTGATGTATATGACTTTATTTTTAGTGAGTGCCATCGCGTTTTAGTTTCTGGTGGAGTTGCTGTTTTTCACTTAGGCCATAGTGATAAATGCGATATGGCTCAATCGTTAACTCCATTCGCTGAAAAGTACTTTGAGATAATGGATGTTTTTACTGAATCAGTAGAACACTGTGAAAAGCACGGTATAAAAGATAAAGGTAGTGTTAAGGGGCATCAATACCTAGTTCTTAGAAAGAGGAGCTAAATATAAGTTAGCGATATTATATCCAAGGCCATGCGCTTTACTAAATGCACATGGCCTATGGAGGTTGGATTTATCTATATTGGCTTCGGTATAACTTAAGAAGATCTATTTTTCTTCCAAACTCTGTTTTGTTTATTGTCTTCTGCAATGCTTTTAGCAACAGGTCTGAAGTTAATTTACCATCTCTTATTTTCTGCAACTCTGGTTTTTGACAGAATGTGTTAAATAGCCAATCTAAGTTTTCAACTATAGTTTTCACAGCATCAATATTTGGACTAGGATTCTCAAGTTCAGTAAGTGATAGACCAGTTATATTAGAGAGTGCTGTTAACTTTGACTTTGAGTAATATTCTGAAGGGGCACGATCTCGTTTTTGTGAATTGCAAGATCCACAAAGACATGTCGCTGTCTCGTCTAAAGGCCATAAAAGTGCAAGAGGGCGAGTATGGTCTAAATGCATTTCTCTAGGAGAGTCAATAGTGGTTGGGCAGTTGAAGCATTTTTTGCCAAATTTTAACCAAATATCATCAGCTAATTCGTTGCCACCAGATTTTTCTCGGTACATTAATTGCGGACTTTTACCAAATATTTCTGTAAGTAATAATTCAAAAGCTCGTCTTCTTGCACCGTCTTCTTTCATTTGTGCAGCTGTACGTTGGGGATTATGTGCAGCATTAACTTCGTATTTTTTACAAAATCTGCATTCGAGCTGATAGCCGTACTCTAATTGCAATATCTCGTCTGTTTCTATATTTCTTAGCCTTCCAAACCCTGCGTGAGAGCAAGGTCTTCTGTGTTCAGCAACACAGTGATTGGAAAAACTTAAGTGATGTCTTTCATTGTTGATATTTATCGGAAGAAATCGAGCACATCGGTTGCATGATTTTAGATGTATTATCTTATTGGAAACTTCGTTGGAGTCAAAGCTTAACTCAATATTAACATCACCTTCAATAGAGTAGAAATTAGCTTCTGGCGCAAACTGATACATATTGTTAAGAAGTACAGGCTTTTCTGCTTTAGCCCACTCTAAATGCTTATGTTCTACAATTCCACATCCTATTTCATAAAGGGCTAAATAAGTACTTTCTGAAGCGCTAAATATGACTTTGGTTTCATTTACGTTGCTATCGGTATTAGATGTCGCCATAGACCCAAACTTTGACCAATTATTGTCTTCTGGTTCGGTGTGAAGTTCTTTTGGAAATCCACCTTTAAGAACTTCAACTTTGATGTTTTCGTTACATGAAAACCATCCCCCAAATGCAACTATATCGCCTGAGTTATGGTCGGGTATTTGGAATGTAATCGTTACATTTTCACCTTTGGGTACTAGAATACTCTCGACTTCTTCTATCTTGAGCTCGCCTCCAGTTGAATCAGGATGGCTTTTGAATCCACTGGTTCTTGTAGTAGTTCTCCGGCGTCCTGCAAACTCGGTTTTGCCGGGAAGCTTGTTTCCAAAATTTATTTTATCCATTTACATTCCTTCAAATAGTTCTGATAGAGAAACATCAAGTGCAGATGCGATAGCCTCTATAGCTTTGATAGAAATATTCCGCTTCCCATTTTCAACACTACTGATATAGGTCCGGTCTAAATCACAAGTTTTTGCTAACTGATCCTGAGTTATATTTTTTGAACATCTAAGCTCTTTGATCCGTAGCCCAATTTTCGTCATAGAAGAAGACATGCGCGATGAAATCCCCATCGTCTAGTTAGGACGATTATGATACCAGATGTTGACGTTTAGTCTACAAACTCAATGATTTTTCATTTGAGGAATAGTTAGATAATCAAATGTTTAATCTTGCTGAGCAAAGGCTTTGTTGGAAGTGTGTAGAGTTGCTCTATAGACTTCTTACTTCATAAATCGTGACATATGTTTTTGTTTAAAAAGGTCATAGAACCGAGCCTTGTACTAGAACTTCCACGCTACCCGCCATTCCTGAAGGGGTTGCCAGCTGCGTCACCTGAGGATTTGCAGTCCACACAAGACGAGCTAATTGCCAAACTGCGCCAAGTACTTGGCTTTAACCAGCGTGATTTTCAAAGGTTGATTCAGCCCTGCATTGACCATCTGGCTGCTTATGTCCACTTGCTGCCAGCTTCTGAGCATCATCATCACAGTGGTGCTGGTGGTTTATTACGTCATTCGTTGGAAGTTGCTTTCTGGGCGGCACAAGCAGCTGAAGGGATCATCTTTGTTGCCAGTGGCACACCTGTTGAAAAAAAAGAGCTGGAACCAAGGTGGCGTGTTGCGGCGGCTCTTGGCGGTTTGTTCCACGATATTGGTAAACCCGTTTCAGACTTGTCCATCACGGACGAAGATGGACGCTATCAGTGGAACCCATTTTTAGAAACCTTATCCCAGTGGACCACAAACAACAGCATTGAACGCTATTTCATTCGCTGGCGCGACGGGCGGTGCAAGCGGCACGAGCAATTTTCAATTCTGGTGTTAAACCGGGTGATGACACCTGAGTTGCTCGCCTGGTTAACCCAGCCGGGCCCTGAGATTTTGCAAGCCATGCTGGAGGCAATTGGCAATACCGATCCCGAGCATGTCCTGTCTAAACTGGTCATTGAAGCTGACCAAACCAGTGTGCAGCGAGACCTGAAAGCTCAACGGATTTCCGTTGACGACAATGCCCTTGGTGTCCCAGTCGAACGCTATCTACTTGATGCCATGAGGCGATTACTTGCCAGTTCGCAATGGCTGGTCAATCAGCGAGACGCCAGAGTCTGGGTACGAAAATCGAATCAATCAACCCATCTTTGCCTGGTTTGGAAAAGCGCGGCTAAGGACATCATTGAGCTGTTGGCAAAAGACAAAATACCTGGCATTCCAAGAGATCCCGATACCCTTGCGGACATTCTCATTGAGCGAGGATTGGCTACTAAATCCGCCTCAAATGAGCGATATGAAAGCCTTGCCCCCGAAGTGCTGATCAAAGACGGCAAGCCAATCTGGCTACCCATGCTGCATATATCTGAGGCCGATTTATTGTTCAGCTCGAATTTACCAAGTAGCGTGAGACTGTTTAGCAAATCTGAGTGGGAAGCAACACAGCAAACACAAGCAGAACCTGAGAGTCGTTCCAGTGAACATCCAGATTTGCCTGAAGCGTCATCATCAATCGAACATAGCAATTCGGCACAGTCGCCATCGACAAAACCGTCCGACCAAGATGATGAACTTCGTCATGCCAGTGATGTTAATCACCTTCAGGAAAATGAAAACGTTCCGGGTGATGGATATGAAAAGCCTAACAATTCATATGATGGCGCTATCTCAAATAACGTAAACCAGCACGATGCTGAGGCATTGAATCTCCCTGAATCTTTGGCGTGGCTTCCAGAGGCCAGTAGCGCGCTGGTTGTGGTTGGTGAGCAAGTCCTGGTCCGCTATCCCGATGCCGTAAGACATTGGTGTGCTCCCCGAAAACTGCTTGCTGAACTCAGTCGATTAGATTGGCTTGAACTAGATCCGGCAAACCTGACGCGTAAAGCCAGAACTGTGACTACAAATGATGGAGTTCAGGAGCAAGGGTTACTGCTGAAGGTATCGATTTCTAAAAGGCTAATTGCACTGATAGACCTTTCCAATCAAGACGCAGAATCAGTGTCAGTAATTCAGAACGATGAGGCTTCACAGCGTCCGAGTCGAACTGAGACAACCAATGCCCAAGCAAAGGAGCCCGCCAAAAGAGCGGAGCGTAAGCAAAAGCCGATTGCGCCCAATACGAACTCATGTACAGACCCCAAACACGCACAGCGCCAACAGATGGTTAATTTTGTGAAAGATTTGCCCATCTTACTGACCGATGGCGATTACCCAGACGTGGATCATAGTGCCGATGGTATTCGCGTCACGATTCAAACCTTACGCCAAGTCGCCAATGAGCATGGCATTCCAGCCGGACAACTGCTTCGGGGGATCTCGGCCAGTGACCAATGCCAGTTTGATGAGGGGGAAACGGTTCTGTTTACCGCTCACGCTAAACGTTAATCCATTTGAAATTAAGCGGATTGCAAACGGTTATTTGCGGAGCATGAATGAAAGAAAACGCATATGAGATGCCTTGGCGCACGAATTATGAAGCCATGGCAGCAGCAGGTTGGCTGGTTGGGGCCACTGGGGCGATTGCCGCAGAAATGCTGACTGAGCTACCACCTGAGCCATTTTGGTGGATGACAGGGATTTCCTCGGGCATGGCGTTGTACCGCCTGCCTGAGGCTTATCGTCTTTATAAATTGCTGAAGGGACTAAAAGGAAAACCATTGGCTTTTATGGCGCTGTCGCATTTGCAAAAGGTGATGGCAAAACATCCTGATGAATTGTGGTTAGGTTATGGCTTTGAGTGGGACCAACGCCATGCCCAACGCGCTTATGAAATTCTAAAAAGGGATAAGCAAACCTTACTTAACCAGGGCCACGGCAAGCAAATGGGCTCGACTTGGATTCATGGTGTCGAGCCCAAAGAAGAAGATGTGTACCAACCAGTTGGACACACTGAGGGGCATACCTTAATTGTCGGTACGACCGGTGCCGGAAAAACCCGTTGCTTTGATGCGATGATCACTCAGGCCATTTTGCGCAATGAAGCCGTGATTATTATTGACCCCAAGGGAGACAAGGAACTTAAGGATAATGCGCAGCGAGCCTGTATTGCCGCCGGTAGTCCTGAGCGCTTTGTGTATTTTCATCCGGGTTTTCCAGAGCATTCAGTACGTCTTAATCCCCTGAGAAACTTTAACCGAGGCACTGAAATTGCCAGCCGAATTGCGGCATTAATACCATCTGAAACCGGTGCTGATCCATTTAAAGCTTTTGGCCAAATGGCACTGAATAACATAGTGCAAGGTTTGTTGCTTACTTCACAGCGTCCTGATCTGAAAACACTGAGACGATTCTTGGAAGGTGGCCCAGAAGGCTTGGTAGTAAAAGCCGTCACGGCTTGGGGGGAGCAGGTGTATCCGAACTTTAGTGTGGAGATCAAGCGCTTTACCGAAAAGGCCAATACCTTGGCTAAACAAGCCATGGCGATGCTGCTTTTCTACTACGAACGCATTCAGCCCGTTGCCGCCAATACCGATTTAGAGGGGCTATTGAGTATGTTTGAGCATGACAGAACCCACTATTCCAAGATGGTGGCCTCACTGATGCCGGTACTCAATATGCTCACATCAAGTGAACTAGGTCCATTGCTATCACCGATAGCAAACGATGTGGATGATAGCCGGTTAATTACGGATTCTGGCCGTATTATCAACAATGCCCAAGTGGCCTATATCGGGTTGGATTCATTGACCGACGCCATGGTTGGCAGCGCCATTGGTTCGTTGCTTTTATCCGATCTCACCGCCGTGGCCGGTGACCGCTATAACTATGGTGTTGAAAATCGTCCCGTAAATATCTTCATCGATGAGGCGGCTGAAGTCGTCAACGATCCCTTCATTCAACTGCTCAACAAAGGTCGTGGCGCAAAAATGCGTTGTGTGATTGCTACTCAGACCTTTGCTGACTTTGCCGCTCGTACAGGCAGTGAGGCTAAGGCCCGTCAGGTGTTAGGTAACATCAACAACCTGATAGCCCTTCGGGTGATGGATGCCGAAACGCAGCAGTACATTACCGACAATCTGCCTAAGACTCGGTTGCAGTACATCATGCAAACTCAAGGTATGTCGTCCAACTCGGACAGCCCCGCGTTGTTTACCGGCAATCATGGCGAACGCTTGATGGAGGAAGAAGGCGATATGTTTCCACCGCAGTTATTAGGCCAGCTCCCTAACCTTGAGTACATCGCCAAGCTTTCAGGTGGCCGCGTGATCAAAGGCCGCATTCCTATTTTAACCAGCTCTACACAGGCAGCATAAGGAGTCTGTATGCATCATTCTGTCTGTCTGAAAATGACAACACTTACCAGTAAAGAAATGCTCGCTCAGTGGCAGCAACATAACTCCCAGTTCAAGGAAACCTTAAGACTACTTGAAACCGACTGGCCTCATGCTTTGGCTTCAGTGCACTGTTTGGCGGACTATTTAACAGATGCGCTCACGTTAGATGGCCATTCCATCTTTGATTTGTGTCTGTGTAATGGCTTGGGCAGTTATGAAGAAGTCAGTTGTGATGATGACAGTGTGCGCCTGTGGCATTTCATTGAGGCACTGACTTGGACTGCCGCCAGTGCTTTAACGGGGATTCGCCTGCGTGATCCTGACCATTTCGAGTGGGCCGCTGTGGATGGTGTCTATTTCCACACCTGGATGCGTAATCGTCCAAATCGGATGGCGTATTTAGCTGAAGGACGCATCGATGTGCGTTATGAAAGTGGTCATACGACGACAAAGCGGCTTCAACAAGTGATTAAAGCCCGGATTATGACGCCTACCGTTGCAGCCATGCTGGCGCGAGTAGAAGAGGATGTTTGGCATGAGCAAGCATAAGTCGGTTTGGCTGCTGTGTCTGGCACTGATGCTGGAGATTATTGCCATTGGCGTGTTAGTGCCCGGTGATTGGACTGGCCGGGTTATTAGTAAAGAGAAGCAGATGATCCAAAATCAATTGGGCGCACAAACAAGCTATTGGATTGGTCAAACTAGCCATCGCTGGTATCAGTCATGGGTTGTGGATACGCAGATGGAGCAATCTGTGCGTGATTTTCTAATCCCCACTGAAGAGCAGCGACTGCGCTCTAAAGGGATGGAGAACATGGGAGGCTTTTGGTTTGTCTGGGTAGAAGACCGTATTCAGGCATTTTTTGATGTGTTGTACCAAGTGTTCACTCGATTTGCGTTGCTGATGGTCTGGTTGCCCTTTGCGCTTATTCTCATGTTACCGGCGTTGTGGGATGGCTTGATGACCTGGAAGATTAAGAAGACAACCTTTGATTTTTCGAGCCCTATCATTCACCGCTATAGCATGATAATTCTGGGTTCAGGCGTCATCTTACTGTTTATGGGATTGTTCGCCCCGTTGGCTATTCCACCGGTGGTTCTACCGTCGATGATCATCGGCTTGGCATTGATGGCAGGGTTGGCGTTAAGCCACTTGCAGAAGAAGATATGAGGCCAGTTAGGCCTCATCTTGTAGAGCTAAAACCTTACGCCAACGGTATTGCCATTCTCGTCTTCCGCTGGCAAATGATAAGTATCAATAAGATGACCTTGAAGCCAAATATATTGCGGCATCCAAAACGAGTACTGTCGTATAAGAGCCAATACTTCTTTCAGCGGTTTGTTTGCATGAGGCTCGGCAAGGCGAAAGTACATGAATGAGCAATCATCTCGAAAGTACTCCTGAAGCTCTGAATCTGATAGCGTTTCTTTTAGCGGCCTGTTTTGTTCGTCGTCCTCATCATGGGAGTTGGCATAAATTTCAAATAGCTGCTTTTCAGTGAGCATCTCCAAGAAATGGTCTTCAATTAAAACCCCATCACTGGTATCGACATCCATACCATCTTTGACATCAAAAGCCATGACACATCCAGAAGATAACGCCACCTCTGATGGCTTCAGTACGTCATTGGCTTGTACAACCTGATGCCAATGATTAAAGCCAACAGAGATTGCAATTTCATCGAGTGCTTGAGTGTGTGTAATGGATTTTTCACGTTTAAGCTTTCGTGCTTTTTGCTTTAAACGTTCAACCGTGTCAGAGGAAATGATTTTAGTAATTTGCATTGAGTTTCTCCTATTAGCGAATACGGTGCCCACTGCCGAGGTCGCAGAAAAAACCTAAGCAAAAAATAAATTTGATATGCATGTCGTCCCATCCGGGTTTGCTAAAGTGGGCAGCTGGTCTCGACACGACCAATATCCCCATCATATCAACCGCATCAAAAAGATCAATTGTTAGTATTGTCTGAGTAGAACCCTCAAAACCTTCAAGAATTCGGCATCTAGCTGACCACTGAACCTGCCAATCCCAAGGCATCCTTCACTTCTCAATTCAAACAACGAGGAGTGACTATGGAACCTGTGAGTATTCCGTCCTATATCGATGACCCGCCGCACTTCCTGCTTTGGAGTGCCGATGAGATGGCTCCCATTCTGTTGGGGCTAGTGATCGGCATTTTTACCGGTAATGCCTTGGTTTTATGCCTGTTGGGGTTGGTGACAACCAAGCTCTATCGGCGTTTTCGTGATGGCCGCCCAGATGGTTTTATTCTTCACGCCATCTACTGGGCCGGACTGTTGCCAACCAAAGCCAAGACGATCCCTAACCCATTTATCAGGAGCTATCTGCCGTGAAGTTCGACGTGTTTTTAAAATCATGGCAAGGCACGCAATTAGAGAACCGATGGCAACGGTTCCTGATTTCGGTGCTGGTGCTATCTAACTTGCTGCTTGCGGTTGCGGCATTTTCTCGCAATACCGTGGTAGCCATTCAACCGCCAACCTTGTCTGAAACGGCTGAAGTGTCACGAAACCAGGCTACTCAGCCTTACTTGGAATCCTGGGGGCTCTACCTGGCTGAGCTTATGGGCAACGTGACGCCGGGTAATGTGTCTTTTATCCGGGTTGCTATTGAGCCGCTACTTTCTCCAGCGGTGTACCAGCAAGTGGTCGATGCACTGGAGATTCAGGCAAGACAGATCCGTGAAGACCGAGTCACGCTCAAATTCCAACCCAGACAAGTGGAATACGAGTATGAAACCGGCCATGTCTTTGTGACCGGTTACTCCTTGGTTTCTGGGCCATCTGGAGATGAACAGCGCCAAACTCGCACCTATGAGTTTGACATCGATATTGAGCAATACCGTCCAAAACTTAGCTGGATGGATACGTATGAGGGGCAAGCTAGAACGAAGCGAGTTCGTGAAAAGTTGACCCAAGAGCAAAACCGGAGGGTGAATGATGCGAACCAAAATTAGTCGATGGATGACACCAAGCTTAATCGCAATGAGCTTGAGTGGCGTCCTGTTATCTCAAGCGTCGTATGCAGACGTGGAATTGCCAATTGTGCCAGCCAGTGTGATGAAGCAGTCTGCTACTGCAAATCCACCGGTTCAAAGCAATACGGTTGCAACCGATGCGCCAACAACGCTACTGATGACACCGGGTGTTAATGAACTGATCCCTGTAGCACTTGGTCATCTGAATCGGATTGTAACGCCGTTTGAATCGCCTCAGGTGAGAACAACCAGTGATGCTCAGACGCAAATCAAGGGGAATGTTGTATATGTGGCCACGGACAAAGAATCACCGGTTTCACTTTACATCACTCCGCCTGGTCAGGAAGCGCCTGCGTTATCTGTCACCTTAGTACCTCGTCGTATTCCACCGCGTGAAATCACCTTAGCTATTGATGGTCAGCAGTGGCCTATTAAGGGCGTCGTGAACCGAAAAGCCGCCACTTGGGAAACGGCTCAGCCATACGTCGATAACCTACGTGACTTACTCAGACGCCTTGCACTAAATGAGTTACCACAAGGCTATGACATCCGTTTAGCTGGCCAAACTGACACAAGCCCGAAATGTTTTCAGCCTGGCTTAAAGTTTGGTTTTAAGCAGGGGCAAATTGTGACGGGACATTACTTCACCGTCTATGTAGGACTGGTTGAAAGCTTTGCCGATGAGCCGATAGAAGCCAGTGAAATAGCTTGTCATGCACCAGATATAGTGGCAAGCGCCTACTGGCCTCGCAATATCTTGTTGCCGAGTGAAAAGACTGAGTTGTATGTGGTTGTTCGCAATCATCGTGAAGAAGCGGTGGAAAGTCAGCGACCTTCGCTTCTTGTGGGAGGTGAATAACGATGAAAGCACAATGGGAACAAATGAGCCCGAACATGAAGCGGGGCCTATCGGTTGCTGGTATTGCTGGTGGTCTCATCCTTATGGTGATGGTGTTTTCACCTAATCCTGACGATGGCTCAAGCAGTCGGAACCGACAGGAAACGATCCGGCACATCCTTACGGATACCAATACTCGTGATGTTGGGGTCGATAGTTTGGCTGCGAACGTAAAACTACTCAGTGAGCGCAATGAACAGTTACGTCGTGAAGTTGAGCGCTTGCGTCGTGACGTCGATTCAGGACGGCTAAGCCCAGGTTCGCCTTCTATACCAAGTGAGGTCAATGCGGAGTTGGCTCGCCTTCGAGCGGAACTTGATGATGTTCGCGCTGGAGGTGATGCAGCAGTTGAAGGCACAAATAGCCGTTTTGAAGTGCCTTTATCTGCCATGGAATTGCCTAAAGACGAAAAGCCACTGCCGTCTAACCCAGACGACTATTTTGCCAATGCGCCGCTGCCTGATCCGCTCTATCAGCAGCCAGCCAATGGGCAAGGCACACGAGCTCGGGATGTTCCATTGCCGCCAATCACGATTCGTATGATTGAGCCTGAAGTGGTTGCAGAACCAGACGTTGTTGTGCAAGACGCGCCGCCTTTGTATTTACCGGCAGGCAGCATTATCTCGGGTACTTTGATCACGGGTTTGGATGCACCTACTCACGAGTCCGCAAGACGCGAACCTTTTCCTGCATTGCTGAGGATTCAAAAGGAAGCCATTTTACCCAACCGATTTAGAGCGGATATCAAAGAGTGTTTCTTGATCGCCGCAGGTTACGGTGATTTGAGCTCTGAGCGTGCTTATTTGCGAGGCGAGACCATTTCATGTGTGAGAGAAGATGGTGGCGTCATTGAAACGCGACTGGATTCTTATGCCGTTGGTGAAGACGGCAAAGCCGGTATTCGTGGCCGATTAGTGTCGAAACAAGGCCAGCTGGTGGCCAAATCGATGATGGCCGGATTCCTTCAGGGCTTGGCAGGCGCATTTGATGTGAATCCTGTACCAACGATTCAGACGGGTAATGCCGGTGATACTCAGTTGTACCAGCAAGTCATGAGCCAAGAAGCATTACAAGGCGCTGCGATTAAAGGCACTGGTAAAGCATTGGATCGAGTGGCCAAGTTCTATTTGGACATGGCAGAAAATATGTTCCCAGTCATAGAGGTAGACGCTGCAAGGAAAATTGAAGTCATAGTCACTCGTGGGGCCTCGTTGTCATTGGCCGCTTCGCAAGGGGGAGGTGCAAGAAGATGAAAAAATCCTGCATGTTGCTAACCGATCGAAGTCCGTTTCAGACAATAAGATGTGTATCCAGAGGAGAGTTAACCATGACGACATCAATGCAGAACAACCCAAAGCACCAGTCAAAACAGTGGTCTAGAGCTGGATTACTTTTATTGGCAGTCGGCTCAACCTTATTGTCTGGGTGTAGTTCATTGGGTCTTGGGAGTAGTGAATATGGATGCCCAGGTATGCCTGACGGTGTGCGCTGTTTATCCGCTCGTGAAGTCTATGAGCTTACCAGTAATGGGGCTGCACCCAAGACGATTGATGCTGTGGCGACTCGAATTGGTTCTCCCTCTGGGTATTCACAATCTGATTTAGAGACAGGGCTGCTGAGCCATCCAGCATTACCTGAGACGCAGCAATCTGCACCTATTCGCATTCCTTCAAGGGTGATGAGAATTTGGATTGCGCCTTGGGAGGATGACCGTGGAGATCTGAATTTATCCAGCTACGTGTTTACCGAAATTGAACCGCGCCGGTGGGATATTGGGGTGTCAGCACCTCGAACGGTTTCGCCAGTGCTACGTCCACTTCAGACTCAAAGCGATTCTGCCTCAGCGGGAGCTGATGGTAAGCGCGATAACTTGAGTATCTACGGAGAAACTAACGAATGACAAATGCAGTTCGTTCCATTCAAACTCAGCGCCTAATGACCATTGGTGCGCTTGGTTTAATGGCGTTAATGATTTCGGAGCCCTCATTTGCGGGCACCGGTGGTGATGCTTTCACCGATGTGTGGGATACCCTAAAAGATTGGACCCAAGGTACTTTGGGACGGATCGTAGCGGGAGCCATGGTTCTGGTGGGTATTGTGGGCGGTATCGCTCGCCAAAGCTTGATGGCTTTTGCCTTGGGCATTGGTGGCGGTATGGGTCTCTACAACACACCAACAGTCGTTGAAAGTGTTATGTCTGCAACCTTACCTGTTGTTGCCAGCACTCAAGAAGTCATTGGCACAACTGTTCCAGCAATCAGCGCCGTTTTACTGGGCACCTGATAACAACAAAATACGCCCAAGCGGCCAGATATCTGACGGCTTGGGCGTCATCCCACCCCGTACCCGTTTATCATGACGGCGTTTCAGTTAATAGGTTTCCCATTCACTTAGCTTGATTTCAAGCAGCGGCCATGAATACCGAAAAGAATGCTAGCGCCGCCACTGCAAAAGGCAGTTAGCGGGGCTTTCCCTGTGGGAGCACATTCAAACAGGCTACTAGCCTGATATTTTGAGCTTTAGGCGCTCGTTCCTTTTGGGTTGGATTTACACATTACCAAACGGCAGGATATTCAACAATACCCGACACTGGGAATCCATGGTTTAAAAGAGATTGTCTGATTAAGAACGGCAACGTATTCGCATCACTTGGGTATCTGCTTAACTTTTCATTGGAATAATGATCAATGAAATCGATTAGCTGCGTCGCAGTTAAAGGTTCGAGCACATGCGAATTCCAAACTGCATCCTCTACGCTATGATCAAGTTCTTCATTCGTATGCCTGAAAGTTAATCGACTTTGACTGACGACGCGAAACTGATCGGCCCCTTGATGGTGTACCACAAGTTTTAGCTCTGGAACTTTTTTGACCAGTTTGCCTCGTTGGTCTCTTCGCGGATCATAAAATGCTTGGCTAAGAATTACCTTTCCTTCAACACGGTAAAAGGTTTTCTCCATAGTTTCAGTGTTTAATGACCAATAAACTTTAAAACTGTTACGACGAATTTTGCTGCCATAGATATTGAGCAAAGGCAGCAGTTGTTGTTCCGTGCCTTGTTTCGAACCTTTGTTCCAAGCACTTACGATGGATTGCTGTGTTCTGCATTTTTCAGCAATCTCTTGTTGCGTCCACCCATCGTTCAGTGCAAGCCGAACAAGTTCTCTTGTCCATTTGAACGGTTTTTTCTTACTGTTTTTGCTCTTGTCCATGTAGTCCCTTAAAAGAAAGGGAGCATTAAGCCCCCTTCACAACTTATTTTTTCTTACCGCCATTCTGCGGATTTTGAGGGTTCATCTGCCACCCTCGATTTCCTTGGTTTTGTGAGTAAGTCTTGTTAGTACCAGACGTACCCTTATTGGCGTTTGTCATATCTGAGTTGTGATTGTTTTGCTTAGACATTTTTGTCTCCTCGTTTATGTAAAAGTACAAGGCACATGCTAACAAGGGCAAAAAATCACGCGACTGATGATTTGATGATAATTGGTGATATTCACTGATATTTTCTGATTTTTCAATTTTTCTAGGTCAACGGGAGAATAGGATGCCTAGCAAGGCACCCAATTCTTCAATCTATCTAACCGAGTCCACATAGGACAACTGCATAGACTGGAGCCTCGATTTACATTAACGAGGACTCCTCATGCGAAAACTATCTCCAATCATTCTAGCGCTTGCGCTTTCTCCTTTGGTTCAAGCTGAACCTGTGTCTGAAGTGTCGCCCGTTGGCAAAATTGACGGCATGGTTTCTTTGCCGGTCACGGGTATGAAAGCGGTCGAAAGCAATGGCCGTATTGTTTTCATGTCAGACAGTGGCCGGTTCGTCATTGATGGGACGCTCTATGATGCCTGGTCGAAAAAGCCGCTTACTAGCCTTGAAGAAATTCGAGAAGCGGGAAACACGCTGGACTTAAGTCGTCTTGGCTTAAAAATGGATGATTTGAACCCACTGACGCTGGGCGAAGGCAAAAAGAAAGTGGTGGTCTTTGTTGACCCACGATGCCCGCATTGCCATGAGCTTTTGAAACAAGCTTTACCGCTAACCAAAGAATACACCTTCCAAATACTCCCTGTGCCAGTGCTTGGTCCAGATTCAGAGCGTCAGGTCCGCCAGCTTGGCTGTGCGCGTGACAAGAAAGCGGCCACCGATGCATTGCTGAATGGCCGGATTGGTAACCTAGAGCAGGATGATGCCTGCAACTTAGAGCCAATGCAGCGTACCTTGGTGACGGCTCAAATTCTGGGAATTCAAGGTGTGCCTTTCATCGTCGCCAATGATGGTCGCATCAGCCGAGGCCGTCCTTATGATCTTTCTGCTTGGTTGGAGGGGCGTTAATGAAAGCCTCTCTGTATTCAGGGCAACGCGCTTCAGAGCTCTTGCCAGTATTGGCCTATTCAGACGATGAGCAACTGTTTTTCATGGAAGACCAGAGTGTTGGCTTTGGTTTTCTATGTGACCCATTGCCGGGTGGTGATGAGTCTGTTGCAGACAGGGTTAATGTTTTACTCAACAACGACTGGCCAAAAGACACTTTGCTGCAATTTGGCCTGTACGCCTCGCCTGATATTCAAACCGACCTTCAGCGCATGATGGGCTTACGGCATCGTCAATCCGATCCATTGCTTAGGGCGTCGATACGCAAACGTGCGGATTTCCTCGATGGGGGCACGGTTCAACCGATAGAAGAATCGACCCAGACTCAGGTACGCAACTTTCAACTGATCGTCACTTGCAAATTGCCTTTGGAAAGTCCTATACCGACGGAGCGTGAGTTGAGTCGAGCATCCGCGCTTCGAGCTTCTTTCTCTCAGGCGTTGGCAACGGTTGGTTTTCGCGTCACTGAGATGACTGACCGAAATTGGCTCGCGGCATTAAGTGCGCAACTTAACTGGGGAAAAGATGCTTCTTGGCGTAATCCATCTCCAATCCGCAGTGAGGCAGATAAACCACTTCGAGAGCAAGTGTTGGATTATGACCGAGCTATCAAGGTGGATAGCCAAGGTCTGATGCTGGGTGATTACCGAGTTAAAACCTTATCGTTTAAGCGCTTGCCTGAGCGGATCTGGTTTGGTCATGCCGCAAGTTTTGCGGGCGATATGATGACGGGTAGTCGCGGTTTACGCGGAAGCTTTTTACTGAATGTCACCATTCACTTTCCTTCAGCCGAGGCGATGCGATCTCGTCTAGAGACGAAGCGTCAATGGGCGGTCAATCAGGCCTATGGCCCGATGCTCAAGTTTGTGCCGGTGCTTGCAGCCAAGAAAAAGGGATTTGATGTTCTTTTTGAAGCTTTGCAAGAAGGTGATCGTCCTATTCGGACCAATATGACTTTGACGCTGTTTTCACCAACGGAAGAAGCGTCCATCAGCTCTGTTTCAAATGCTCGAACTTATTTCAAAGAACTCGGATTTGAGCTGATGGAAGACAAGTACTTCTGTTTGCCCATTTTCCTGAATGCCTTGCCATTTGGTGCTGATCGCCAGGCGATGAACGACTTGTTTCGATTCAAGACCATGGCGACACGGCATGTGATCCCACTGTTGCCTTTGTTTGCGGATTGGAAAGGCACGGGCACGCCAGTGATTAACTTTGTTTCCCGTAATGGTCAGATCATGAGTGTGTCCCTTTATGACTCGGGCAGTAATTACAACTGTTGCATCGCGGCGCAATCGGGATCGGGTAAGTCATTCCTGGTGAACGAAATCATCTCCTCCTACTTATCTGAAGGCGGGCAATGCTGGGTGATTGATGTTGGCCGCTCTTATGAAAAACTGTGTGAAGTCTATGACGGTGAGTTCTTACAGTTCGGGCGGGACAGTGGTATTTGCTTGAATCCGTTTGAAATCGTTGAGGACTATGACGAAGAAGCGGATGTACTGGTTGGGTTATTGGCCACAATGGCCGCACCAACGCAGTCATTAACCGATTTTCAGATGGCCAACCTAAAGCGTCAGACCCGTGAACTGTGGGAGAAAAAAGGTCGTGCCATGTTGGTTGATGATGTGGCAGCGGCTTTAAAAAATCATGAAGACCGACGTGTGCAGGACGTGGGTGAGCAGCTCTATCCGTTTACGACACAGGGCGAATATGGCCGCTTCTTTAATGGCCACAACAATATTCGCTTCAAAAACCGTTTCACCGTTTTGGAGTTAGAAGAGCTCAAGGGGCGTAAGCACCTGCAACAAGTGGTGTTGCTTCAGCTTATCTACCAAATCCAACAAGAGATGTACTTAGGTGAGCGTGATCGTCGCAAGATTGTGTTCATCGACGAAGCCTGGGATCTGCTGACTCAAGGTGATGTCGGTAAATTTATCGAAACGGGTTACCGGCGATTTCGAAAATATGGTGGCAGTGCTGTAACGGTAACGCAATCGGTCAACGATTTGTATGACAGCCCTACAGGTAAAGCCATCGCTGAAAACTCGGCCAATATGTACCTGCTTGGCCAAAAAACTGAAACCATCAACGCGCTCAAAAAAGAAGGTCGCTTGCCACTAGGTGAAGGTGGCTACGAATACCTGAAAACGGTTCATACCGTCACGGGTGTCTATTCCGAAATTTTCTTTATTACCGAGATGGGCACTGGGATTGGCCGTCTCATCGTCGATCCGTTTCACAAGCTGTTGTACTCGTCCCGTGCAGAAGATGTAAACGCGATTAAGCAGTTAACGCGCAAAGGCCTTTCTGTTGCTGATGCCATCTCTCAGTTGTTAAAGGAGCGAGGCTATGAATAAGACCACGCTTTGGCCATTTATGGCTTCTATTACTTTGTCTATTGCTGGTAGCGGTTTAATGACCAGCTGGCTCTTAATGAAAACACTTGAACCCATCCACAGCCAGTTGGCGTTAAGTACGCCCATTGCAGTCGTGGATTTTGGGGAGGCGGTGTTGTCACTGGGCCCCAATGCCAGCGAACAAGACATCGAATCCAGGTTGCTTCAGACCAATCAGCAAATTGAAAAGTTAAAAACGGCCGGTTTTATCGTGCTGGATGCCCAAGCGGTGGTGGGTGCTGATGATTCCGTATTTGTGCCAGTAGGCTCTAAGGAGGTGTCTCATGCAGATACTCCGTAAAAGAATGCCTTGGCGGCCATATCTCATTCGTTTGACCATTCTTGCGTTAATCATGGCCTTGGTAGGCACCTACGCCATGATGCGCTACAGAATTGGTATTGATACCCAGCAAGAGCGCTGCCTGCCTGATACCACGGTGTATCTGATTGACCTATGGAATAAAGAGCCCGTTAAGGATGGTTTGTATGCCTTCCACTCAAAAGGACTCGCTCCGTTATATAACGACGGTACTCGGATGCTGAAACGCCTAACAGGGATGCCTGGGGATGAAGTCAATGTGACGCCTGAGCATGTGCTGGTGAACGGTGCTGAAGTCTCTACCGGCATGGCATTAGCCCAGCGGCTTGGTGTGGCGGAATCACAATTTAGCCGCTCATTGACGCTGCAAGAAAACGAATATTGGTTTTCCGGTGAGGCCGAAACGAGTTTCGACTCCCGTTATTGGAATGCCGTTAAGCGCGAGCAAATTGTCGGTCGCGCTTGGCCGCTTTGGTAGGAGGTGGAAGATGAGAAGACTATGCCTCTCATTTTTGTTGGTTGCTCCATTGACTTGGGTGCAAGTGTCCCTGGCACAAGAGCCTTTTCCGTTGTCAGACGAGGACAAAAAGATCGTCGAAATGAGTCGCAGCATTTTACAAAGTGCTGTGGATGGTTCATCTGAATTTATCGAGCCTTTTTCACCGATTGAACAACCTGCGTCGCTCAAACACAGCGATGAATGGTTGATATTTGCGTCGTCCTCATTGGGTGATTCGTCAATGAAGCAGCTATTTAAAGAGGCCAGTGCTACCGGCGCTATTGTGTTGTTTCGGGGAATTCCTGAAGGAAAGACCTTGGGGGCGGCTATCCGTGATTGGCATATGCTGATGACGGAGCTTGATCCTGTTCCTCAGGTTCGAATCGATCCGAAAGCCTTTGTGCACTGGCGGGTGACTAGCGTGCCTGCCATTTTCCGCATAGAAGATGACAAGGTGACTGCAAGTGCACTAGGGGTTTACAGCAAGGACTGGTTGCAACGTCAAATTGAAACAGGCAATACCGGTTCATTGGGTCAACGCGGTCCTATTCATTCGATTTTAGAACCGGATTTGATGCAAGTGGCGATGCAGCGTTTACAGTCGATTGACCTGGGCGCATTAAAGAAAAAAGCCATTGAGCGTTTCTGGTCTCGCCAAACATTTACTGAGTTACCCAAAGCCACGCAGTATCGGATAAGAATGGTTGATCCAACCATCGTCATGCAGCGGCCACTATTGGATGCCAATGGTCCAACACTGATCCCAGCAGGAACGCGTATTAACCCGCTCAAAGCCTTGCCATTTACCCAGCAGCTTGTGGTGTTTAATGCGTCGAACGCTGAAGAAGTGGACGCAGTTGCGCATTGGCTTGAGGGCCAAGATAGGACACTGCGCCGCATTACGCTTATAACCACGCAGCTCGACCGTGCTCAAGGTTGGAATCGCCTCAATGCGCTCGAAAAGACATTGGATAGTCCGGTTTACCTTCTCAATGCCTCGCTAAAGCAGCGCTTTGATTTGCAAGTCACCCCATCGTTTGTTCAAGCAAAGGGACTCGCGTTTGAAATAGAAGAAATTCCAGCAAAGGAGCTTGTTCATGCAAAAGCTCAATAATACGTATCGTCTGATGCGGACTCTCGTTGCCATGCTTGTCCTGGGCGCATCTATTCCTGCAAAAGCCGAACTGACCTGCCCAGACGCGGGTTTATTGTCGGGCAAGTTGCTGACGGATGTTTGCTGGTCATGCATTTTTCCTATCCGGGTTGCCGGTCTTCCTCTTGGCTCTGGCAATATCCCAAGCGGCGCATCAAACAAGTCATTTTGCTTATGTGAAGACAACTTAGGTGTGCCAAGGCCAGGTATTGTTACCAGCATGTGGGAGCCAGCGCGTCTGATTGAACTGGTCAGAACGCCGGGGTGTTCGCCTTCCCTGGGAGGGATTCGTTTACCGTTAGGTGATAGACGACTGCAAGGTGGTCATGGCGAGGGTGAATACGACACCGGTGATCTCGCTTTCTACCATTACCATTATTACGCCTTTCCGCTGTTGGTCATGCTCGATTTATTCATGGATGGCAATTGCAATGCCGATGGTTACATGGACTTTGACTTGATGTATTTGTCGGAATTGGACCCAACATGGCTGAACGATGAACTGGCCTTTTTTACTCAGCCTGAAGCGGCTGCCGTTGCCAATCCATTGGCTATTTCGGCGTGTACCGCTGACGCTGCCTCATCGACGCTTGGTAAACCCATCGACCAGTTGTTTTGGTGTGCTGGCAGTTGGGGCCATCTCTATCCCTTATCTGGCCACACCTTAGCCTTTGGCTCATTAGCAGAAAACACCAGCCATTTAGCGGCGCGAGCAATCGCGGCTCAACACAGGCGTGGTCTTGCTAGGCGAACAATGGGGAACAGTGCGCTATGCCGACCTGTTATCGAACCCATGCTGCCGAAATCCCAATACAAGATGAGTATGTTCTTCCCCGTACCGGAAACTGAAAGTGCGCATGTCATCGGTGAAAGCACCATGAAATGGGGAGAGTGGCGAACGATCCCCGGTGCCGGTGAAGATGCGCTCTACATTTTGTGGCGCTGGCAAGACTGCTGTAACTCGGGAGGTTAACCATGAAACCAACACTTTTTACCCGAGTGTTAGCGGGTATTTTATCAATCACTATGGCGTGCTTGCCCTTACATGGTGTGGCCGCTGATGTGCAGCGCCAATCCGGCCTAAGCGGACAACAGGAAGGTAAGCAATTGCTGCAAAACTGGACGATGCCCGCACTCAATGGCAATACATTGTCGGTGCCGAATGGCAGTGGTCATGAGTCCATTAACTTGCAAGAGCTTTTCCCTGGTATGGATCAGGGCTCATTGGATGTCTTAACGGGCGTTTATGGCTCTGATGCCAGTATGAATCAATTGGGGACACAGCGCCAAGAGAGCATGGCATCCGAAAGTGGCGCTACGGGTGAAGCATTTCGTTCGCTACAGCAAATCAAAGACAGGTCTCGGCCAGATATGGTCAATGATCCACTTTGGGCATTAACTGATGCGGTTCAAACTGACCCCAATCTATTAACGCAAAGCTTCCCAGGCTGTGAGTCTCAAGGTGAAGGTAGCCCAAATTACCAGCAATGCGACAGGCTCAATACAGCGGTTAACAGTTGCACTATTACTCACGATTACACGGCAGGCATTATTGAGCATGTTTCAGGACCGATGAACCTTCGCTCTTGTGGTGAGGGGTGTCTTGAAGTTTGGATAGGACGTATTGGCGACAACTACTGGAGTGGTAGTTGTAAAGTGTTCGAACAGGCCATCACACTCAAGGTCGTGAACCCCGATGCGATTACCTCGGCCGTTCTTGAGTACGCCAAATGGGATGACTACATGCAAGTGTGGCTTGGCGATCAGAAAGTCTGGTCTGGGCCGAACAATAACTTTCCACCAGAAACGGCAGGTCGCTGCGAGCTCAGTACCAGTTGGGAGCGCAATCCAAATACCGATCTCACTGCCAAGCTAAAAGCGGTAGAGCCCGGTTTAGAAGTGCCAGTTAAAATTCGCGTATCGGTTACGGGTAGTGGTGAGGGGTATGCACGCATCAAGGTGCGCTTTGATCCAACCAAGGTGGTGATGAATGATAGTTGGTCGCCACAATCCTGTATTGAACAAGCAGCGGATATCCCGACGAAGTTTTCAGACTACAGCATTCAATGCACGGATCAGCCGTCTTCAACCAACGGATGTACGGTGGTCAATGGTGTTTCAGTTTGTGAATCCTATTTTGCCCCTAGCCCTGTGGCTGGCATATCGCCTTTGTGTCGGCGTGTACAAGTCAGTGTGGATGATGAAAGCTATAAGGGGATTGAAAATCAGGCCTGCCAAGTGCTTGAAGCGAATCCTTCCTGTGGATTCATGTCGTCAGAATGTGCCGAAACCAATGATAAAGGTGAATGCATTCGTTTTACCGATACCTATGACTGTGGATTGCAAACCAGCGATCCAAAGTGCGTGGTATCCAATCTTATGCCGAGTAGTTTTGAGGCCTGTGAGCCTACTCAGACGATTACGCCATTTACTGAAACCAAGCATGTACCGGATTACCAGGTGTGCGAGAAGATCAGCACGCTTACTGAGTGTCAGTTAGAACGACGTGTATCCGCTGAAACCCATCAACAAAGCTGGTCCATTGAGCGCGGTTGCTTTAGCTCTGAAACGCTCAGCTTTGTTCCACAGCACAGCAGCACTATGCAAACTGGAAACGCGACGCTGAGAGTGTTTGATAATCAAAATACTGAGATAAAAATCACCGAGTCGCCGTCCAAGGCAAATGGCTGGAAAACGACACTCTCATTGACGGGCAACAAGGAGACGGTCACAGAGACGAAACCGTCCATTAAATACCCTGAAATGACCTGTCCAAAAGGAACCTTGGTTGGCTCATTGTGCAAGGTCGTTAATGGGTCGATTATTTCGTGGCATGAACCGCAGGAAGTCACGCGTTCCAGATGTGAGTCCGGCTGGAACAAAGTCGATTTCGATACTTGCAGCCGAGAAGTTCAGAAGTGTTTGGCTCCTGCGAAACTGAGTGCTTCCTTGACCTTCTCTGGCAAATACTTAGAGCAAGACGTTGTTCATCAATCAAGTGATCCGGGCATAGACCAATGCTTGATGCAAACGGATCAGTTCACTGCGGTGCAGTGGCAGTGTTTGGATACGGGCATAAAACGAATCGACGGGTTAACAGTTGGTAGTGGCGAGTTGGCCAATCTTGGAAGCCTTTATCCGACGGTTGTTTCGTCTCCTGCTCATTTAACCAGTCGTGGCAGCTCTGATGGACTGGGGCTCTCATGCTGGAGGGCAAAAGCGACCTACAATGCTTCGACTGCTCATCCAGAGTTCAACATGGGCAGCTCAGATAGCTGGGTAGATGCCAATGGTAATACACAAACCATCGTCAATAACGGACAAAACACGACCACCAATACGTGTGCCGCGCTGGAGCAAAACCCGGCCTGCCAGTATGTCAGAACCGAATGCACTGAAGGCGGGGCTGGTCATGAAGGCTTCTGTTATATCCAAAGTTTGGTGTATGACTGTGGACAAAGCGTTGAAGTGCAAAATGCACGAATGGAAACTCAATACAACTGTGAGGGGCCAGTTCGCTGTATGGGCACAGATTGTTTAGAGCCAGAGTCAATCAAGCAGGCAAACTTTGCAGAGGCCGCCGCGATGCTTAATGCGGCGCAGTTTATGACCAATGATATGTCATGCACGGGAGCTGATGGCCAAGATAACGTCGAGTGTACGGTCTTTAAAGGTAATGCTGGCCAGTGCAAAAAAGCCGTTGGCGGTATAGTGGATTGCTGTGAAAAGCCAAGTGGCGTGTCGTTATCGGATTACATCACAATGATTGTGGCGGTCAATAAGCTTGATACGGCAGTCATGGCCATGAATCCGTCGTCGGCAATCTATGGTTCCTGGAATACGCTTAGGGAGCCAATCACGAGTACTTGGAGTGCGGTCAAAGAGCCCTTTGTGTCTGCTTGGGACTCTCTTATGGGGGCTGGGCCATCAACGGCTGCTGGCGCGGGAGCGGAGCAAGCTGCGACTGGCTTCATGCAGGTGTTGACCAACAAAACGGCTGAATGGGTAGGTACGACCTTTGGTTCGGGGGCGCAATCGGCACTGTTTAGCAACGTTGGTGGCGCGGTTGGAGCCGATGGTGTTGTTTCGGGTGGTAACTTTGCCCTAGGGGGCGCTGCGGGCGCGGTTCTGAGTACGGTTATGACGGCCTACATGATTTATTCAGTCACCATGATCCTCATTCAGCTTATCTGGAAATGTGAGCAGAGTGAGTTTGAGATGAACGCTAAGCGGGTATTGAAGAGTTGCCACTATGTGGGCTCTTACTGCAAGTCTAAGTTCTTAGGTGCCTGTGTTGAGAAACGGCAATCATATTGCTGCTTTACTTCGCCGCTTTCACGGATCATTCAAGAACAAGTACGTCCTCAATTGGGCCTTGGTTGGGGCAGTGCCAAGTCACCAAACTGTGAAGGTTTGACCGCGAGTCAGTTAAATCAGGTAGATTGGAGCCAAGTCAATTTGGATGAATGGATAGGTATCTTGTCGATCACGGGCAACCTACCCGAAGTACCGTCACTGGATCTTGAGAGACTCACTGGATCAGGAAGTACGCTAAACGTTGATGGAAACCGTCAAAGTGCCGCAGACAGAGCTATTGAAAGGCTAAACGGAATGGATGCTCAGAAATTACGCCAGGAGGCGACGGAAGAAATTTCGGGGAACAATTAAAAGAAATTGCTCCGTTAGCCCGGTTTTGCTAGGTTAATGGGGCAATAAAATAAAAAATATGTATCGAGTTAACTGCGACTAATTTTCAACAGATGTGTGTCGTAGATCATATCTGTCTTACTGTTTCGAATAGGGTCAGATTTCGTCGGACTGAAACCTATGAGCAAGGAACTGACAGTCGGGCAAACTCGTTTTTGGACAGTTTCGGGTTAGGTTAAATACTCTAATAACAGCTACGATCTAATCTTGGAATGTCACGTTATCCTAGGTCTGACCGAATACGTGCTTATTTTAATGCCTACAGCACCTTAAATCTTAACACTAAAATGGGGCTGTTAGTTACCAGTTTTTCATTAAAAACATCTATGAAAAATCAACTGGGCGGGTTAGTTTAGATAAATAATCAATAATGCAGGGAGTAGCGTCGTTAATGTCTTTTACTTTCGATAACCTTAATTTTCGTAGAATTATTCTACACAATGTATATAAGCCAAATGACGAGGGGCGAGTAGCACCTTTTCCAAGCAAGGCACTAACGATTCTTGATGCAAATGGATTAGATAAGTTACAACAGCGAATTAGTAGTGTCCTTGGTAACGGTTCACATAGTCTCCAAATGGATATTGCACAAGATGGTGCAGCCAGTTGCTTTCATTGTGCCACAAGATTACTAACCGATGACGACTCAGGTTTTATAAATAATTCAGTTGAAATTGCTGAGCTACATACCACCGCTCATACCAGTAAAAATTGGCCTGGCGGAACTCTGGTTATAATTGATGGGACTGCTGGTGCCGCCAATAAGCGATGCTTATTCATTATCAAAGCAGAGCAACAAGCAGGATTTGTTGAAAAAGAAGATGATGACCAGGTTATAATGGAGTTCCTTGACAGTCTGATACTAACGCCACAATCAAAATTGTACAAAGTTGGCGTTTTTGTTGAAGTCGATGGTGCCAGCGCCGGGGAGGAAATTAGAGATTCTGACGACTTTGAAGCTTATGTTTTTGATAGCAATATCAAAGCAAAGGATGACCGCAAAGCTGCAAGATATTTCTATTCGGGCTTTTTAGGGTTGAGAATACCAGAAAACGCAGAGCAGAGAACTCGTGATTTTTTTGAATACACCAAAGGCTTTATTAATGCCGCCGATGTATCCACTGAAACCAAAATAGATTTGCAGCAGGCTCTGCACACCTACCTGAAAACAGACCAAAGTAACACCATTCAAAGTAGCGCCTTCGCAGAGCAGTTCATGGATGAAGAGCTTCGAGATGACTATGCTTCTTATATGGAAAACAAGAACTTTCCAACTACAGCTATAGTTAAAGATAATACGTTAATAAGACGAAAATTACAGCACCGGAAAATGAACTTCTCTTCCAGTGTAAAACTAACTGCGCCTGCCGAAACATTTGATGAGATGGTTCAGGTACTTGAGGTAACTGATGAACATACTACTCTGCAAATAAAAGGCAGGCTGACAGAGCAAGAATAAATGAACCGCGAAGCTTTTATAAAGTTATACGAAGCTGAACTTCCTATGTACGAGGCGTGGGCGGACTTTGTACTAAATGAAATCAATAGTGGAATTCTGTCTCATACGGGGTCAAAGGCTGCGTATCTGGAGTGGGTAAAGATTCCACCTACATACAGGGTTAAGCAGGTTGATTCATTAGTAACCAAAGCTTTTGTCAGAAAACGAAACAAGTACAGGGAACCATACAAAGAAATAACAGATAAGGCTGGTATTAGGTTTGTTGTTTTACTGACATCTCAGTTGGCGTTACTTTCAGACATAGTCCAAGATTCGGTTAGTTGGACTTACTCAAAGGATAAGGAGTTCGATGAATGGAAGGATGATGACCCTAGAATGTTTGATTATCAGTCTGTTCATTATATTGTCTATGCCACAGAAGGTATTACCCACAAAGGGGTTGAGATAAAAGCCGGTACTCCGTGCGAAGTTCAATTGAGAACGCTATTACAGCACGCCTATGCTGAACTCGCACATGATACTATTTATAAGGGCAATATTGGCGCCTCACCTGAAGTTCATAGAACCTTTGCTAAAAGCATGGCATTAATGGAAACTACTGATGATTTGCTTTGCAGTGCCAAACAGGCACTTGAAAGTGCAGCGGCGGACATTAATGCATGGAAAACCATCATAAATCAGGAAGCGCAGCAGCGACTCAGCGACATTGAACTAATAGTTGACGGTAAGAGTACCGACTATGTTCTTAGTAGCCTTGATGACTTACTTAAGAAAACCTCAACTGATGAGTTTCAAGCTTTTCTTGAAGACGCCCAATATGGTTATGTATGTGACAGAATAAGAAACAGGCAAGATGGAGCTGTTGAGTATAGGCATTCATTTGTTTTGTTAATGTATTTCTTGTCAAAGCGGTTCCGCTCTACCTTGCATCGAAAGTGGCCCTTGGATTTAGAGCTATTAGAAGGTGTGTATAGTGACTTGGGTTTAGTCAGGCCATGGGCGGGAACGTGAGCCCGACAAATAAAATGGCAACTTTTCGCTTCACCCCTAATTAATCCTTCGAGATAAGATTAACGACCGGATTGGCCTTTCCACTCCTGCTTAATATTAACCCAGTTGTAGTTCCTGACGAGCGGAATTCAGTAGCTAGGTAGTGTTCTGGTGTACTGTCAGTTAAATTGCTACTGGTTTAATAAACATCAGGACTGTTAAGAAAATTTCGACATTTTAAACTGAAATAAGAAGGCATTTTGCCTTCACCACCATGCTTGACGTTGAAGCTATAGGACAAACCGACCTTAGCATTTTCTTTAACAAGCAAAAGCGAGCTAGATTCGAAAGTCCGCTTTGGCACGTTGCCAGCTATCAGATTAGATTGAGTGAGTAATGTTAATCTGGTAATTGCCCCTTTGTTGTTCGAACCTTAACCAACTAATTCATTTCAGCTAGTTTTGAATTAACAGCTATCTGATACATAGCAATTCGAGTTACCTTGAATACTTTTAATCTTCAAATCACGTACTTTTTCCCATTCGTCAACAGGGTCCATTCTTGACCAAGCTTCAAATAGCTGAGTTTGTTGCCTGCTTAGTCTTAGGCCGTATTGATTTCGCATGTAGAAATAGATTCTAGCAATATCACCCTGACGGTTAGCTGGTGGTTCTGCTCGACGGTCTTTGAAATTAACTTCGAAATCACATTGACCATAGGATCTTGGTTCGTTCGGAATCATGCCAAATCGAAAATTTGACCTATCCCCATTGAGCTCTCCTACAGATGGTACGAGGTTATGGAGATCTGAAACCATTTTAGAAAACTCAGGATCATTCTTTTCACAGTTCCGACGACCACCATTTTGCCAGCATTGGCGTTGATGGCCAATTTCCCAAGCTGAGACAACGTGCTCCCACTCTAAGCGTTCTCCTCGTTTCGGTTGCTTCCTTGGTTCATATCCGCAAGATGCAGCATCAATCGCACCATCATTGTTATAGCTACATCCACAGTAAAACGTACTCTGGTTGTCTTGGTAAATTTCTCGGGCAAATCGTTTTGCCTGGCTGAACGATGTTGGGTGTTCTGCAAATGCAGGGATAGCGAACAACGCTATTAAGAAGGTAACGAGAAAATTAGTTCTATTCATGTAAATTGGCCAAAAATGACAGTTAAATTCATTTTAATGATTTTGATAGAAAATACTGCAAGATGAAGAGCCCCTTCGAGAGGGGCTGGTTGATGCGAGCCTAGTTGGCTAGTTGGCGGGGTTATCTGTTTCCTCTTCAGTGATATCGTCATCGGTTGAAGGCACCGCTTGCTCAACTTCTGCTTCTTTACCCTTAACTTGGGCTGATTTTCGTGCTCGAATTTCGATATCAATTATGCGTCGAGCCAGCTTGATGATGCGCTGTTGCCATGCGTAGTTGCCATCAACACGTTGCTTGTTGCTAAGCACGCTAGACAACCAGAGTGTGTCCATTGAGATCATCAACGCATCGAGTTTGCGAACTAAGCCGACAAACTGACCAACCTGAGGCGAGCTGATTTTGGCGTTGAAGGTAATCGGGTCGGTGTAGTCAGGTACTTCATCGATGCCGTTGGACTCCATCAGTTTGTCCAAACGAGCTTGTTCTTTGTCTACCGCCTTAGCGCAATCCTCGATCAACTGGCTAATGATCTGTTCCACTTCATCAATTTCGTTCTCATCGCCAATGATGCGTAGGATGACATCGATTCCGTAAAGCGCACTGACCGTGCGCCTAAAAACACGGTCAACGACACGTTGCGCCTGTAAGCTGTTAATTGTGAATGATTGTTCAAAGATGGGTTTTGAGTAATTGGGTTTTGCTTGGGCCATAAGTTTGCTCCTGATATGACAATAATCAGTCCCTAGACTAATCCTCTGTGAGGTAATGGCCTTTCAGCTAAGTGGAAGAATTGAGCATCTTTCTAACTACCCTGTCTGGATAAGACGGTTACACTGACTATCAAATATTGCTGATCTGTTTCAGTGATATCTGCGCCTGAGAGCATGAGCTCAAAGGAAGCCCGCCGCTGAGTATTCTCAGTGGTACTAAGAGGTAGCTAGCCTCCTTAAACAAATAGCCTGCATGTTTACATGCTCAACCATGCGTTCCTTACGGTTCGCCTTTTCACCACCCAACTGGGGGAGTTTTCCCCAGTTGGGGGTGACTCCTTCAAAACCAACATAAGGAGTCACCAATGGAATATATCTTCGGATTTATTATCCAAATCGCAGGCATTATGTTGCTTGCAAAACTGAGCTGGTCGCTTTTGCGATTGCTTGCTCGTCAAAGCGTGCGTCCGTTTCGATTTGTACTTACTCAAATTAAGCGATTGCTCACACCAACACTAAAACGTCGTCCAATGGCAGTGCCTAAAGCTCCTGGTATGCCCCGTTTGACATCTGCGTTTTACAAAGAGCCACATCCGTACGACATGGCTTTACTCGAAATACCAACCTATCTGCGTCGTCAGTCTTCTTTGCCCAGCCGGGCAGAAGCGACTGTGTGCACAGAGTTCAACTAAGACAAGGAGAACATCATGAAAAACCAAGTAACACTCATAGGCTACGTTGGCTCTGAGCCAGAGACGCGAGCCTATCCATCAGGTGATTTGGTGACCAGCATTTCGCTGGCCACTTCTGAGAAATGGCGCGACCGGCAATCCAATGAGCTCAAAGAGCATACGGAATGGCATCGGGTCGTTTTTCGAGATCGTGGTGGATTTAAGTTAGGGCTAAGGGCAAAAGATTTAATCCAAAAAGGAGCGAAGCTTTTTGTTCAAGGGCCTCAGCGCACGCGCTCATGGGAGAAAGATGGCATTAAGCATCGATTGACCGAAGTGGACGCGGACGAGTTTCTGCTTCTTGATAGTGTGAATAAAGCATCTGAGCCATCACCGGCGGATGATGTGAGCTCCCAAGCTAATTGGGCACAAACTTATCCTGAACCAGATTTTTAACCGAGCAAAAATGCTTTAACCCAGCCGGGAGTACTTTCCCGTCAGGGGCAGACTCCCACTTTGATTGTCGGAGTCCACAATGGAAAAACCAAAGCTAATCCAACGCTTTGCTGAGCGCTTTAGTGTCGATCCAAACAAACTGTTCGATACCCTAAAAGCAACAGCATTCAAGCAACGTGACGGTAGTGCACCGACCAATGAGCAGATGATGGCGCTCTTGGTGGTTGCAGATCAGTACGGCTTGAACCCTTTCACCAAAGAGATTTTTGCGTTCCCTGATAAACAAGCTGGAATCATTCCAGTGGTAGGTGTCGATGGATGGTCTCGCATCATCAATCAACACGACCAGTTTGATGGCATGGAGTTCAAGACTTCAGAAACCAAAGTCTCACTGGATGGCGCGAAAGAATGCCCGGAATGGATGGAATGCATTATCTATCGGCGCGACCGTTCGCACCCAGTCAAAATCACTGAGTACCTGGATGAAGTCTATCGACCGCCTTTTGAAGGTAACGGCAAAAATGGCCCTTACCGTGTGGATGGTCCATGGCAGACGCACACTAAGCGAATGCTAAGGCATAAATCCATGATCCAGTGTTCCCGCATTGCGTTTGGCTTTGTGGGAATTTTCGATCAAGACGAAGCGGAGCGAATTATCGAAGGCCAAGCAACACACGTTGTTGAGCCATCTGTGATTCCACCCGAGCAAGTTGACTCACGAACCCGAGGGCTTGTTTACAAGCTTATCGAGCGGGCGGAAGCTTCAAACGCTTGGAATAGTGCATTGGAATATGCCAATGAACATTTTCAAGGTGTTGAACTGACGTTTGCGAAACAAGAAATATTTAATGCACAGCAACAAGCAGCCAAAGCGCTCACACAGCCTTTAGCTTCTTAGCGCCACGCATTCATTTTACGAACCCTGGCGGGATTATTCTCCCGTCAGGGGGAAGGTCTCGTCTTTTTTTTGGAGATCTTCCATGACTAAATCAGCCTCACTTTTTCGCTTGGTATTGGTTGTTGCCCTTGTCGTAGGTTCGATTCAAGCCGGTAAAGCGGCAATTGATTCGGTTCAAGCAAGTGTTGTTCAGCACCAAACAGCGTTAGCACAAGCTGCAAAGTAACCACTTAACCCTGAAGGGGAGTTCTCTCCTTCGGGGGAGTCTCCCCTCAAAGGAGGCAATATGAAGGTTATCGACCTATCACAGCGTACTCCTGCATGGCACCAGTGGCGCATTGCAGGGGTTACGGCATCTGAAGCCCCAATTATTATGGGGCGTTCACCCTACAAAACACCTTGGCGATTATGGGCAGAAAAAACCGGATTCGTATTACCGGAAGACCTGTCGAATAATCCAAATGTGCTTCGCGGTATAAGGTTGGAGCCTCAAGCAAGGCGAGCATTTGAGAATGCGCATAATGACTTTCTTCTGCCGTTATGTGCAGAAGCCGATCATAACGCAATCTTTCGAGCCAGCTTTGATGGCATCAACGATGCGGGCGAACCCGTTGAACTGAAATGTCCTTGCCAGTCAGTTTTTAAGGATGTGCAAGCTCACCGAGAACAAAGCGAGGCGTACCAGTTGTATTGGGTGCAAGTACAGCATCAAATACTGGTCGCCAATAGCACGCGAGGTTGGTTGGTTTTCTATTTTGAGGATCAACTGATTGAGTTTGAAATACAACGAGACGCGGCGTTCTTAACTGAGTTGCAAGAAACAGCGCTTCAGTTTTGGGAGTTAGTACAGACCAAAAAAGAACCGTCAAAATGCCCTGAGCAAGATTGTTTTGTTCCCAAGGGTGAAGCCCAATACCGTTGGACATCGCTGTCTCGACAGTATTGCTCAGCACATGCCGAAGTGGTCCGACTGGAAAATCACATTAAATCTTTGAAAGAGGAAATGCGAGACGCCCAGTCAAAATTGGTCGCCATGATGGGTAACTACGCTCATGCCGACTATGCTGGGGTCAAACTCAGCCGCTACATGATGGCGGGCACGGTGGACTATAAGCAATTGGCCACCGATAAGTTAGGAGAGCTGGATGAACAGGTTTTAGCTGCTTACCGAAAAGCGCCACAAGAGCGGTTGCGCATTAGCACCAATAAGCCAGAGCAGCCCGTTGAAACACCAATCAAAATCAGTCTTGAGCAAGATAACTTGGTTCTGCCAGGTGACTCGCCGAGCTCATTTTACTTTTAACGTTCACTTGGAGCCGATTTCGGCTCCTTTCTCATGCGCTTACATCGAGTGCATCAGAAAGCAGTTTCACTCGTAGCCAATGCTGGGTACGAATGATAGAGCGAGCTGAACTCTTACATACACAGCCATACCACAATCAACACACCACCCGACGGGGACTTCATACCCTGTTGGGGCATGGGGCCTCGTTAAAACTAATGAGGTTTACCATGACAGAACAATCCCCATTTTTGGTTCAAGTGAATCAAGCGTTTAATGTCCCGGCTCCTGATGCTTTCGTTCTGGAAGGATATGGTGCCGACACTACCCATCCAAACATTCCCGTTCGCAAGGACGAGTATGTTTTTAGAAAAGAAGACTTACGTGACGTATTGGCGTTCTTGTCTCACCCAGACGGTGACGGTTTGTATATTACAGGCCCCACGGGATGCGGTAAGACCTCGCTAATTTGCCAAGTTGCTTCTCGATTGAATTGGCCTGTTCAGCAAATTACTGCACACGGTCGATTGGAGTTGTCCGATCTTATCGGTCACCACACGCTGGTTAATGGCAACATGACCTTTGTGTATGGACCGCTGGCACTGGCTGTAAAGCATGGCCATTTGCTGATCATTAATGAAATGGATCTTGCTGAGCCTGCTGAACTGGCTGGGCTCAATGACATTTTGGAAGGTGCCCCGTTGGTCATCGCACAAAATGGCGGTGAGATCATCATGCCACATAACAAGTTTCGTTTTATCGCAACCGGCAACAGTGCGGGCAGCGGTGACCAGACGGGCTTGTATCAAGGTGTGCTTCAACAGAATTTGGCTTTTCTTGATCGCTTTAGAATCATCGAAGCGGCCTATGCAGAGCCTTCTGTAGAGGAAGCAATTCTGGAGAACGTTGCGCCGGGCTTACCAGAAGTCTTCCGCCAAAAAATGGTGAAAGTGGCTGGTGACATTCGCCGTCTTTTTATTGGGGGCGCGGATGGCGGTGCTGAGCTTAGTATCACCATGTCCACTCGGACCTTGGTGCGCTGGGCAAAGCTAACACTTGCTTTTAAAGGCGCTCCTAACGCAGTGGAGTATGCACTGGTTCGGTCTTTGACGGCTCGTGCTGAGTTGGAGCAACGTGAAGCCATTCACCGTATTGCCGCTGATGTCTTCGGTGACCACTGGGAGGATTAATGATGGAAAAGTGCTTTGCTCTTTACCGTTACAGTCATTCTGATGGGACAGCCAAAGAATGGGCCATTTACGTTGGATCAGATACCCAGGAGATTGAAGTTCGGTTTGGAAAAGCAGGTCAATTGTCGCAGCAGCGATTGATTGAATCGACTGATCCTAAGGCTGAAGCAGACCGAAGAATCAATGAGAAAATCAACAAGGGTTATCTATTTGTTGGACAAGTCGGCATTGATCATCAAGGGCGGCCATTTGAACTCTCAAATGCGCTAGATAGCGTCGCGTGCGCCAATAACGTCAGTTGGGAGTTTCGTACTCGCAAGGACGTCAATGGCCAAATCTCGCTGGCGCAAAAAGCGTTGTTCGATATGGCAAAGCTGCTTGAAGCCTATGGCTTGGCTGTTATTGATGATAACCAGGTCAGGATTGGAGAATGGTCATTAGGGTTTTGCAAAAGCGGATTACCTAGTACCAATCAAATCAGCATTGTGTCAGGTGAAGGCGCTGGCATTGTTAACACGGATGATGGCCCGTGGCCATTGTTGCTGTTACTGGCCTTTAAGCGTCAATTACCACCTCTGTGTTCGCTCACAGTAGCGAGTCCTGAAGGGATAGAAGTATCCGACCAACTGAAGTTGGAAAAAGATGTATTGAGGCTTTTAGGCAGTGATTTAGAGCGGGTTCGCCCGATTGCTGAAGCACTGGACTTAATGCCTGCGAAAATCGATCTCAACCAATCGTCGCCTGATTCGCAAAATTACTATTTCTGATAGTGGTATTGCCATTAGCGCGTCAACTACTACCACCCAAACGGGGGCCATTGCTCCTGTTGGGAGTGGTGCGTCCCCATCTCGCATGAGGATGCACTATGAGTATTCAAACCCTTGACAAACTTTTGATTTGTCACATCGACTGTTCCATCTGGAGCGGTAGAAAAAAACTAAGGCCTGAAGATTTCAGATTAGCCAATGGCAGCCAACTTCCACCGAAGGATGTTGCCAGCTTAGGGAGTAAAAAAATTTGCGACCCAGAGGCATTGGCGAACTTTGAACGGCTTAAGAAAGAAGCGCAGCGCTTGTGTGAGCAAGTCGGTGTGCGGTTTTTAGGTGGCTATGCCGTCCCTGAAGACCGAATTGATCAGATTGTTCCAGAGCTTGACCGGATCGGTCAGGAGTTTGCGCAGTGCAAGCAGTTGTTCTTGGACAACTATGATCAGGTGACGTTTGACTGGGTTGCGAAACACCCGGAATTTGCAGATGCAATCCGACGTGCATTATCACCCATCGAAGACGTGGAACAACGACTTCAGTTCGATTATGCCATCTATCGAATGCAACCAGCTGACCAAGCTGGAGGCTTAGATGACAAGGTCAATGGTATGGGACACACCCTCTTTAGGGAGGTGGCTCGTGATGCCAACGAACTGTTTGAGCGTTCCGTTGCAGGTAAGAATCAAATCAGTCAGCGAGCCCTTAATCCGCTCAAGCGATTAAGAGACAAGTTGGATGGTTTGTCATTCCTGGATCATCGAGTTCAGCCGATGGTCGAAGCGATGGACAATTTATTTGTTCGTCTGCCGAAGACCGGCCCTGTGACAGACAATCTCTATCACGAACTGATGGCGACCATTTTAATTTTGTCTGATCCAGACAAGATGAGAATGCACGGTGAAGGTCAGTTGGATATCAGACAACTGATGCCCAAACCTGAACCTAAACCCGCACAGCCAGTATCTGCTCAGGCAGATAACTTACGTGCAATACCACAACCAACCGTCAGACCAAACCTTGGTTCGACTGTACCAAACTCATTTTATTTCTAACGTCCTTGAGGGCATGTTGCCCTGAAGGGCGCATGTCCTCTGAACTATGTAAGAGGAAATTATGCAATCAACCATCCATAACCCCAGCCAACTGAACCAGTTTGAACCGCATTTTCGTGGTGTGACTGATGCGGTTGAAAGTGAATCGATACCAGAAGTGGCGTGTTGTCGAATGTTAGTACAACGGTCGTACTCAACACATAGTGTCGTGATCCCCAAGAACCCTGTGCTGATCGCAGATGCGGACGCACAAGGAGCTTGGGTAACGGCCATGGTATTTGTTCCAAACATGGCATTGCAGCAAACCGCTTTTGAGCGGGCCTGGCTGCAATATCAACACGAGGTGTCTACTCAGTTACAAGACCAGTACGGTCTGACATTGGATGACATCCTGAGTTTAGACCAGCTTAAAACGTCATTTGAGCAGCACGAGAGTCCAGCTCAATTGGTGGCTTGGTTAGGTCAAAAATACGACCTGGATAAGCTAAAAGCACAGGTTTAAACACTTACATTCCCAGCGGGGAAACGCTCCCGCTGAGGGAGTATTCCCCCTAATGATTAGGAGACTCCCATGAATCATCCATTAAAAAACGCACTGCCAATCGTTGCCGCCGCTTATGGCGAAAAGTTTGGTGTGAAGGTGCTTATTCAAGGACAAGATGCGTTTACCGATGGTGAGCGGATTGTGATCCCAACAGCAAACCCAGACGACCCACACTATCAACAGATAGCTTGGGGTTATCTGGCTCATGAAGCGGCGCATATTCGGCATACCAATTTTGACATGGTGCAGAAGGCGTCGTCCAAACCGATCCGTAAGGCACTTCTCAATATTATTGAGGATGTGCGCATTGAAAACGAATTGGCAAAGGATTACCCCGGAACCCGGCGCAGTATTTCGCAAGTGATTGAGTACATGGTGGACACACAGCAAATGTGTGTACCTGAACAGCTTGAGCCTGCATCTAACTTGCAAGCCTGGTTGTTGTTTCGCTTGAGATGCCATTTTCTGGGCCAGAAAGCGCTGACGCCTTTGTATCAAGCTGTTGATGAAAGAGTGAGACAACTCTTTCCTGCCGCAGCGATGAGCCGGTTAAGCGCCATGCTGACAGCAGTGCCTAGCCTGGTATCTACAGGTGAAGTGCTAAAACTTGTCGATGCCATCGTTGCCATGTTGGAAGAAGAATCTCGTCCACCACAGGATGAGTCGGATGCTGATAGCGGTAATGACATTGGACAAGATGCGAGTAATGACAGCAATAGCAGTAGTGACAGTCAAACCCCGGAAACTGGTTCGTCTGCAACAGGGGATGCTGATGAAACGGGGGATTCTGATAACTCTGATCAAGCAGACAATTTGCGACAAGCCTTAGAGGCCAGTGCCGCTCAGTTTGAACTCGATACCTTTGCCCAAGTGGCAGAAGTGTTGTCGGAACAAGCTGAAGGACATCAGGGCGTCACTCCACTCAGTTTGCCTCAAGCAGAGCAAGCTATGTTGGGTGATGAGGCCATTTTGACCTTATCGGCGTCTGAGTCGGCTCAAATTCGAGCCCGACTTAGGGGCGTGGTTCAGTCCAGTCAGGACAATCGGAATCATGCCAAACGGTACGGTCTTCGAGTTGCAACTCATCGTCTTGCCGCTTTACAAGCAGGTGAGTCGAGATTGTTTATTCAAAGGCAGCCTCGCATTGCGCCCAATGCTGCTGTGCACTTACTTGTTGATATATCGGGTTCAATGGGTAAACCCATTGGTGAAGGTAATCGCAAGTACTTTCATGTTGCCAATGAAGCCGCTTTGGCTTTAGCCATGGCACTGGAAGGCATACCGGGTGTTGTACCTGCGGTCAGTTATTTTCCGGGTATTCATCAGGAAGTTTCTATCGCGTTATTGCCCAAGCAATCGGTTCGACATCGGGCCGCCTGTTTTGACCAAAAACCACGAGGTTGTACGCCTATGGCACAAGCGATGTGGTTTGCGGCAAACAGTTTGTTAGCACAAAAACAGAAGCGAAAGCTAATGATAGTGCTAACGGATGGTGACCCAGATGATTGGGCTGCTACGCATGACATTGTTGACCGGTGCAGACGCAGTGGCTTTGAGCTGCTGGGGATCGGGATTCAAACACGCAGTGTTGAGAAATTCTTTCCTCAAAGCATCGTGATTAACGACGTCAAAGATCTGAAGCGTGAGTTATTCGAAGTAACACAACAACTGTTAATTCAGTAACCACATCAATTTTACCACCCTGCGGGGACGATTCCGTCCCCGTCAGGGCATGGGTTCGTCTCCGCTTTTTTTTGGGAGACTCCTATGAAAAACAAAAAGTTCTTAGCTGGCGAAGAAGCCGGTACTTACATCGTTCCTGAGCAAGTGACTGAAGCGGATATCTTAGATATGGCGCTCAAGCTTGCCCGTGGTCGATTGAGTAAAGGTCGAAAAATTGAACAGCCATCGTCGGCGTTCTCATACTTGCAAACACTGATGCACGAGTATGAGCACGAAGTCTTTGGCGTACTGTTTCTTGATACAAAGCATCGCGTTATTCGATTTGAAGAGCTATTTAAAGGCACTTTAGATGCGGCGAGCGTGTATCCAAGGGAAGTAACAAAACGAGCGCTTGAGCTTAATGCGGCAGCAGTGATACTGGTTCATAACCATCCATCGGGTGATCCTGAGCCAAGTGAAGCTGATAAACGCATCACTCATCGACTCCGTGACGCCTTGTCACTTGTTGATATTCGAACGCTTGACCATGTCGTGGTCGCATCCGAGGGCTGCGTTTCGCTTGCCGAACGCGGTTATCTTTAATGAATGGGCGCATTGCCCATTCTCCTACATCACAAAAGCAGTCCCATCAACACACGTCATCACAGCTCGAATTTCTATTTGAGTTTGATGATGCCCCAGTCACTTGGTCTGACACGGAAATCTGGCAATTACGCGAAGGCATTCTATTGGATGCGATCCGAGTATTGCTGGATGGCCGTGTCAGTACTCGGTTGCGAAAGGATGTGTTGTCGTGGATTAAAAATGACGAATTAGCGCCATTTTGCTTTCGTGTTTGCGCGATGGCTGCGGTTGTCGATCCTGATGTGCTTCGTGATTCCATCATGTGGCTATTAAGACGACATGGTATCCAGCTTGACTAACGCTCCTGTATTAACCAAACGGCTCAATGCAGGACCTAAGCTGACTTTTACCACTTGTGGTAGGAGTCGGCATTTTACTTAAGGAGGTTATATGGCGTTACCTTTACAAATTGACACAGTAAGGCCATATCTCAATGGTCAATGGCTTCAAGTCTTGGCGGCATTGGTGCCAGAACTTGATGCCGCTATTGCTCGAAAAGGCCGTCATGTGGCTTGTCCTGTTCATGGCGGTCGTGATGGCTTTAGGCTGTTCAAAGATGCTGAATATACCGGTGGTGGCGTTTGTAATACCTGCGGTATCTTTCATGATGGTTTTGAACTGTTGTCTTGGATCAATGGATGGAACTTTGCTCAGTCTATTGAAGCAATCGGCCAGGCTCTTGGTATTCAACCCGGACAAGTACCAACTCGGGCAATACCGAGTAACGCTGTTGACTGGAAGACTAAAAAGCAGGACGAGGACAAAGCGATTATCCATCGTTTGAATCAAACCTGGGGAGAAACGCTATCTCTTGCAGATACTCGTGCGCAACCAGTTTGGAACTACTTGCATCGTCGTGGCATTGTTACGCGGCTTCGTCCTGAATGGGATTCGGTGCTGAGGTTTCATCCAAACTTGCCTTACCATGATGAAGATGGTCTGTTTATCGATAGCTACCCAGCGCTGCTAGGTAAAATCGTTACTCAGCAAGGGCGTTCGGCCACGTTTCATCGGATCTACCTAAGTGAAGATGGATTTAAAGCACCGGTTGAAAAGCCTAAAAAGATGATGCCGATACCAAGTGACAGAACAATCACTGGTGGTGCCATTCCTATAGGTGAGCCCGGTGAAGTCCTAGGTGTTTCTGAAGGTATAGAAACGGCCCTAGCGGTAACCAGAGCAACGGGGCAAACATGTTGGTCGGTTGTGAATGCAACGCTACTGGCTAGGTTTGAACCACCAAGTAATGTGAAAATGCTGTACATCTGGGCAGATCACGATCTCTCTGAGACCGGCCTGAATGCAGCGAATGAACTCAAGAAAAAAGCCTGGCAAAAAGGCATTCTGACACAAGTCCTGATCCCCCCGATACCAACGTCACTCGGCGTGAAAAGTTGGGATTGGAATGATGTGCTGAATGTTTACGGTGCCATGGGCTTTCCGAAAGTTCATATCTGATCCAAGGGGCTTCGGCCCCTTTTTTTGCGCCTTGCATATTTGAAAAAACATGGAGAATGAAAAAAAGATAACCAATAGGAGAAACAAACATGATGGTATTAACCCTGTTAACAAAGCAGATTGATGGTGAGTTTACGGTTTACTGGAAGACCGGCCTTCGAAGAGGTGGTGAGCTAAAGGTCGATTTAGGTGAGCAATACGACAAGCTACCTGAGCAGCAAAAGCCAATTGCAGCTGAGCTTTATGCTATTCATCACCTACTGTCAGTGAAAGAGGTGATGGGGAGTAACCGAAGCGGTAATGGGCTTCAAATCCGGGTCAGTAAAGGAGCTATCAAAAAGTTACAGAAACAACGCTCAACTCAGCATTCACTTTACAGCCTGACTAGGTTTTTGCTCACTCGATACCAGGAAGCACAGATCTCGGTAGAGAAGCGGGACGATTGGCTCTCACATTCCTTCGAAGAATACAGCGTCGATAATGCTACAGTGAGAGAAATCGATGAGGTCATCAACGTTCCGAACATTGGACCTGTCGTGGTGACTCGTCATGCACTGGAACGGTTTGTGGAACGGCTTTCAGACGGTGCTCCTAAGCATCCTTGGAAGGCTTTGTGCACAACGCTGCTATGCTCTGGGCTAACTAAAGCCCAGTTACCAGAAAGCGTCGCTATCCAAAAAGCCAAAAAATATGCACAAGGGGCCGAGTTCTGGCAGCATCTTGGTAGCAAAATGCACTTTGTTATGATTCCGGGTGACTCAATGAAAACGTTGGTTACGGTTTTCATAGTTAAGTAAAATAATGTGGTATTAGCAAATCTTTAATATTCCTAGTATGCCAGTTGACATTTAACCATAATTTTAATTGGCTTATGAATTCGATAAAAAATACTATCAGCATTTAAAAAATGTAGGATTCAAAAGGCTTTCAACTTAAATCATCTAAAAATGGTATGACTTTCCATTTGCAAGTGACTTTTTTGTCAGGTGGGCATGTTAGACAACCCGCCTTTGATTTCTGTACGGCAACACATAATAAATGAGTCGGTCGGCTCATAGCTACATAAGTCGTTTTTAGCCGTTGCTCTAATTGAGTATATGATTTTTTTGGTCTTTTATATGTATTATTAGGGCAAAATAAGTCGTTACCTGAACTGTATCCCCAAAAATAAGACGATTCACTGGCACCATAGTTTTCATTTTCAACCAATAAAGTCGCCATGTGTGTTTCACCTTTTATGGAATGAATTGTGCCGACCTTGATCTCTATTCCGTCTTCCATTATTACATTATTTTTTTGTGTAAAGGCGTCCATTGAATTGATCTGGTTTTCACTTGTAAAAGGAATGTTTTGTGGAATTTGATAGTTATATTGGGTTAATAAATTGATAAATTCTGTTTTTACATCAGTTGGTAAGATGGCATCAGTTTCAATCTGCTGAATACACTTAAAAATAAAAAGGTTATAGGCAGTTAAAAACTCATGGCGGTTCTCTTTTAACTCTGCCAACAATTTACTTTTTGAATATTGATTATTCGGTATTAAATTCAGCGTTGCCACGAGTGCGTTAACAAAAATCTCATAATACACTTTTGTGCCTAATTGTTTTATTTCTGCTTCAGGTCTTTTCTGAAAATACGAAACGAGATTATCGAAATTGGTTTTTCGCTTAGTTGTTTCTTTAGAATAATTTTCAACGTAGGAATTAATGGTTAATTTGGTATCTTTTTCTGCAGGCGCTTTACCAACAGAACCGACTAAATTAAAGCGCGCAGAAGTGCTTCTCCAATCATTATCTAAAAGCTTGTGGTTGTGTATTTGTTTAACAAATAAACCAAGCGCCTGTTCGGGTTGATCAAACAATAAAATTGTTGGTTGAAGTGACTGTTTTTGTGTATTACCTGAAATGCTTGGTAACACTTGTTTGAAAGGATTAATACATGCAGCTATCTCATTACCAAACCTTTTACTGTCAGAAATAGCTAATCTTTCAAATCCCACTATATTGTCCCTCCATGCTGACTTTTCATCTGAAAACCCATTAAAAATGGCTTGGTCTGGATCACCAAAATATTGCTTTATAACAGCTTCGTTAAATACTGAACTAATAATGTCCATTTGATGTAGTTGAGTGTCTTGCATCTCGTCAGCAAATAAGAAACCAAATCTATTTGATAAAATGGGGCTTATTTCTGGACAGTCATTTAAAGTTATACTTGATAATGAAAATGCATCTTCAAAACTGACAATACCTTGCTTGTATATATCTTCTTTAAGTAGTTTGAATTCCTTGAATGATTCAGTGTTATTACCTGCAACAACTCTATTTTTTGCTCTGTTATATATATTGTTTTTTATCAAATCTAGATTTAAATCAGTTACAAGCGATTCACATTTTTTGTTAGTGAGTTCGCCCATTGCCAATTTGTGTTTACTATCAATCAACTCTTTAAGCAAAAGCTGTTTATTAAATTCTGCTGGTAAATTTTCAGCAACTAGACTTTTGCATTTACTATATTCTAACTCGCCTGATTTTTTCAGAGTTTTCTGTTTTTTTAGAGCTTCAAATAATTGACCTGCTCTGAAGCTTTTATCTTTATCTGAAAGCGAATCGTCTGCAAAACAGTATGCTGCGATGTCTTTTTTTGTTATTTTTGGATTATAAGCAGAATGAAATAATAAACTGTGTAATCTCGATTTATAATTATTCAGTTTTTTAAACTCTTTAATCAGTTTACGATTAAACACCACTGTATCTACTGAGGTTATAGGGCTACGGTAATAATCCCATAATGATTTTTTTAATAAAAATTGACCAACAAAACTCTGTATCGTGCCAAAAAAGTTGGGGTATTTAAAAAGAATATCTGCTTTGTTACCCAGCCTATTCTTTATCTCATCAATAGCCACATTGGTATGGGTTAATACACAAATACCACTACCATCGTCAAATGGCATACGCTGTGATAGCAATAATAGTTTCACTAATAAAACTGTGGTTTTACCACTTCCTGGGCAAGCGATAATATTAGCATTATCCCAACAATCTATTATTTTTCGCCGCTCACTGGTTTTATCATCAAAAGTGTTTTCAGGTAAGCCAAGCTCTTTACAAGCCGATTGTATTTCTTCATTAGTAAAAGAAAATTTAATCATTTGCTTGTTCTTCCTCGTTCAATACTCCACACGCATAGTCAATGGCGTCAATAATGTATTTTAAGTAACTATCGCGTTTTAACGCCTCAAATAAAGTATCTTTTTTTAACAGTAATATTTCAGAAAATATTTGCGCGGTAACGGCTTTTGATGGGCTTGCTGAATCAACAAACGGTTTGAATATGTGGTAAGCAATTTCTTCAAGACTATTACCTTGAGTAACTTCTCCATCTATCTCTTTGGGTATTTGAAACTTGTCATCTTCATCAAATAACTCATTAAAATAGCTTTCTGATGATTTGATTTTTTTAGCTATTTGAACCGCTAAAGCAAAACTATCTCGCAATTCTTCACTACAGGCTAAATCATACTCTAGCGTCCAGTTTTTATTAGTGAATACTTTAACATTTTGGCTGTCATATTTTCGCTTTAGAATATGAGATTTTGCGGTTCTAATGTTTAGAATATTATTTTCATCGAGTTTTATTTTCCAATGTTCGATTTGAGCATTTAACCCTTTAGGCATAGTGGTTTGACTGATTGCGGTTTTTACCGCTGCTTTTAAGTCATCTAAATTTGTATAAATATTGTTATGAATGCTTTCTAAACAATGAGAATTTTCATTAGTATCTGTTAAGATATTATCTTTAACTTGATAATAATCAGGTTTATCTTTATGTTCACTATCGAAATGTTCAATTGCGGGAATATCTAAATCGGTGATCACCGAAACGGGTAAATCCAATTCAGGTAAAGTTTTTCTTTGAAATATTTTTGAATATCGCAAAAATGCGGTACTACCGACATTGACAATAGAAACCCCATATTTATGTAACGGTTTGCCTATTAAATCAGCAATAGTGGGTATTAAGATATTTTCGGCATCGCCCTCAACCATTATGACCCCTCGAGCAAAAAACATATTTGCTTTAGTTGAGTCTAAGAACCGTTGCAGAAATTTATAATCACCAATAGCTAAATTAGTTTGCCCTTTCCACATTGGATATACATTTTTTCCTCGACATAAAATTAGATTTTCTAAACTAATAGATGCGCCAATTGTTGTGCTATGTGTGGTTAAAATGAATTGATTGCCATTCTTATTGCTAATATTTTTTAGAGCGTTAATTACTCGCAGCTGAGCTTGTGGATGTAAATGAGCTTCTAATTCTTCGATTAAACAAAGCTGTAAAGTATCAAAAGGGTCTGTTTCAAGGTGGAGTAACTCAGCCGCCATAAAAAGTTTATTGAGTGTGCCCAGTCCAGAACTATTTTCTTCCAGTTCTAATCCAAGAGTTTTTAGTATTTTGTGTAACTCAGGATCTGCAATTTTTACGGATGCTTCTCGCTGATCATCTACTTGGCGAAAATCCTCAACATAGGAGTTAATACTCTTGAGAATAGTTGGTGAAGTTTCATCTGATGATTTAGTTTTAACGTCATCGAGGAATTTTGAAATTTCTTTATTTGCATCCTCAATAATTTTTTCTAATTCATGTTTTTTGTATTGTCCATCAACTCCTTTTTCTTTTTTAAAACTATTGTGACTCTGTAATATCTGTGCAAGACGCGAACGATAACCAGGTGTCATTTCAGCTTCTGCGTCTCGCAAAGGCTTTAAATATGTGACTTGCAGTAAGGCTTTTGCATCACTATCCATATGTGATTCCGCACCTTGAGGACCAGCTTTTGTATCCCAAGTAATTCTATCGTTATCTAGTAATTTTGCTTTTAGAAATAACCTTAACTCAAATTCTTTTTCTTCGTTGAAATAGCCCCACTCAATAAATTTTGCTGCTTCTTGTTCTTCGAAATCAGAAAAAATTGCAGTAATGGTAAATGTATCGGCTCTTTCTTGTTGCGGATTACCACCTGTAATCTTAGATGGTTTATAAAAATCTCTTGGCTCAAATCGAATACTTTCAAAACTTTTTGTATTTAATATATAACGAATCGCGTCAACTATAGCGGTTTTGCCAGAGTCATTTTCACCAACAAGTACATTTAAGCCTTTTTGAAAATTTACTTTTAAGCTTTCAAACCTTCTGAAATTAGTTAATTTAAGTTCTTTAAGAAACACTGAAATTTCCTTATATGATTTCTGCGGACTACAGAAAAACCGTGCATTTAAAAATCACATTAAGTTTTTTTCAAGGAAACATCAACTCCAACTGTAGCGTTAGCTGTCTTTACCAGATCACAACAGCTAGTCAGAAACACTCACAATTCCTTCATCTATCTGGCTAATCGCCCTGACGGGGATCTTTAGCATGTTAGCTCTATGAAATTTTCTGGAGCTGACAATGAGAACCCCCTTGTTCCCTTGGTTCATCCTATGGATGACCATCCCAATCATTATCTTCTTTCTATTCATCTTACCCGCCCATGCTAGTGATGGGCCATTCTATCAGCGTGGTCAGGAAGGCTGGTTTTGGTATCAGGTCATTCCTGAGCCAGCGGAACCTAAAGAGCTTTTAAAGCAGGAATTTGGTTCCGTTGAGTCCAGTCAGGACGAGCTAAAGCCCTTCAGTGCCGCATGGTTCCGAGAGCATATGCAGTCGTTCATGGACAAGGCAATTGATGAGCCGACGAATGAGAACGTCAGAGCCTATCTGTATCTCCAGCGCGTCATGATGGATAAGGGCTCACAGTTTGCTGATGTTAGTCAGCAGGTGGTCATGGGCGATCCTGTTTTGGATGAAATCAGTCGCAGACCCTTGGCGACTTATGCTGCCAATCGGATGGATCGAGAAGCTGGCGCTCAACGTGATGTAGCTTTAGGTGAAGTAGCAAAACGGGCTGGCTTGTTCTTCTTCTATCGTTCGGATTGTCCTTATTGCCATGCTCAAGCGCCTATCATCGAATCCATGGCTTTGAACTACGGTTTCGAGGTGTTTGCTATTGCTGTCGATGGCATGCCTTTACCGGGTGGAGAGTTTCCTAATTACAAAGTCGATTCAGGACAAGCTCAATCATTGTCCGTTACGACTGTCCCTGCCGTGTTCTTAGTTGACCCGCCTAACGTCATAACTCCGATTGGCCAGGGTGCAATGAGCCTCGATGAGCTCAATAATCGAATCATTCTCGCAGCCCATCAAGCCGGTTGGATTGACGATCAAACTTACTATGCCACCAGACCTGTTCAACCCGGTGTGTCACTTGCGATGTCAGCGCAAGAGCTTAACGAAAAGATATTACAGGACCCTGAGTTCCTTGTTCGCTATCTGCGTGCACAAGGAGGGTTATAACGATGAAAAAAGTATTCCAAGTATCGCTAATCGCCTGTGCGATTGGTTTTTCGTCTATGAGCCAAGCAAGCTTGCAACAGGAGATGAACCAGTTATTTGGTTCAATGACCAACAGCACTGCGCCTGGTGTATTCGAGAGTCAGCGGCGTGGCGTTATATCTGGCGGAAGTGTTGTTGTCCGTAACAGAATCATGAACGAAAACCTCGTCTCTATGGTGCCTCCGTCATTCCAAGCTGGTTGTGGCGGCATTGATATGTTCGCAGGAAGTTTGTCATTTGTTAATGCTGATCAGTTCGTTCAATTGCTTCGCTCTGTAGCGGCAAATGCCAAAGGGTACGCATTCCAATTGGCGCTCAGTGCTATGTGTGAGAAATGCTCTCAGCACATGGAGACACTGCAAAAGAAAATCCAGCAGTTGAACGAGTATTTCGGCAATTCCTGTCAAATGGCTCAGGGAGTCGTGAACGATACCCTGGCTGCTTTTGGTAAAAAGGGGCAAACAGAAGCCAGCATGTTGAGCTCACTTAAAGGGGCTGGAGACGTTTTTACCAGTTGGAGTGAGTCCAATGGTAAGAACCCATATGAGAACGCTTCGAGTGTCGCGGCAACTGATGTGAACAAAACGATTAAAGGTAATTTGGTTTGGCGAGCACTGAAACGTCATTCGGCATCAAGCTGGTTTGCATCGGGGGATGACCGTTTTCTTGAAGCAGTTATGTCGGTGACTGGTTCGATCATTGTTGGTGATCTAGCTAATGCCGCTGATGGCCAAGGTAAAGCCCCAAAACTGACCAGGCTGAATGGCAATAAAGTGACTATTGAGCATCTAATTCATGGCGGCAACGTTGCTATGTACCGATGTGACACAGTGGCGCAAGACGGTTGTCTGAACCCAACAATCACTAACGTGACTCTTACCGGGTTATCAACTCAGGTAGAAAATTTACTTCTTGGTACAGGTTCTAGTAACGGCATTATTTTTAAATTTGCTCGAAATACAGGGGCTGCTAGCACCACCGAAAAGGCTTTTATGACCTCGGCTCCCGCCAGCATTGGCGGCATGATTCGAACACTTTCTGCATTAAATGAAGGGGCTGCTAGGTCGTTTGCTTCAAGAGCTGCACCATTTATTGCTGTTGAGATGGCCCGGGCATTGGTTGAAGACATGCTCAATGCAGCTAGAAGCACCTCTGGTGTAGAAGATCATGCCTATGCGAAGTTGTTAACTGAAGACCTTGAACGTGCACGTCGCCAAATCAATGAGGAGTACGCCGCGTTACAGCGAAGATACGGCTCAGAGCAAGAGTTGCTGGCGCATTTTAATCAGGTGATTCAGACCATTCGCAAGCAGCGTTATTACACCGTTAAATCTACGGCACTGGGGGAATAGGTCATGTGGGAGATCTATTCCATTGGGGATTCGGCATTTTTAGAGCAGGTCTTGAACGCTGTCGCGATGATCACTGGTACAGGCGACTTTACTTCAATGGTTCGGATTGGCTTGCTCATTGGGGTATTGATGATCTCTGTTCAGGCCTTAATGCAAGGCGGTCGTGGGATTAACTTTCAACACGTTTTAGTCTCATGGCTAGTCTTTGCAACCATGTTTGGACCCAGTACCCGAGTGAGCATTGAGGATGCGTACACGGGACAAGTTCGAGTGGTTGATAATGTGCCCATCGGTGTTGCTGCCGCAGGTAGTACGATTTCGACTGTTGGCTTTCAAATCACGCGATTGTTTGAAACGGCGTTCTCAACTCCCGCCATGACGGAATACGGCTTTGCATCCAGTTTACAGTCACTGATTAAAGTGAGAAAACAGGTGATGGATCGCTCGGGGTTGGGTGATGCAAATCGTGTCGCCGGTTCTGACATTGAACAATCATGGTTTAACTACATCAAAGAGTGCACCTTGATTGGTATCGACATTGGCCAAAAGAACCTCGATCAGGTGCTGAGTGATCCTAACCCGATGACTGCGATTAGGTTTGATTCGCGCATTTATGGCACGCGCATCATGCTCAGTGGTAGCAGTAGCGATTTGGACTGCTCCGATGCCTATAGCCAGCTGAAACTCATGACAGAATCAACCTTCATTCCAAGGCTTAAACAGGTTCTGTCAGCCTCATTGGGAACTTCGTCAGCAACGGATACTGATGACGTGATCCGAAATGCACTGAATAACCTTGGTTTGGCTTCGGTTAACACCCAAGAGTACATGACCGCGTCAGTGCTTTTGCCTATTTATGAGCAAAGCGTGACGGGCAAGTATATGGATGATCAAGCTTTCACCGCTGCCGTGATGGTTAACCAAGCGATTGAGCAGCGCAATACGCAATGGGCGGCGGAGCAGACCCTGTTCCAAAGTATCGTTCGTCCGATGATGACGTTTTTTGAGGGTTTCATTTACGCCATCACCCCATTGATGGCCTTTGTGATTGCCCTTGGCCAAATCGGGATGCGAATGGCCGGGAAGTACTTGTTAATCTTGCTTTGGATTCAACTTTGGATGCCTGTCATGGCCATCATTAACCTGTATATTCATTTAACCGTTGCAGGGAAAATGTCGGCTCTTGATGCCTTTGCAGGTACAGAAGTGCCATCTTTTGCTGGGATGATGCAGATGGATTCAGTGCTGCAAACCTGGATAGCTACTGGCGGAATGTTAGCGTCGAGTGTTCCTGCAATTTCGCTCATGCTCGTGTATGGCTCAGCAATAACCGCTACCCACTTAGCTGGACGTCTTCAAAACGGTGATGCCATTGATGAAAAGATGGCAAGTCCAGATGTCGCGAAAAATGCCCCGGTGATGCAATCACAGTCAATGTTCCAAAATTCAGCCCTCACTGGTTCTGCTATGACCGGCGCGTCAAACCTGCTAAGCAGTTTCTCTGTCGGAAACGCAGTGGGTTCAATGGTCGGCTCTGCAAAAGAATCCATGACTCAGGCAACTCAAGCCTTTAGCCGTCAGGTTGGCAATACCATGAGTCGAACCTTTGGTGAAAAGCTAAGTTACGACAACCTTTCTTCGGTTGGACGTCAGATCGGCTCTTCTAATTCCTCATCTAGCGCCGTTGTTAATCAGGTCACTGATGACCTGCAAACACGGTATGGTTTCGGAGACGATAAAAAAGACGCTGTACGTGGCTTGGTATCTGGCGTGTTATCGGGAGGCCTAAGGGTCGGTGGAGATGGAACCATTACAAATACCGATGATAAAGAAGTAGCAGATAAAGGGTTCTTGGGAAGATTACTTGGTACAGGGGGGAATGACTCCCCACAAGGTAACTTGCCTGGAGTCGATAAACCTGAATCCTCAAGAGTGCCAAAAATATCACGGTTACGAGCAGGCTTGGATTTAGGTGGAAACTTTAGTGGCCAAGTTGAGTCGTCAGAAGGCAGTTCTCGATCCACGACCGCAAATACGCTCACTGGGGAGATGCAAAGCTTGGCATCGAGTGATTCACGACGTGCTGAGTATCGCGATGCAATGGTTAAGGACCTTTCAGATTCAAGACGTTCTGGCGTTGAAATGTCGTTGTCTAACCAAGACTATCAGTCACTTCAGAGTTCAGCACAAGACGTTATCACGGCATCAAACCGCTTTAGTGAGCTTGATCAGGCCAGCTACAGTCTATCAGGACAAAGGAACACGGATGGTGCGACGTTAACTCGATTAGCAGCGGATAATCCTGAAGTCATGGATTATTTGGGTCGCTATATGAACCAGCATGTTGAAGCCGGTAACCGATTACGTGAAAACCTTCCAATGTATCAGCGCTTGCTACCTGATGATAATCAGGCGTATGTGGCCGCAGCGATGGAGTCTTTAACCTATAGCAACTCCTCAACGCCCGCTGAACGAGACAATGATTATCAAGCAGCAATGACTGTTATGGCCATGGCTACTGGAGCCGATTTACGATCAATTCAACCGCGCTCAAATGAAGGCTTGTCATCAGCTGCACCTACTTTTGGTGGCACTCAAAGCCAAGTGGAATCGGGGGTATTGGGCGGCTACGAGGATGTTGCAACTGTTCAAACTCAGTTCAACGCAGCTCAATCGGCTTACCAAACCAATTTGTCTGGTGTAGATGGACAGCTGAATGCGCATCAGCAACAAGCCCAGCAGGCCGTAGCTTCTGACACAAGTACCTATCAATCTGGACTAAACAGTGAAGCTGGCTCTCAGTGGCGATCTCGCATTATGGCTGATGATAGCGGAGTCTCTGGTGCTGAAATGTTCTTCAACAGCGCCAGTGCTATTGGTGATTTCAGTGGCAAGCATACTGATGCAGCACTGCATACCTTGAATCATTTTGGCGAAGATTATGAGAGTTACAAGGAGCAAGCGCTTGAAGACCCGGGCTCACGAGGATTCTTGCACAATGCAACGGTGGCCAGCAAATCAACCTGGGATGGGTTAAAAGCCGCCGTTGATGCCGGAACCTCTTTGGAAAATCCATTGACGGCGTTTAATGATGCATACAGTGGATCGAGTTCGCAGTATGCCTCCGAAGTAAACTGGGGCACTAAGTCTGAAGCCATGTTGGCGGGGGCATTTGGTGCGGCAGTTAACAATCGATATGGTGAGTTCTTAGAACAGTATGCCGATGATTTCAAACAGGAAGCATACAGCGAAGGGCAGAGAATGGGATTGACCCCGATTCAAAGTCAAGTGTTCGCTCAAGCTTTCAATGAAGGTTTGGCGGGACGCGTATTCAACTCTGAAGACTCATCGAGTTGGTCGCCAGAAATGCTTGGCCTAAGGGAACAAATGCTAAATGAGTATCGTCAAAAGGATGAGAGTGGCGCTTACATCCCCGACAGTGTGTCCGAAGAAGATAAAGCATTTGTGGATAAGCAGATAGCGGTGATCTCAAATGCATCCCTTGCGGGTGATTATGCTCAGAACAACTTGATCGATATTAGGGCCTATAACCAGGCTTCAGGAAGGAACTAAAAACAGAAGGTAGCCAGCATGTGATGGGCTGGCTATTTTTTTGGCCTTTTTGGGAGGATGGATGAGCGACCGTCTGCAAATTCGTTTACCCAGTACCAATATTTTTTTTCGCTCAGGCTTAGTTCTCGACCGGTATCTTTCAGTTGTCTTTGAAATAAATGGATTAGTCCGCTTAAGCCTAAGAAAGCCAAACCGACACATAAAATTGCCCAACTCGCTTGCCAATATGCGATTGCTACAAGCATAGTGATTATGGCTATAAGTCCGATGGGATTACAGGTCGCTTTGAATCCCAAGTAGCTGAAAAATACGACGGTGCAGAACAGAAATGGCAAAGCCGCTAACTTGGCAGATGCCGTTAATATTTCTGATGGAAAGAAATGAGCCGCAGCCAAAGTCGCCAGAAAAAGCCCCAGTGATATAAACCAGCAGCGTGCTGTTAAAGATTTAAGTAAGTTTGTCATCTTCTTAGTACTCTCAAAGTGCACGGGAGGTGCACAATCAAATCATGCATCAGCATGTTAGTTCTCAAAAAGTGCTCTAGTGGTTTGCTCGGCCATAATCTCACACACAGGGCATTTAAGCTGAATGCGCTGTTGTGATACCGTCAAATACAGACTGCCACACCGACACCGGTGTAAGGATGCAAGCTGTGATCTTAAATCACGAGCTAGAACCCAACCTTCATTGATGGTCAGTTTTTTCCAGGGGATTTCAGCTGGAAGATCTGCTTCTTCCCTTGCAACCAAATACGCATCGTAAGCCTTCATCAAAGCATCAATATTTAATTGCTTGTAGACATTATCACCCCCAATATTGACATAAAGCGCCATCAGCAGGGAGCCTTCAACTAAGGCTCTTCTGCTTTTAACAATGGCATCAGATTCTGGCAATTGACCAGGGCAAGGTGACTTGCCAGTTACTTCTTTGTGGAGCCTTCTGATAATGTGGATTGGCAAACCTGTATCGAGCGCGATAATGGTTGTTCGAAATCCGTATTTAATAAGCAGCGAGGCTCGGGTAAATAGCTCACTTTTGGACAGGTTATCAATCATGCATCCCCCTTATTGTTTAGGGTTGATAATAAATAAGCGATTCTTGGGATACCTGTGCCTTTGCTCTTCACCATCTCAATCAGTTGGCTTTGGTTACCCCTTGGTTGAAACAGCATGAATGATGAGGTCGCCACTCGTTGCAGGTCGTCAACACCAGCATTAATCAGAGCATCAACCACGTCGCGTGTAAGTCCAAAGCGCAAGACGGCCTCTTGCGGATCAATTCGCGCTAATTCTCGTGCTGCGTGTAGGTACGCCAAATTTAATTGATAGAAGTCTTGTTGATTGGTTGTCATTGACGGACCTCCAGTTCATGTAAAATATTGCGATAAATAGAAAGCACTCTTTGCCCATACCAGCGTGCACGCTCTTCGTTCCAACTGTGATAGCGGCCTATGCCAAGCTCTAAATCATTTGGTGAAGACTTAATTGCTTCGGCCAAAATACTTGAGCCGACCGTAAGGTTGGTGATGGGGTCTAGCAGTTCCGCTGCTGAGCTCACCCGATGCCCATGCCAATGCAAATTGATTTGCATAAGGCCAATATCGAGCTGATATTTTTCAGTCTCTTGCAGTGCCTGGTTTAACAGTTGCTCTGCTTCTGTCTTAGATTTGGCGTAGGTTGCGTTTGAGCCATTGCGAATTGCGTATGGCCATGGACTGGTCATGTTGAGACCACGATGTGAGGCCGACTCAGCCAAGGCAACGGCGTAGAGCATGACTGGATCAATACCAACGCTTTGTGCTGCTTTTTCCCACTGATAGCCCGGAAACGCATAGACTGAAGTGCTTGCGGACATGGCTATCACTAGGGCAATGGTTTTTTCTTTAATCGTTTTCATTTTTGTCCTCTAATTGATTTCCGAGAAGCGCCTGAATGGCTTTCGGGCTTATTCTTTTTAATGGCACTGCGCTAAAGTCGGCGATGCCTCTCGTATAAACTTGTGCCGCTTTTGACCAGTCGCCTACGGCAACCGGCGCTTGCATATCAAATCCTTTTTGCTGGTTCTGATGGTCTGCAATACCCTGTAATAGCCTTGGGTATTCACCCACTTCGTCCCGTAGCAAGTAAGCCTGGTAGCGTGTTAAAAACTCTTTTTGCTTAAAGGGGTATTCCCTGTCATCAACCTTGCAGAGTTCAACCCATCCACCCATGTCTGAAATCACGCGGTGGATAAGCGCATCGTCAAACATCACGGATGTCCAAGCGCCAACCTGACGAACAGCCTTGTCAACTTTGTTCCAAGCAATCATGGCTCTTGAACCTGAGTTGCCATCGATATGCTTGATGACGTCAGCGGGCTTTGGAAAAAATTGCCCAGTATCCGGTGATTGAATATGCCGAGTCAGACCGATTCGCACTTCTTCAATGCTATAAGCACGAAGGGCTTCAAATGCGATGGATAGCAATTGTGGTGATACGCTTTTGCCATACATGGCCCAAGCAGCTCCCCAAACTTCAGCAAACTCGCGTTTATCAACCTCCTGCACTTGAACGAACCTCCCGAATACCTGGTCCGGCCCAGCTTTCAGCAATGCGGCGATTGCTTTCTTCAATGTTCAATTGGTGATTGCTGCCCTTTAGGCTCGTCGATGATTGCTGTACTTCATCAATGCGAACGTACTCGTCTTCCCATTGCCGGTTTAAAAGCCAGTTATGTGGCATAGGGGTCTTAGTCCGATCTTGATATTGCAATCGGTTGTCTCGTTGCTCTTTCCAGCGTGTTAGCACTTCCAAGGCGAGTTCATGGTCTTCATTGAGGCCCATGCGTAGCCATTCTTCTTTGGCTTTCGCTTTTTTTTCTTTGCGTATTTGTACATCCCAGAAGTCTTCAAACTGTATCTGGTCAACAGTTTTAACTGTTGGTTTATTGCTTCTCTCAGAGTCATCCGACCGTTGAGAGTCCCTTACCGGGTTGCCATCAGGCATAAACAATGATGAAAATTCTTCTGGTAGCCGAGCTTGAAAAGCGGCAAGAGATTTCAAAAGCGATGCCATACCAATGAAGTCGGCAGGTACATCTTTAAGCAACCGAAAGGCTGCTTTACCTTGGTTTGGGTTTTCGATTGGGTTGTGCTTCAGAAAGCTCCGAATCAAAGTCCAACCGGATTCCTCGCAACGAATGAGGAACTGATCTTGTTTCAACTCATTTAGAGCCTTGGCAACCTGTTGCTCATCCCAGTTCAAGTCAGAAGCAACGTAACCAATCGGCAATCGAAAGCAGCCAAGCAAATTACAATGTGGGCATGTAAGCAAATACAGTCCTAGCAACTTCGCTGAGTCACTCCAGGACAAAACGTTTTGCTTTAGCCAAAAGCGGGTATAGACCTTGCCATAATCACGCATGGAGGAACTCGCTTTTGTGTTTACGTAAAATGCTGACCATTATTTGCCCTTAATCCTACTGGTTACTGGCTTTCAGCTCGCTTGGGCATTCCGGATAGATGTCCGGTCTTAACTGGGATCGGGTTACCTGTCCTTGCGTAGCTTGTTCGATGGGTAAAACGAATTCAGCGGGAACACGCCCTGATTTATTCAACCAAAACCAGACGTTTTGCTGTTTTGAGTTGATGGCTCGTGCTAATGCTGATTGCCCGCCGACCAAGTCAATGGCACGGCGGAGATGTTTTTGTGTTGTGTTGAACACTTCCATACCGTCTCCTGTTACAATAATAACTGTTACAAGATTGAATGTTACAGTTTAAACTGTAGATAAGTCAACAGTTAAAATTGTTGAAAGGCTACAGTTTTATTTGTAGAATACGGGCTTATGAAAACTTTATCCGAACGACTAAACCATGCCTTGCAGCTTACTGGGGTGACTCAGTCAGAGTTGGCTCGTCGCATTGGTATCAAACAGCAGTCGATCAGCCAGATTTGCTCTGGTAAATCGGCTAGGTCTCGTTACACCATGCAGATCGCGGAGGCGCTTCGCGTGAATGCTCATTGGCTCGCCACAGGTGATGGCGAGATTGGCTTGGGGGTCGGTAATGTAGAAGTCGGGCCTGATATTAAGGGAAGAATTCCTCTCATTAACTGGGTTCAGGCCGGTGATTGGACTGAAATAGCGGAGGGATTTGCCCATGAAGATGCTGAGGAGTGGCGTGAAGTCACTGGGAAAGCACATGAGGGTTGTTTCGCACTTCGCGTAAAAGGCGACAGTATGGAAAATCCAAGCGGAAAAAAATCCATACCTGAGGGGGCAGTGATCGTTGTTGATCCTGAGTTACCTTACTCTTCAGGTTCATTGGTTGTTGCGCGTTTGGATGATTCGAAAGAAGCAACCTTTAAGCAGTTAGTTATTGATGGTGAACAGAAGTACCTAAAACCTTTGAACCCGCAATACCCTGCAATACCGATCAACGGCAACTGCACCATCATCGGTGTAGTACGACAAGCTATCATCGATTTCTGGTAGCGAAGGAATTTGTGGTTTAGCCACAGTTGTTCATGAGCTGAAGAAGCAACGATTGCAAACAGCTACAACTGAGCATTGGCGCACGCTGAGAGTAAATGGTAACCGATTAGGTAACCATTGATTGTTTATAAAGTCAAGATCAGCGAAAATAGCGGCCAATTACGATTAACACGACGGATTTGACAAGCGAAGAACTGAAAAGAGAGTACTTCCAAAAGTGTGTACAAATCCGTGTACAAACTAAAAGAATTTATACATGGCAAACCAAGATTTTCTTAATGAAATCAATAAGCGAAGGACCTTTGCTATCATCTCCCACCCCGATGCGGGTAAAACCACAATAACCGAAAAAGTGTTATTGTTTGGACACGCTATTCAACGTGCAGGTACGGTAAAAGGCCGTGGCTCTAACCAACACGCTAAATCCGACTGGATGGAAATGGAAAAGCAGCGTGGTATTTCGATTACCACCTCTGTCATGCAGTTTCCTTATAATGATTGTCTTGTTAACTTACTGGATACCCCAGGTCACGAAGACTTCTCTGAAGATACTTACCGTACATTAACAGCGGTTGACTGCTGCTTAATGGTGATTGACTCAGGTAAAGGGGTTGAAGACCGGACACGTAAGCTGATGGAAGTTACCCGTTTACGTGACACTCCAATCTTAACTTTCATGAATAAATTGGATCGTGATATTCGTGACCCAATGGAATTAATGGATGAAGTGGAAAATGAGCTGAAAATTGCTTGTTGTCCAATCACATGGCCTATCGGTTGTGGTAAATTATTCAAGGGTGTTTATCATTTATTACGCGATGAAACAATCCTATACCAAACAGGTCAAGGGCATACAATTCAAGAAATCCGTATTATTAAAGGGCTAAATAACCCGGATCTCGATGCAGCCGTAGGTGATGAACTAGCCGCGCAGTTACGCGATGAGCTGGAATTGGTTCAAGGGGCATCCCATGAGTTTGACCATGATGCCTTCTTGCAGGGGGAATTAACCCCAGTCTTTTTCGGAACAGCGTTAGGTAACTTTGGTGTTGACCATATGTTAGATGGTTTAGTGGAGTGGGCTCCGCAGCCGCAACCACGCCAAACAGATTTACGCCAAGTTAATGCGACAGAAGAAAAATTCACTGGCTTCGTGTTTAAAATTCAAGCCAATATGGACCCGAAACACCGTGACCGTGTTGCATTTATGCGTATTGTTTCAGGTACTTATGAGAAAGGCATGAAACTACGCCAAGTCCGTATCAAAAAAGACGTAGTAATTTCCGATGCGTTAACTTTTATGGCGGGGGACCGCTCTCAGGTCGAAAACGCCTACGCAGGGGATATTATTGGGTTGCACAACCATGGCACGATCCAAATCGGTGATACCTTCACACAAGGTGAAGAACTCAAATTTACGGGTATTCCAAACTTTGCCCCTGAATTATTCCGTCGTATTCGTTTACGTGACCCGCTAAAACAAAAACAACTGCTAAAAGGCCTCGTTCAGTTATCTGAAGAGGGGGCGGTACAGGTTTTCCGTCCGTTAACTAACAATGACTTAATTGTTGGTGCGGTAGGGGTGCTGCAGTTTGACGTGGTGGTTTCGCGTTTGAAAAGCGAATATAACGTTGAAGCTATTTATGAAGCTGTTAACGTTTCTACTGCGCGTTGGGTTGAGTGCGATGATGCGAAGAAACTTGAAGAGTTTAAGCGCAAAAATGAGCAAAATTTAGCCCTTGATGGTGGCGATAACTTATCTTATATCGCACCTACAATGGTGAATCTTAACCTCACCAGTGAACGCTACCCTGACGTTAAATTCCGCAAAACACGCGAACACTAATTGTGTTTATGACCCACGACTAACGTGGTTAGCAGTGGGTCATCTTATTTCGAACTTCATTTAAAGTTACTTTCCCTATTTTTTGGTGCTTCTCATCAAGAATATTCTGTGTTTATTACCTTTCTCTTTATTTTTTATGTTTTTTTACTTAGGCTATATTATTCGTTGTCCATTGCAGTGAAAGGAAGGTTTTTATGAAAAAAGCAAAACTATTGAGTTGGTTAGGAGTTATTGGGTTGAGCTGGGCACTCGCGGCTTGTAGCTCATCATCTGATAGTGCTTTGAAAAAACAAGCTTCAGATACGTGGGACAGTGCATCTAAGACAGTTGAAATGGCAGGTAAAGATACTGGAAATGCTATTTCGAGTGGCGCTAAAAATACCGGCGAGTACATTGATGACTCAGCGATTACTGCTGATGTAAAAGGGAAATTACTGGGTACGAAAGGTATATCGAGTAACAGCGTATCAGTTAAAACCGTTAATGGTGTTGTTTACTTATCAGGCTTTGTTAAATCAGCTGAGCAAATGGATAAAATTACCCAAGTTGCATCGCAAGTTAATGGGGTCAAATCGGTACAAAATGGTTTAGTGATTGCTAACTAAGTGGTAAATAAATGTCTCAATAGCTCATATTGCTGAGTATTTATTGTACAATGTTGATAGAATGGGCTTTCTAGGGGAAGCTCATTCTGTTTTTGAGCTATTTAAAGTGAATTAAAAAGAACTTCTGTCATCCAGAGGCATTATGGGAAAACACGTTTCAGTTACACTCGGCACGATTGAGCCGCTTGCATTCTTTGATAATATCAACTCGGGAAAAACGGCTCTGATTTGTGAAGGTGGCGGCCAACGAGGGATTTTTACTGCAGGTGTACTGGATGAGTTTCTTATCTCTGATTTCAACCCTTTTGATCTGATGATTGGTACTTCTGCAGGAGCTCAAAACCTTTCTGCGTATATTTGTGGGCAAGCGGGCTACGCACGTCGCGTGATCACACGCTATACAACCAATTCAGCATTTTTTAATCCCTTGCGTTTTATTCGAGGTGGCCATCTGATTGATTTAGATTGGCTAGTCGATACCACAGCAAAAGAATTTCCATTACGTATACAAGCAGGGCTCGATTTATTAGATTCAGGCCGTGAATTCTATATGGGGGCAAGTCGCAGTGATGATTTTTCTGCGGCCTTCTTACAGCCTGATGCCGACACTTGGTTGGATATCATTCGTGCGTCCAGCGCGATCCCGGGTTTTTATCGGGAAGGCGTCGAACTTGATGGCACTTTATATCAGGATGGCGGTATTAGTGCTGCGATCCCAGTTGAAGAGGCATATCGTCGTGGCGCAGAGACCATTGTTGTGATCCGTACCGTTCCCTCCCAAATGTATTTTACCCCTGAATGGGTGAAAAGAATGACTCGGTGGTTGGAAGGGGAAAATAATGGCCTACAACGTATGGCCGCTATGCTGAAAGTTCATCTGAAAAGTTACCGTAAAACGCAAGAATTTATTGAAAACCCACCAAAAGATGTACAGGTCTTTGAGATTTATCCACCTGTTCCACTGAAAAGCAGTGCGCTGGGTAGTAAGGTGTCTTCACTTAATCAAGATTACCATACGGGTCGCCGGTGTGGCCGCTATTTTATTGCAGCACTGGGTGACGCATTTGACCACAGTACAAATCGCTTTAGACATACCTTGGCACAGAAAATTGAGTCGAATCCATTAGATATTCAGCTTGAGCCTCAAGTACCGAGTGAGCTCATTCCTGAATTGGTGACTGAGCCTGTCTCTTCAGTGCCTCTGGCTGCAATATCAGCAAATGAGAGCCGTGATGGCTGAGCTTCAATTTATCGATACCCATTGCCATTTTGATTTTCCACCCTTTAGTGACTCTTTTACTGAAAGCTTGAAGCTTGCTCAGCAAAGTGGCGTGAGCGATATTGTCATTCCTACGGTGAGTGTGGATAATTTTGAGCGTGTTTGGCAACTGGCACAGCAGTACCCGCAGCTCCATGCTGCTATGGGTTTTCATCCATTATATTTAAGTCAGTTTCAAGAACAACATATTGATATATTGACTGATTATCTAACTGAAAAAAATAAAAAATGTGTAGCGATAGGCGAGATTGGGCTTGATCTCTATATGCAAAACCCGCAATTTGAACGCCAGCAAGAGGTGTTGTCCGCACAATTAAAGTTAGCGAAACAGTTTGATTTACCCGTTATTTTGCATTCACGAAAAAGCCATGACCCATTAGCAGCGATGTTACGTCGTTTTGAGGTCCCTGCTCGTGGCGTCGTACATGGCTTTGCTGGCAGCCTATCTCAAGCACAAGCCTTTGTTAAACTTGGTTATTATATTGGTGTGGGTGGAACCATTACTTATGAAAGAGCGAATAAAACTCGCCATGTGATGTCCCAACTTCCTTTGGCTTCATTATTATTCGAAACGGACGCCCCCGATATGCCTGTTTCGGGTTTCCAAGGTGAGCCAAATCGGCCTGAACGTATTGAGTGGGTTTTTCGTTCATTATGTGAGCTTCGCCACGAATCCCCTGAAGAAATAGCCCAACAACTTTACAACAATAGCTTGTCGTTATTTAATCTCACCAAATAAAACCGCATACAAATTCATAAGTAATGTTTATGTAATTTTACTAGTTAGCTATTTAAATCTATTTAGTCTTTATTGTGATGAATTAGGACTTTAGTTCCTTTCCAGACTAAACCGAGTCTATTTTGTGATTTTTGTCACATTATGTGAATTTTTGTTGTTTATTGCAGTGTGTATTTGTGATGAGTATTGCGGGTTATTGGTGATGACTAGGTATAATCATCAGATTAAGAATCAAGGCGACTTACACGTTTCCTTATATATCAACCTAAAATAAAGTGAACAGGGATCCTTCCATGCAGCTCATTATGAGTATTATCGGAATGGCGGTACTTATCGCGATAGCTATTCTATTTTCCAGCAATCGCCGAGCAATTAAACTCCGCACAGTCGGTGGTGCATTTTTAATTCAATTAGCCATTGGCGCATTTGTTCTTTATGTTCCTGCGGGGCGTAGTGTGCTTCAAGGGATGTCTGATGCGGTTTCTAAAGTTATTGGATATGGCCAAGATGGGATGAGTTTCATCTTCGGTGGCCTTGTTTCCGATAAAATGTTTGAACTGTTTGGCGGCGGTGGCTTTATTTTCGCTTTCCGTGTTCTGCCAATTATCGTTTTCTTCTCTTCATTAATTGCTGTGCTTTATTATTTGGGCATCATGCAGTTAGTGATTAAAATTCTTGGTGGTGGCCTGCAAAAAGTACTGGGAACCTCAAGAACCGAATCCTTATCTGCGACAGCGAATATCTTCGTAGGGCAAACGGAAGCGCCATTGGTTGTTCGCCCTTATATTGCAACAATGACCACATCAGAGCTGTTTGCCATCATGTGTGGTGGTTTAGCTTCTGTCGCGGGTTCAGTTTTGGCGGGCTATGCACAAATGGGTGTGCCTATGGAATACCTGATCGCCGCCTCCTTTATGGCCGCTCCAGGTGGTTTATTATTCGCTAAACTGATGGTTCCAGAAACGGAAGATGTGAACGATCGGGTTGATGCAACCGATTTAGTTGCTGAAGATGAGCGCCCAGCCAATATCATTGATGCAGCAGCATCTGGTGCATCATCAGGGATGCAACTGGCACTGAACGTGGGTGCAATGTTATTAGCTTTTATCGCATTGATTGCGTTGATTAATGGCATCTTAGGTGGCATTGGTGGTTGGTTTGATTATCCACAATTATCACTTGAATTATTATTAGGTTGGTTATTTGCACCGATTGCCTTCTTAATTGGTGTACCGTGGAGTGAAGCGACAGTTGCGGGTTCTTTTATCGGTCAAAAAATTGTCGTGAATGAATTTGTTGCCTTTATGAACTTTGGTGATTATATGAAGGCAGATGCAGAAGTGCTGGCAGCGGGTAAACAAGTGCTTTCTGACCATACTAAGGCGATTATTTCGTTCGCATTATGTGGGTTTGCGAACCTTTCATCCGTTGCTATCTTACTCGGTGGTTTAGGGGGCATGGCGCCAAATCGTCGTAGTGAGGTTGCTCGTTTAGGTATGAAAGCGGTTATGGCGGGTACCCTGTCTAATTTAATGAGTGCAACCATCGCAGGCTTTTTCTTGACGTTAGGCGCAGCGGCAGTCATTTAATTTATGTATCTGGTGGTAAGATTTATACCATCTCAAATAAGTCAATCGGAAGGGCAATAGTCCTTCCGTTTTCATTTTGATTCGCTATATTCTTTTATGACTTTTTATATCAATCGTAAATTTTCAACTATTCTTAACTTAGTCAATTAATGATGAAGAATACATTGAAAAGCCATTTGAGCGAAAAACTGATGGTGAGAGATGATATAATTAGATATTCATCACATTTTTTATTTTAATAATGTAACATTCAGTCGATTAATGTGATTTGTAGCACATAAAAAGGCATCATTCCATGGTCAAATAGGCATTAGTAAGCTGCTATGGAACTGCTAGTTCTCAGAGTCTAGGACTCTAGGGCATGATGCGGTGAGATGGATCTCAGCTGCTCAGTTCGGAAAGCATCCGACTAGCATCTTTAAGGAACCAAGCCCGCTCGCCAACAAAGAACGTGTCGTTCTGAAGAATTAACAACGTTGGAGAGTTATATGACTGATTTAAAAGCGGCCGCACAACGCGCGCTGTCCCTTATGGATTTAACCACTTTAAATGATGACGATACCGATGCAAAAGTCATCGCACTGTGTCATCAGGCTAAAAGCCCAGCAGGCAATACGGCAGCAATCTGTATTTACCCTCGTTTCATTCCAATTGCACGTAAAACATTACGTGAACAAGGCACTCCAGATGTGCGTATTGCAACGGTCACAAATTTCCCACACGGTAACGATGATATTGATATCGCATTAGCTGAAACTAAAGCGGCGATTGCTTACGGTGCAGATGAAGTTGACGTTGTTTTCCCTTATCGTGCACTGATTGCCGGTAATGAACAAATTGGTTTTGACTTAGTGAAAGCCTGTAAAGACGCTTGTGCAGCTGCCAATGTGTTGTTGAAAGTGATCATTGAAACAGGTGAATTAAAAGATGCAGCGTTAATCCGTAAAGCGTCTGAAATTTCGATTAAAGCGGGTGCTGATTTTATTAAAACCTCTACGGGTAAAGTGCCTGTTAATGCAACTTTAGAAAGTGCAGAAATCATGATGCAAGTCATCCATGATATGGGCGTTGAAAAAACAGTGGGCTTTAAGCCAGCTGGTGGTGTACGTACCGCAGAAGAAGCCGCTGAATACTTAGCGTTAGCGGGACGAATTTTAGGTGACAATTGGGCTGATAGCCGCCACTTCCGTTTTGGGGCTTCTAGCTTATTAGCAAATTTATTAAATACGCTGGGTTTTGACGTTAAAAAATCAAGCAGCAGCTATTAATTATCGCAATATTGTTAGCCGATAAATTCGACTTTAAAGGAGCATATTGTGTTTCTGGCACAAGAAATTATCCGTAAAAAACGCGATGGTAAGCCATTAAGTGAAGAAGAAATTCGTTTCTTTATCAATGGAGTTCGTGATAACTCAGTTTCAGAAGGTCAAATTGCTGCATTGGCAATGACTATCTATTTTAATGATATGACCATGCCTGAGCGTGTTGCATTGACATTAGCAATGCGTGATTCAGGTACGGTTCTGAACTGGAAATCACTCAACCTCAATGGCCCATTAGTTGATAAACACTCAACGGGCGGCGTGGGTGATGTGACTTCACTGATGCTTGGTCCAATGGTTGCAGCTTGTGGTGGTTATGTACCGATGATCTCAGGCCGTGGTCTAGGCCACACTGGTGGGACATTAGATAAGCTTGAAGCGATCCCTAATTTCGATATCTTCCCAGATGATGTCCGTTTCCGTGACATTATCAAAGATGTCGGGGTGGCAATTATTGGGCAAACTAACTCATTGGCGCCTGCTGATAAACGTTTTTATGCGACCCGTGATATTACCGCGACAGTGGACTCAATTCCGCTAATCACGGCTTCAATTTTAGGCAAAAAACTGGCTGAAGGCCTTGATGCTCTAGTGATGGACGTTAAAGTCGGCTCTGGTGCATTTATGCCAACGTATGAGAAGTCAGAACAGCTAGCAGAGTCTATTGTTAAAGTAGCCAATGGGGCGGGTTGTAAAACGACCGCATTATTGACTGACATGAATGAAGTGTTGGCATCCAGTGCAGGTAACGCAGTTGAAGTACGTGAAGCGGTTCAATTCTTAACGGGTGAATACCGTAATCCACGCCTTTATGAAGTTACCATGGCATTATGCGTAGAAATGTTAGTGTCTGGTTCATTAGCTGCAAACCGCGAAGAAGCGCGCCAAAAATTACAAGCAGTATTAGATAATGGTAAAGCGGCAGAAGTGTTTGGCCGCATGGTTGCCGCTCAAAAGGGGCCTGTTGATTTTGTTGAAAACTACAACAAATATCTGCCAACAGCCGTGCTGAGCAAAGCCGTTTATGCACCACAAGACGGTATTATCACGCAAATGGATACACGTGCGCTGGGTATGTCTGTCGTGACTTTAGGTGGTGGTCGTCGTAAAGCGACAGACCCAATTGATTATAGCGTTGGTTTGAGCGATATCGCTGCGTTAGGTGCCAAAGTGGATACCCAGACGCCACTGGCAATTATCCATGCAAATAGTGAAAAAGCGTGGGAAGAAGCGGCGAAGGAAGTGCGCGAAGCGATGGTGATTGGCGACAAGGCACCTGAAGCGACACCTATGGTTTATCGCCAAATCAGCGAATAATACAAATAGATTTTAGTGGTATATCGTATTTAAAAATACCGCAGGAGAAAAATATGAAACGCACATTTATTATGGTTTTGGATTCCTTTGGGATCGGAGCTGCACACGATGCACATAAATTTGGTGATGAGGGCTCAAATACGTTGGGTCACATTGCAGATGCTTGCGCACGCGGCGAAGCGGATATTGGCCGTAAAGGGCCTCTGCATTTACCGAATTTAACAAAATTAGGTTTAGGTAAAGCAGGAGAGGAATCAAGCGGTTCATTCCCTGCGGGCCTTGATCCTAAAGCAGAAATTATTGGCGCATATGGTTATGCGAGCGAAATTTCTTCGGGTAAAGATACGCCATCAGGCCACTGGGAAATTGCGGGTGTGCCTGTGCTATTCGACTGGGGTTATTTCTCTGATGAAGAAAACAGCTTCCCACAAGAACTGTTGGACACTTTAGTTGAGAAAGCTAACTTACCGGGCTATTTAGGTAACTGTCATTCATCAGGTACAGTTATCCTTGATCAACTGGGTGAAGAGCATATGAAAACAGGGAAACCTATTTTCTATACCTCTGCTGACTCAGTATTCCAAATTGCGTGTCACGAAGAAACTTACGGCTTAGATAAACTGTATGAGCTGTGTGAAATTGCGCGTGAAGAGTTAACCAAAGGTGGTTATAACATTGGCCGTGTTATCGCGCGTCCATTTGTTGGTGACAAGGCTGGTAACTTCACACGTACAGGTAACCGCCATGACTTAGCGGTAGAGCCACCAGCACCAACCGTATTGAAAAAATTAGTTGATGAAAAACAAGGTGAAGTCGTCTCTATCGGTAAAATTGCGGATATTTACGCTCACGTAGGTATCACTAAGAAAATCAAAGCCACAGGCATTGATGCGCTGTTCGATGCCACCGTTGAAGAAATGAAACTGGCGGGTGACAACACTATCGTTTTCACTAACTTTGTGGATTTTGACTCTGCATATGGCCACCGCCGTGATGTGGCCGGTTATGCCGCAGCATTAGAATTATTCGACCGCCGTTTACCTGAGCTGATGAAATTAGTTAAAGAAGACGACATTCTAATTTTAACGGCTGACCACGGTTGTGACCCAACTTGGCCAGGTACTGACCATACCCGTGAGCACATTCCTGTGTTGGTTTATGGCCCGAAAGTGAAACCTGGTTCATTAGGTCATCGCGAAACCTTCGCGGACATTGGGCAGACAGTGGCTAAGTACTTTGATTTGTCGCCGATGGATTATGGTAAACCAATGCTCTAACACCCATTACCCGTCATACTTTGAGCTGTAGCGGTGTTGGCTGCACAAAATCACCCTAATCACATACTGATGTATGCTCATAGGGATGATTTTCTTTGCCGCCTAGCTACAACTCAAATTATTTAGGGTAATGGCGGGGAGTTAAAAGTAATGGGCAAGGCTTTGCCGTCATACTTTTTTAATAATAAGGTGGGAAACCACCTTATTAACTTAAAAATATTTAATCATTTAAAGGGAAATAATCATGGCAACTCCACATATTAATGCAGAAATGGGTGATTTCGCTGATGTCGTTCTGATGCCAGGCGACCCATTACGTGCAAAATACATCGCTGAAACTTTCCTTCAGGATGTTCGCCAAGTCAATAATGTGCGTGGCATGTTAGGTTTTACAGGGACTTATAAAGGTCGTAAAATTTCTGTAATGGGCCACGGCATGGGAATACCTTCATGCTCCATTTACGCGAAAGAGCTGATCACTGACTTCGGTGTAAAAGTGATTATTCGTGTGGGTTCATGTGGCGCAGTTATGGATGACGTGAAATTGCGTGATGTTGTGATTGGTATGGGCGCTTGTACTGATTCACGTGTTAACCGTCAACGCTTTAAAGAAAATGATTTTGCAGCGATTGCAGACTATGACTTAGTCCATAATGCGGTTGAAGCGGCAAAAGCGAGAAACGTGAATGTCCGTGTGGGTAACCTGTTCTCAGCAGACCTATTCTACTCACCAGACCCTGATATGTTCAAAGTGATGGAAAAATACGGCATTCTGGGCGTTGAAATGGAAGCTGCGGGTATCTATGGTGTTGCGGCTGAGTTTGGTGCGCGTGCATTAACGATTTGTACCGTTTCTGACCATATCAAAACTGGCGAACAAACTACGTCAGAAGAACGTCAAACCACGTTCAATGAGATGATTGAGATTGCACTGGATTCAGTGTTGTTAGGCGATAAATAATCGTTAGATGTTTTTATTATGCTATAAATGCCACCTATTGTGTGGCATTTTTTGTGAAATAAAAACTCTAAATCCCCGAAATGATCATGTCAACAGCCGAAATAATTTTTGCATGAACATTCGGGATGATACAGACGAGGTCACGTGGCTTAAGTTTATTAATGGAAATAGTGGTTATGGATTTAGTGATAATTACATGGTGAATACCATTAATATAAACCACAGGGGGTTAGAGCCTTAACTTGTGAATTGTTATGCGATAATGGCGATATAGGCATGATAACACGTGAGTGATAGTCACTCAGTAGGTCATTTTGGATATCAATAAGATAAGGATATTGGTCTTTCGACCTGATTGATTTATTACGATAAACAGCATATTGAGGCATTAAATCACCCCATACTCATGATCATCAGTAAATAGCCCTGCTTGTTGTTCAAATTCATTAAAGTTATCAATGTTTGTTCTATTTTTTTCTTTCCATTTGGCGTCAGAGCTTTGTTTGATAGCAAGGGGGAAATCTTGTTGTAGGTTTGCCTTATTTTGCGTCTCAGTGAAATTATTTTGCGTTTTCATGGGCTACCTAGATTAAGTGGATAAGATGGAGATTACTTTAAGGTAGCACCACTATGCTGGCAACTACCATGGTCTTTTTAAGACTAACTTTTTATCCGACTCATCATCACTGCATCAACATATTGCCCATCACGAAATGCATAATCTCTCATGCGGCCTTCTTGTTCGAAGCCAAACTTTTCATACAGCCCAACGCCACTGCCATTTGCTGCAAACACTTCTAGTTCTATGCGATGTACATTCAACCAGTTATCGCAGTAATCCACCATCACTTGCATCAGTTGTGAGCCAATGCCTTTGCCTTGGTGGGCTTCACTAACGGTAATGCCGAAGGTGGCGACATGGCGACGACGCACTTGGCTTGGTTGGCTAATTACAAGCAAACCGATAACTTCCTCACCAATGGTGGCAACAAACTGGGTGACGAGAGGATCATTTTCCCCGAGGCGAGCTTCCCATGTTTTTTCTGTTGGGTAAGGCAGTTGTAAGGTGTTGGCATACGCAGAATAGTCAGCGTGCATTTTAGTGATGGCTGGTACATCGTCCAGCGTTGCTCTGCGGATGGTTACGTTGTTCATTACTTTTCTCATTATCGTTGTTTTTACAATAATATTAATCACATTAAAAATATATTCTGTCAATGAGATATAAGAGTTATCACATAAAAACGATGGAATAAATTGAGTGTTTTGCAATCGCTATTTGATATAAAAAATAAATAGAAGCTTATACTATTATGAGTAATTTAGTTCAAATTAATTTAGGATTATGTCTGAATGCGCATTTAGAGTTTAACTTTCAATGTTTGTAATTGGCATTTTTTGATTTGTTCAATATAAATAAAAATGATTTAAGTAGTAATTATCTTATCGCAGATGAGGTTCATAATTTATTGAGATAAAATGGTTTTATTAATGATTGTAAATTAAGGGGAAGTCATGGGTGCTGAAAAATCCTGTTATGGGAAAATTGATTATTCCCGAAGTGGAATTGATTTAACTAATAAAATAATTGATTATTGTTCTAGGTATCAATTGATAGATAGTGCTGATGTATTGTTGAAGGATTGTTTCCATAGTAATATTTCGAAAGTTAGTGTTCAGGTTGATGCTAAAAAATATTATAAAATAATAGGTAATATAAATAAATCTCTTCATGGTTTTAATTCTCAAGATTTTTGCGATGGCATCCGAGATGTTATTATTAAACAGGCAAAAACGTTAAGACCGAATGATAATAAGGATTACTCGAGTTTAATTAAAAAATCAAAAGCTATTAATACCAAAAATCATTCATTATGCGAAGCTATTTCACTCAAAGTGAAAAATAAATCTATTGATGAGAAGTCAATTAAAAAGATTGATGAAATACTAAAAAATGCAAAAAAAACAATGTCGAATGAAGAGTTTAAATCAACATTGCTTGAAGCTCAAGTTTTAGCATTAAGCTGTAGAAGTAAAACTGTTTATGAAATGATAAACAAAGTTTTAGCTCCGCATATCGAAACTAAAGATCAATATCAATATCCTGTAGGTTCAAATACTCAGTTAGTTCAGCAGAACGCTGAAACTTCTCGACCTGATAAAGAAAAGCTCCCAGGGAGTCAAGGAAATATAGCAGTAATATCAGAAGAAACAATGATACAGAATGAGGTAAGTGACAAAACAAAAAAAGCAGGTACTTTGGAGCAAGGGCTTGCTTCCAATGTATACAATAGTGATTTATCTAATCAGGAACTAAAAAAAATTGTGCCAATAGAAAGTAATTCTATAAATAATGAATCTATAGAAAAGATGGAGCACTGTAAAGGACGGGTTGATAAACTGAATATTGCGGTAGTTACTGATAAAATAAATAGTATGGTCAATGGACTTTCAATAAGAAAAAATAAATTAAGTCAGCCTGAACCAAGTGAAAAAGAACCTAAGTTTCAAAAAATCCTTGCTAGTCATACGATAGAGGAAGCGATTAAAATTAAAGTGCCTTTTAATGGAATCTCGGATAAGTCATTAAGCTTGATTGAGTCTAAAATTAAGGCGAGATTTAATAAATTAAAGTCAAGTGAAACCCCCTATCTATTTGAAAAAGAAATGTTCGATGCACAGAAAATACTAAAAAAATACGACAATAAATTGGTTTGTGAAAAAATAAATAATATTATCAATAAATTTTTAGACAGAAATGAATTATATATTAGAGAAAATAAAGTTCCGATGGACCGAATCTGGTGTGCCATAAATTCCGTGAGTTCATTACAGGATATTACACCACGTAAATACAATGAATTTAAAATGGCAATTATAGATTACTTGAAAAAAGAACCAATTGAAGATATTTTTGAGTCTTCATCCGAGTTAATACGAAAAGTATCACGTTATACTCATAAAAACATTGCTGATAAGGTTAATAATTTCATAAACGTTTATTCAATGGATAGAGTGAAAGAATTGAAGGGAAATGAAAAATTCAGTGTTGCAAGTAAGATAGAGTTATTGGAACCTGAAAAAAATAGAGATCCAGAAGAGTTAATGAAGGATATGAGTTTAAAAAAAATAGTTTCACATGTATTCAGTCGAATGATTAATAATATACGAAGGCTATTTTCCAAAAATTAATGGTTAATTTTATTTATGTGAAAATAGACAAATTAGCCCGTTGTATTTACGGGCTAATTTTTACTCATATCAAGGCGTCATCATAAATACTTTTGAATTTTGCCCTAAGTATTGACGAGCCAAGCGGTTAATATCTTCAACCGTTAACTGGCGAATAATATCTTGCTCTTGGTTTAAACGCTGATATTGCCCATCATCGCTGGCAATCTGCGCTAGAGCCTCAGTCCAATAGCTTGAACTATCCGTCACTTGTGAGTTCTCTGTTAGCCAAATATTTTTCGCTTCGGTTAGCTCTTTTTCACTCACACCTGTTTGACGAATTTGTCCAATCGTTTTTTGGGCGATTTGCGTCATTTCTTCGGCTCGTTCAGGTGAGGTGGTGAAATTCAAGCGAGCGAGGTAATAAGGTTGCGGTTTCTTCGCTAACATCTGCGAGAAGCCTAATGCATAAATGCCGCTGGCTTTTTCACGTAATTCACCGCGCAAACGCTGACTCACAATGGTATCAATAAGTTGAATCGCTAAGCTGTCTTGCTGGTTCCACACTGCTGGCGAAGCGAATTGAATGCTTACCATGCTTTTATCACTGCTGCTGATGGGATAAGTTTTATTAAAGCTGGCCATTTTGGGCATGATCCCTTGGTCGCGGGATACCAGTTTTTGGTTACTTTGTGGCAGTGATGCAACCCATTGCTCTAACAGCGGTTTTAGCTCACGGCTATTCATTGCACCTGTAATGACCAGTGTCATATCTGCTGTTGAGGTGAGTAATTGACGGTTGGCTTGTTGTAACTGCTGAGCCGTAAATTGTTGCCAGCTACCCTGTGGATTGATCACTAAAAATTCACCATGGGTATAGCTTTCTTGATTGATATTATCAAGGAACGTGCGTTCTACGGGGGTTTTGGATAAGTTTAAAGCAAAGGATTGTTTTTGTTGCTCTAACTTTTCACCACTAAATTGCGGCGCTGTTAGCTTCAGGTTGAGTAGCTGTAACGCTGTTTCAAGGTTATCAACAGGGGTTTTCCCACGAAAACCATGCGTGAGCAATTCGCTGTATGGGCGAACGCTAATTTGGTTTTGCTTTGCCAGCAGAGCCAGATCGCGAGCGCTGTAGTTTCCATAACCGCTGCTTTCCGGTAATTTTAATGCCCAGTCGGTTAAACCTGTCGTTTGCAGCGTTTCTAACGAGCGGCCGCCCGGTAATTGCAAGTTAAATTGAATGTCATCTTTCAGGTTTTTATCTGTTTTAACAATCACCTGAATGCCGTTGCTTAATGTCCAATGTTCCGTTTTTTCAACCGGCAGCTTAGATTGCTCAACAATACTACCTTTTATGGATTGAGGTAATTGCAATTGAATTGCTTTGGAGCGCAGTGTAAATGGCCCCGGTGTGCTTTGGCGTATTTTAAGCCATTGTTGATTAAATGCTGATTTATCAATTGCCGCGGCATCAGTATCGGGGCCAATTAATGCTAAACGTGGGGACGCGGTTTGTAGGAATTTAGCGACATGCTGTTGTAAGTCCTGTGGCTTAACGGATTTCATCAATTGGTAGCTGTTATCTAACTGTTGGCGTTTGTTCCACATTGGCATGTCATATTCAAGCGCGGTTGTCAGTTGCCCTGCTAAATATTCATTACTATAACGTTGCTCTGAAGCAGCTTGCAGGCTGAATTTCTTCAACATCGCTTGCTTTGCTGAATCAAGCTCTTCTTGGGTAACTGGCTCAGTGGCAAGGCGCTGTAGCTCTGTGAATAAAATCTCGGTGGCACCTTGGTAATCATTACCTTTCGGGTGGATAATCATCAACTGTTGTAAGCGCTGGTTATCTAACATTGCGCCTTGTTCATTGATGCTAATTGACGGCAAAATACCGTTATCCACCATAACGGAGAAACGTTGGTTTAAAATGGCTAACCAGAGGTTATCCAGTAAATCGTCGGACTGCCCTAAGCGTGTATTTAGCGGTGCGCTAACATCTTTTTGTAAGGCGAATTGCACATAACGCGCCCCTTGCTCTTTATCAAACACACCTTGCACTAACATATTGGTTGAATGGGCAAATTGCTTCCATTGTGGGTTATCTTCTGCCACTTTTTCGGGCTTAGGGAGTGCAAATAAATTATCAACCTGATTGCGTACTGATGAGCTATTGAAGTCACCAATAATCAATAGTGACATCCGCTGAGGTTGGTACCATGTTTGGTAATAATCTTTTGCCTGCTCAATCGGGGCATGACGTACCACATCTAATGAACCAATGGGGTTGCGATCGACATAACGGCTACCGTGGTAACGTAATTTTTCTAAACTATCGTTGATGCGATAGCCCATCCCTTGGCGTAAGCGCCACTCTTCGACAATCACAGGGCGTTCTTTTTCAAAGGCTTCTTGGTCAAATGTCATATTTGACGCCCAATCTGCCATTACCTGTAAGCCAGTGGCGACTTGTGCTGCTGTAGCCTCAGGGAGTGATAACTTATATAGCGTGGAATTTAAACTCGTAATGGCATTCACATGGCTACCGAGTTTAAGCCCTTGGTGTTCAAGCTGTTTGAACCCCGTTGTTCCCGGAAAATGTTTGGTGCCTTTAAACGCCATATGTTCAGTAAAGTGCGCGAGACCAAGCTGTTGTTCATTTTCTTGTAATGAACCGCTACTGACCAATAAACGCAGTTCAACCCCAGGTTGATTACGTTGTAGAAGGTAAACTTGCAGCCCATTTTCGAGTTGATAGTGCTGAAGGTCACCGCGTACGGGTAATAGTGAAGTTGAATTTTTGCTCACAGATGTGCTGCCTGCGCAGCCACCGAGCAGAATACCAATCAGTGTGGCAAAGGTAATTTTACGAAGCATATTCAGGCGTTCCTGTATTTAAGAATTTTTCACTCGCAGGTTCCACGAGTAATATGTGTTGTTCCGCAAATTGAGTCACGAAGCTCTGATGGCTAACCAAAACAATGGCGCTATCATGTAATTCAGCTTTCAATAAAGCGAGCAGCTCTAGTGCGCTAGTTTCATCAAGGGCTGAGGTCGTTTCGTCTAATAAAAGCAGTTTTGGCCGGTTGAGTAATAAACGCGCAAACATAATGCGCTGCTGTTCTCCGCCAGATAAACGGTTATTCCAATCGGTTTCGAGTGCTAATTGATGATGCAGCTTTTCTAAACCGACTAACGTCAAGGCATATTGAAAATCTCGTTGGCTGAATTGGGACGCCGCTTTGGGATAAGCCAATAAGCTATCAAGCCGACTAATGGGTAAATAGAGGCGCTGTGGGATCCACATGACTTTTTCTGTTCGGCTGATAGTCCCGTTGAAGAAAGGCCAATGCCCGCTGAGTGTGCGTAATAAAGTCGATTTACCAACACCAGAACGGCCACTAATTAAGGTTAGTTCGCCTTGTTTGGCGGTTATATTCACGGAATTAATTAAGCAGCGGTTGTCAGCAGTAGAAACGGACAATTTAGCGACCAGAGGTGGCGATTTTTCGTCGATAGTCACCACGGCTTTGTTATCGTTTTCCAATAAAACCACAAAATTATATAAACGCGATACTGTTGCTTGCCATGCGGCAATTTCTTTATAAGCAAAAATAAACCAGCCCAATGAAGTGGCAACACTGGTAAAAGCTTGGCGTAGCTGCATTAATCCACCTAACATAATTTCACCCGCAAGGAATTTAGGCAGTGCGAGTAATACAGGCGCTAAAGCGGTAACTTGCTGGTAACCAACTGTATAGAAAGATAAATTTCGTTCACAACGGATCAGGCGGTTCCAGTTGGCGATGATTTCTCCAAATCGCCCCATTAGCTCTTTTCTGTCTTGGGTTTCGCCACGCTGCCCCGCAATGGCATCACCGTGTTGGCGGCAATTAATTAGCGAGCTACGGTAATCCGCTTCGCGGCGCTGTTTATCCATATGCAAGCGACGTAGCGGAAAACCTATCCATTGGGTAAGCGCAATACCAATGAGGGTGTAGATGATACAAGCCCAGAACATATAACCGGGGATGGTCCAGTCGCTATCGGCAAAATTAAACGACAGGCTGCCAGACAATGTCCAAAGAATGGCGGCAAATGAAATCAGCGTTAGCATTGAGTGGAGGAATGTCACCACTAAATTTAATGTTGATTCAATCAGTAAACGGATATCTTCAGCGATACGTTGGTCTGGGTTATCGGGTTCTTGAGACGTTAATCTTAAGAGGTAATGTTTGCTGTTGGGCGATAACCAACGGCTGAGTACTTGCTCAGTCATGCCTTTGCGCCAGCGGATAATGAGCATTTGTTTTAGGTAATTACCCATAACAACGACAAATATCAGCCCACTGACTAAGACAACAAAGTATTGCAATAAGCCATACAGCGCTTGGCCGTCGAGTTTTTGTAGGGCGTTATAGAAATCCCCATTCCACATGTTCATTTTGACGTTGAACCAGACGGATGACAACGTGAGCCCAAGTGAGGCAAACAGCAGTATCCAGCACAAAAGGGCAGCACGCTGCCCCCAAAAAGGTTTTACTAAATAGAAAAATTGTTTCAGTGTCTTCATGACGTTTTATTCATTTGTTGTTTTAATTGTTTAACGAGTTTTATTGCTCACATTGCTGGGAATTACAGGTCGTAATTGACTTGTAACCAGAACTGACGGCCCGGATCGTAGGACTTCAATACACGGTCTTCAAAGACAAAGCGGTCAGCAACATTTTTATTGTTAAGAATATTGTTCACTTCGACTGAGAAACCAAAACCATGGGCGAAGTCAGGCTTCCAACCTAAGCGGGTATCCCACGTATATTTGCTGGAGAAATGCTGCTTGGTGTACTTACGCACTTGTCCATATTCAGGGTCGCTATAATAAGAGTTGTCATAACGAACGGCTTGGCTACGGGCTCCCCACCATTGTAGACGGTTATACCAAGTAACATCGTATTCATCCCATACACTTGTGAGCTCGAGGTTGAGCTTAATTGGTGAATTAAAGCTAGTTGAAGGCAGTTTCGATGCATCGATGACCTTGCCGTCATACCAGACTTTGTTGAGGTTGACTTTATTGGCAGGATCGTAAGCGCTGTAGCCTGAGTCTTTTGGCGTATTACTTTCACTTTGTTGCCAAGTGAATGAGGCATTCATGACATGAGAAGCTTCTGCCCATTCCCACGGTTGGCTATTTTTCACCGATAACGTAACGGTATCGTGGGAGCTGCGCCCACCGTTATCGAAGGTGCGAATACTACGAGTACTTGGGTCACGTGGGTTATCGTACTTAGTGCGATTTCTGACTTCGTCGTAGCCTTCACGGTGCACATATTGTAAGCGCCATGTGGTAGAAAGAACTTCTTGTTGCAGTGCTAAAGTGAGCTCATCGTTATAGGGGGTTTTGAGCGAATCTAACCCTTCATAGTCTTTTTGATTATCCCAATTGTTATTATCAGGGTTAAGTGAACATGCGAAATCTTTGTCCCAGCCCATGCAATTTTGCATACCGTCATTTTGTGCACCGTATAATGCATAAGTAAGCATTGAGCGGCCATAATAACGGTTAGCTCCCGCTATCAATTGGGTTGCACCATCACCAAAGACATCGTAGGTCCCGCTTAAACGTGGGGCGATATTGGTACGATTGACAAAATCATCGCGATCCAAACGCACTCCAGGGCGCAGATTCAATTTGCCATATTGAATACTGTCATCAAGGAAGATGGCGTAATTGGTATAATCCGCAGAGTACGAGCCTTTTTTAAACCGAGTGACATTACTTAAGTAACCATCGTATAAATCATCATCAATGATATCGCCAGTGTAGGTGTAACGGAAATAGTCTTGATCACGAATATAGGTGCCTTTGGTGTAATTTACCTCAGCTCCGAGTGTTGGCTTGTGTGTTAATCCAAGCGCATCCTCTTGGGAATTAAAACGCATCACGGTTTTTAGTCCGTGAGTTTTTTGCTTGGATTCTAAGTCGCCAAGACCTCCGCTATTGCGTTCAATCATATTCCAATTGTCGTCGAATGCCCTGATCGTTAGTGAGTATTTCTGGTCATTTTTTCGGTCATCTTTTAAATCTTGCGTATTGGCAGTGATTTCCAATTGACCTAAATCTAGCTGGTGTTTGAAGACTGCGGTAAAGCCTAACCCATTGTGGGTTGAATCATAGCCAGAGTTGCTGATTGAAGATGAAAAAAGGCGGCTATCGTAATTGGCGTAATTAGCAGATAAATCTAATGAGCTCTTATTGGATAGATCCAATGAATATTTTAAAAAGTAATTATCTGAAGTACGGCGCTGATTTTTCTTTCCTGAATCAGAGGTGATCGGCTCGACTTGGTTATTTTCCAGCACAAAGGCTTCCCCGCCCGTGACGGTCATTGGAATAGTCGAACTACGACGTGAAGCGGAGAAAACTAACCCTGAATTTTCACTCACCCCTAATTCAAACCAGCCACCAAAGTCATTTTTATCATAGCGGTTTTGGAAACGAGCTGGGTTGGCGGTATCATTTTTGGTGGTATCAATCCCTTGCGATGAATCGTGGAACAAATTATTCCAACCGGAACGGGTTAAGCGGTAATAGGCGTGAGCGCTATTTTCCCCTTGCCAGCGACGGCTATTGACTTCCACTGTTCCCCCCGTAAATCCGCCAAATTCGACTGGAATGTTATTGTCATACACTGTCATGCTGTCGATAAGGCGGCTATCGATATAGATCCCTTGGTCGCTACTGCTCAGGCGGGTTGAAGTTTCACCGAGACCGTTGTCTGCAGGGTCAAAATCGTTGTTAAAGCTTACGCCATCAAGGCGATAGGCATTTTGGTAACTGCTTGAACCATGAATTGAGATGCGGGAAGGTTTGATTTCCCCTTGGTTCATTGAGTTGCTGTCATTATTGGCAAATTGGACAGCAGGGTTAGTTTTCATCAAATCCGTAATATTGCCATCACCCGTATTTCTTTGGCTAATTTCTTCAGACGTCACGTATTGCGGTGCTGATATCACATCTGTCGCAGGGTGGTTCTGAACAACGCCAGAGACTTGGGTTTCTGGTAATACCAATGTGCCTTGGTTTAAATTTTGCTGACGAATAACGAAAACACCATTTTCATTGATTAACTCTAATCCGCTACCGATGAGTATTTTTTGTAATGCGGTTTGTGCGGAGTAGTTGCCAGACAATGCAGGTGCGCGTAAGCCACTTAATTGGCCTTTATCATAGAGCAATTGGATTTGCCCTTGGCGGCTAATTTCAGCGATAGAGGTAGCAAGTGATTGTTCTGGTAATGAAAAATTCATTTCTTGCGCGAAGGCAACTTGACAAGTAATAGCACTACTGACCGCCACAGCAAGGGCGAGCGGCCTTAATCGGCTTTGAGTAAACTGAATAGACATGGATATCCCTTATTCTTAAGCTGCACAAAAAGTGTGCGAAAATAGGTCAGCAAAATGATGACTAGTTAAGAAGAGGGTGAAATGAGAATTATCCTCACCTGCAAATGAAAATATTTTTCATTTATTTTTTTTGTTTTGGATAATCAATACGTTATTTTTGTCTCGATAGACGACTTGTACGGGAAGTAAAGAGGGAAGGGCCTGAAAAAACTGTTCTGGCTGATGGGTATTGATGCGACCTGAGATTTTACTCTTCGCCAATTGAGTAGGGGAAAGCTCAATATTTATCGACGAATAGTTTTTAAGTTCGTCGAGTACCTCTGAAAGCGGTTTATCAACAAAAATTAACTCACCAAAACGCCAACGAGCCACATCTAGCGGGTTGATTTGTTGGCGAGTGATTGGGCTATTTGGTGATTGACTGACTGCGCTGTCTCCGGCAAGTAAGAATACTGGCTGTTTGCTTGCTGCATCTTCAAAACTGACAATGCCTTTGCTGACATTCACGGCAACTTGCTGAGCCACTTTGTTAATTTCAAATTCTGTCCCCACCACTTGAATACGTCGGTTATCAGCTTGAACAACAAAAGGCCGATAAGGGTTGGATTTGACTTTGAAGTAAACATTTCCCTGTTCTAGATACAGGTTACGTACTGGGGTTTCATAGGCAACATGAATGCGTGTATTGCGGTTGAGAAATAGCTGGGAGCCATCAGGCAATGTGACTTCTTTAGGCGTATTCGTTGCCACTAAAGTCATATTATTGAGCAACATTGCAGGCAAGTGGCTGTATGGCAAAAACAAAATAGCCGCAATGAAAAATGCCGCTAGGGTATTGCCCAAAGGGCGCCATAAGCGAAAAAAAGGGCGTTTTTCCTTGGGGAGTGTTGTGCTAGCAGGGCGCGGCATGTGATCAAAATCGCGCCATAGCTCAGCGATGGCATCATAAGCTCTTGCATGTTCAGGTGACGCTGCAATCCATTGTCTGAATTGCTCAGTTTCAAGGGCACTGATTCGTTGGCTGTGCATGCGGGTAAACCACACCGCAGCTTCTTCATCAATGCGACTTTCATCATCTGCTGTTTGCAAAGAGTCGTGTGTCATTACAAATTATTGCCCTGATTATCAAGGTGTTTTTTACAGTGAACAAGTGCTGCTGCAATATGTTTTTCCACCATACTGATTGAAATTTCCATTCGCTCAGCAATCTCACTTTGAGATAAACCATCAAAACGATAAAGCAAAAAAGCTTCTCGTCGACGGGGTGGCAACGTTTCAAGTGCTTCGCTTAGCCGTTGGATCCGTTGCTGATGTTCCAATATTTCACTGGGATCAGCTTGGCTCTGTTCAAAATGAGACTCATGAGTAACATCATCAATGGATGTTTCTGATCTAGTTTGGCGTTGGTTACGTCGCCAATGGTCAATCAAAACATGATTCGCAATTTTAAACAGGTAAGCGCGGCTCTCTTTTACAGGCGTTTGTTCTTTACGGTTTAGCCATAGTGTAAACACATCCTGTGATAAATCATCAGCATCATTGCTGTTATCTAGCCGATTGCGGAAAAAGCGCACAAGTTGGCTATATGTTGACTGATACGCACCGCTAATTTTACGGGCAAGAGATTTATCAATAGTCATTTTACTGGTGTTAATGTCATAAAAGAGCACAATTGTGCTGATTAATAATCTGCTCAGATTACTTTATTATTTAAATCAATAAGTTGTTTTAATAATTGTGTTTTTACTAATAATAATGAATATCATTTTTGTTTGTATTATGCCTATAATCTGCAAAAAATAAAGTCGTGAGGCAGAATATGAGCAGTATGACGGGCCAGTTAGAGCGCCCGATTTTCCGTCCACTAGGCGGTTTGGTTTTAAGTTGTCTTTTCCATGGAACACTGGCAATCATTTTTATCGGGTGGTTTACCTCTTCAATTCCGAAGACTGGGGTGTTACCTCCGGCAATCTCGTTGCAGCTGGGTGTTTATCAGCTTGAACAACAGACAGAGCCTGAAATTAACCATGCACCTAAACAACAGATGACAACGCGAGAGGAGTCATTACCTGAAGTTGTTGAAAAGGTGGATAAATTACCTGAGACTGCGATCGTAGATAATGGCACGTTAACAAAAGTTAGCGAAAAAAAACGCCCACCGAAAAAGAAAATTCCGCAAGAGAAAAGAGTAATCGAAGAAGCCCCTGTTACCACGCAGGAGTCTACGGTGACTTCCGCTCCTGCATCTGGAAGTGAATCTAGCAGCAGTGCGAATTTTTCCAGTAATGCGTCTGCGGCAGTAAGTGGGCACCAAGGTTGGCAAAGTGAGGTTCATCAGCGGATAGCCAAAACTAAGCGCTACCCGCGTGCAGCACTGCGTTACCGTTCAACAGGGGTCTCTCATATCAAAGTGATTTTGGATAGACGGGGTGAAGTGATTGCCGCCAGTTTATTGAATTCATCCGGTACAAAAATATTGGATAAAGAAGCATTGGCGACAATTTCACGTGCAGCGCCTTTCCCTATGCCACCAGAAACATTGTTGGTCGATGGCCAAGTCGAGTTTGTTGCGCCAATTGTGTTCGACACAACCTCTATTTAAATTCAACCGAATAGCCCTTTTGGGGGCTATTTATCAGACGAATTGGGCTTGTTTTTTGGGGTAGGCCGCTTAGGGCGATAAGGCCGCTGTTCTTTTTTTCGTTTTAAACGTGCAGGCTTCGTTGCCGGGGGCGCTTTGCTTCCTTGATTGTCGTCTTCATTACTCTCATCGTCTTCATTATCATCTTGATTTTCATCCGTATTAACGACTAGCGGTGGGGCTTGCTTGTGGCCTTTCTTTTTCTTTAAACGCAGTAATGTATTGGCTAAAACGAAGCCAATACATAAGGCGAGTAGAATAAAAATTCGCAATACATTGGTGCTGTTATCGGCTTGTTGAATTTCAGCGGAAAGGAGCTCTGTATCAATAGTTAAACGTAAATAGCCTTTTGGCTCTTTTGTGCCTTGGATGGGAACGACAAGTTGGTATTGAAAATTTTGCAGTGATGAGTTGTCATCTATTGCGAGCCGTTCTTTTACCGTTGCAGGCTCACCGACTTGAGTGATCAGTGTGCCACTGGCCGTATAGATGCTGGCATCTAAAATATACCTATCTTTTACCACGTTATTTAAATTGGCATTAATTCGTTCTAAATTAAAATCTTTACTGCCGGGAACAATATAATCAGATAAGCTGAAAGCGACTTGCTTAGCAAGAACATAGGTCAATTGTTTAAATTGCTCAATTCGGCCTTGGTTTTGGCTATTTCCTAAATAAGAAATACCATGCATGAGTAAAGTTACCAGCGCAACGCAGATAACGATAATAACTGTTTTGTGGAGCTTAAAGGTAAGTTTCATTGCTTTATTGGTGCTCTCGACTTATTTTGAGTATAAAGGTGTCGTTATACTTCAGCGAATATAGGGTTATCTTCCGTTTTAACAGTAAATACATAAGGTCATAAAGCCTTAAAATTTAGTATAGTGGCTTCGTTCGGCTGCTCGCAACTCTCATTATAAAAAAGTTACACTCTAAATAATTCGAGTTGTATGTAGGCGACAAACGAAGATAGTCCGATGAACATACACAAGTATGTGATTCGGCTAGCTGAGCGTAGTCAACAACCAGACAACTTGAAGTATGACGAGTATATCGATTACAGGAGCTAATTTTCATGTCAACGAGCTTAACCTATTGTTATCTACCCGACGAAATCCAAAAATGGCCGGGGTTGCCATTGTCGTTAAGCGGTGAAGAAGTGATGCCATTGGATTATCGTGCAGGTGACAGTGGGTGGTTACTATATGGTCGTGGCTTAGATAAAGCGCGGATCAGTAATTTCCAACAGCGATTAGGGATCGCTATCGTAATTGTCTCCTCGTGGCGTATTGATGACTACCAAGTGGTCAGAATTGCCGGGAGTATTACCCCTCGAATTAAAAAACTCGCTGACGAATGTTTATTAGATGTCGTGCCATTGGGGCAAATTCCACGTTTGCGTTCACCGGGTCTATTACTGATGGATATGGACTCGACAGCTATTCAAATTGAATGTATCGATGAAATTGCTCGCTTAGCCGGAGTGGGGGAGCAGGTGGCTGAAGTGACTGAGAGAGCCATGCTAGGGGAGCTCGATTTTACGGAAAGCCTACGAGCGCGAGTCAGCTTACTTGAAGGTGCAGATGCCGCTATTCTTGACCAAGTGATGGAAACACTGCCTTTGATGCCAGGTTTAACAAACCTCGTGCGTAAATTACAAGCGATGAATTGGCACATTGCGATAGCATCCGGCGGTTTTACTTTCTTTGCGGATAATTTACGTCAACGGCTTAAATTGGTGGCTGCTGTTGCGAACCAGCTAGAAGTGAAAAACGGTAAGCTAACAGGCAAGGTCAGAGGCCCAATTGTGGATGCAAAATATAAAGCGCAAACCTTGGTTAAGCTGGCAGAAAAACTGGAAATTCCAATCGAGCAAACTGTTGCCATCGGTGACGGGGCAAATGACCTGAAGATGATCCGTAAAGCGGGGCTGGGTATTGCTTATCATGCGAAACCAAAGGTGTATGCAAGGGCGAAGGTCGCTATTCGTCACGCAGATCTCATGGGGGTGATGTGTGTATTGAGTGGGGGCCTCAAACACGAAGAACGCTAATATTCGTCATGGATTGCGCTGTAGCTGTGTTGGCCGCGCTCGCTAACCCTAGTCACATACTTGTGTATGCTCCTAGGGCTTAGCTTTACTTGCCGCCTTGCTACAACACCATCCATTTTGAATATTAAGCCAAATTAGTATTCAAAATTTTAAGATCATTTTGAGTGCTGTGGTTCGTCGGTTGTAATACAGAATAATTTTAAGAGGGGTTTGCTGTGGCGAAAGGGGTTAAGAGAGCGTTTGTCTGTAATGATTGCGGGGCGGATTATCCACGTTGGCAAGGGCAATGTAGTGCTTGTCATGCATGGAATACCATTACAGAAGTGCGCCTGGCCTCCACAAGCTCTTCATCGCGTAATGACCGCTTAACGGGGTATGCAGGTAATGCGGCTGGTGTGAGCAAAGTTCAGAAATTATCTGACATTAGCCTTGAAGAACTCCCTCGTTTTACCACTGGGTTTAAAGAATTTGACCGCGTGCTAGGCGGTGGCGTCGTGCCCGGAAGTGCTATCCTTATTGGGGGGAATCCGGGAGCGGGTAAAAGTACCTTATTGCTGCAAACCATGTGCTTATTGTCACGTGAAATGAAAACCCTGTACGTCACAGGGGAAGAATCACTTCAACAAGTGGCGATGCGAGCACACCGTTTAGGGCTACCGACTGACTCACTCAATATGCTGTCAGAAACCAGTATTGAGCAAATTTGCTTAACCGCAGAGCAAGAACAACCCAAACTGATGGTGATTGACTCCATCCAAGTGATGCATATGGCTGACATTCAATCATCACCGGGGAGTGTGGCACAAGTGAGAGAAACCGCGGCTTATCTCACTCGCTTCGCCAAAACGCGTGGTGTTGCCATCATAATGGTCGGTCACGTCACCAAAGATGGCTCACTGGCGGGACCAAAAGTTCTCGAACACTGTATTGACTGTTCTATCATGTTAGATGGCGATGCAGATAATCGCTTCCGTACTTTGCGTAGCCATAAAAACCGTTTCGGTGCAGTCAATGAATTAGGCGTGTTTGCCATGACAGAACAAGGGCTTAAAGAAGTGAGTAACCCTTCGGCAATCTTTTTAAGTCGTGGTGATGAAATTACTTCAGGAAGCTCCGTGATGGTAGTTTGGGAAGGAACACGGCCTTTGCTGGTGGAAATCCAAGCGCTTGTGGACCATTCAATGATGTCGAACCCACGGCGTGTTGCGGTTGGGCTTGAGCAAAACCGTTTGGCCATTTTATTGGCCGTATTACACCGTCATGGTGGTTTGCAAATGTCAGACCAAGACGTTTTTGTTAACGTCGTGGGTGGGGTAAAAGTGACTGAAACCAGTGCGGATTTAGCCTTATTACTTTCTTTGGTTTCCAGTTTTCGTGATCGTCCATTGCCTAGAGATCTGGTCGTATTTGGTGAAGTGGGGCTCGCAGGGGAAATTCGCCCTGTACCAAGTGGGCAGGAACGTATCTCTGAAGCAGCAAAACACGGTTTTAAACGCGCTATTGTGCCTCATGCGAATATGCCCAAAAAATCACCGCCAGATATGAAAGTGTATGGCGTAAAAAAATTAGCGGATGCATTAAGTATTTTGGATGAACTATAAGCTTTTAATTTAGGTAAAAGGAAAATACATGGCTGAATTTGACTATCTCAAAAACGCAATCAAACGAGCGGGTTACACGCTCCAGCAAGTTGCGGATGCGACAGATATGACCAAAGGCTATCTCAGCCAGTTAATTAACGACAAAATTAAGAGCCCCAGCGCACAAAAAATAGCGGCTTTGCATCGTTTTTTAGGCCTTGAATATCCAAATCAGCAAAAAACGATCGGTGTGGTGTTTGGCAAATTTTATCCATTGCATACTGGGCATATTTATTTGATTCAGCGAGCATGCAGCCAAGTGGATGAACTTCACGTCATTCTCTGCCATGATGAACCTCGCGATAAAGACTTGTTTGTTAACAGTTCTATGTCTCAACAACCCACTGTGAGCGACCGTTTACGGTGGTTATTACAAACCTTTAAATATCAAAAAAATATTCATATTCACTCGTTTGATGAAAACGGCATAGAGCCCTATCCACATGGTTGGGAAGTGTGGAGTGACGGAATGAAAGGCTTTTTGAAAAAGCATAATATCAATCCGAGTTTTATCTATTCAGGGGAAGCGAATGACGCTCCGCGCTATAAAAAATACTTAGGTATCGAAACCATTTTGATTGACCCTGAGCGCACGTTTATGAATATCAGTGGTAACCAAATTCGCCAAGCGCCATTTCGTTATTGGGAATATATTCCAACTGAAGTGAAACCCTTCTTTGTGCGTAAAGTGGCGATTTTAGGCGGTGAATCGAGTGGTAAATCGACGCTAGTCAATAAGTTAGCCAATATTTTCAATACATCCAGTGCGTGGGAATATGGCCGTGACTACGTATTTAGCCACCTTGGTGGTGATGAGATGGCATTGCAATATTCTGATTACGACAAAATTGCTTTAGGGCATGCTCAGTACATTGATTTCGCAGTAAAATATGCCAATAAAGTGGCATTTATTGATACCGACTTTGTCACGACCCAAGCCTTCTGTTTGCGCTATGAAGGTAAAGAACACCCATTTGTTCAGGCACTGATTGATGAGTACCGATTCGATTTGGTGATAGTTTTGGAAAACAACACCCCTTGGGTGGCTGATGGGTTACGCAGTTTAGGAAGTGATAAAGACAGGAAAGCTTTCCAAAACTTACTTATTGAAATGCTTAAGAAAAATAATATTGAGTTTGTCCGTGTAGAGTCTTCTGATTACGATACGCGCTTCTTAGAGTGTGTCACCCTCGTTCAGCAGCTATTGATGTTGGATGACTTATAAAGCCTCACAATAAAAAACGGCATCGAATGATGCCGTTTTGATTCTATCTATATGATATCGATCCCTTAAATAATTTGAATTATAGGTAGGCGGCAAGAGAGTGAGTCCCTAGGAGCATACACCAGTATGTGACTAGGGCTCACGAAAGCAGCCAACACCGCTATAATTCTAAATTATGACAGGGATTATTTGGTCATACGCTTATACTTCATCCGGTGCGGTTGAAGTGCTTCCGCACCTAAAGTCCGTTTTTTGTAATCTTCATATTCAGAGAAGTTACCTTCGAAGAACGTAATATTACCTTCGTCTTGATAATCAATGATATGAGTTGCAATACGGTCAAGGAACCAACGGTCATGGGAAATAACCATAGCACAGCCCGGGAACTCTAACAGGGCGTTTTCCAACGCACGTAAAGTTTCAACGTCGAGGTCGTTGGTTGGTTCATCGAGTAACAGGACGTTACCGCCCACTTGCAGTAGTTTGGCTAAGTGTAAACGGCCGCGTTCACCACCAGATAACTCGCCAACACGTTTACCTTGGTCTACGCCTTTAAAGTTAAAGCGACCGACGTAAGCGCGGCTTGGAATTTCAAAGTTACCAATACGCATGATGTCTTGGCCGTTGGAAATTTCTTCCCAGACAGTTTTGCTGTCGTCCATCGCATCACGGAACTGGTCAACAGAGGCAATTTTCACGGTATCGCCTAATGTGATGGAGCCAGAGTCCGGTTGCTCTTGGCCTGAAATCATACGGAACAGGGTGGATTTACCCGCACCGTTAGGGCCGATGATCCCGACAATCGCCCCTTTAGGAATGGAGAAATTCAGGTTATCAATCAGAACGCGGTCACCATAAGATTTACTTAGGTTTTCAACCTCGATAACTTTATCCCCTAAACGCGGTCCAGGTGGAATAAAGAGTTCGCTGGTTTCATTACGTTTTTGATATTCCACGCTATTAAGCTCTTCAAAACGAGCAAGACGCGCTTTACCTTTAGCCTGACGGCCTTTTGGATTTTGGCGGATCCACTCAAGCTCTTTCTCGATAGATTTACGACGAGCGGCTTCTGTAGAGGCTTCTTGCGCCAGACGTTCATCTTTTTGCTCAAGCCAAGAAGAGTAGTTGCCTTCCCAAGGAATACCTTCACCACGGTCAAGTTCGAGGATCCAACCCGCGACGTTATCTAAGAAGTAACGGTCATGCGTGATAGCCACAACAGTCCCTTCGTAGTCGTGTAAGAAACGCTCTAACCAAGCAACAGACTCGGCATCCAAGTGGTTGGTTGGCTCATCGAGCAGTAACATGTCTGGTTTTTCTAATAGCAGACGGCAAATTGCCACACGGCGGCGTTCACCCCCTGAAAGGTTCTCGATTTTGGCATCCCAAGCTGGCAGGCGTAGGGCATCTGCTGCACGCTCCAGTTGGTTATCAAGGTTATGGCCATCTTGCGCGGAAATAATCGCTTCTAACTCGCCTTGCTCTTTTGCGAGTTTATCAAAGTCTGCACCTTCTTCAGCGTAAGCCGCATAAACTTCGTCTAAGCGCGTTAATGCATTTTTCACTTCGCTAACCGCTTCTTCAACAGCTTCGCGTACGGTGTGCTCAAGGTTTAGCTTCGGTTCTTGCGGAAGATAGCCGATTTTCAGACCTGGTTGTGGACGTGCTTCACCTTCGATATCGGTATCAATACCCGCCATAATACGCAGTAACGTTGATTTACCGGCACCATTAAGACCTAAAACACCGATCTTAGCCCCCGGAAAGAAGCTCAGAGAGATATTTTTTAAAATATGACGTTTCGGTGGAACAATTTTTCCAACCCGATACATACTGTAGACGTATTGAGCCAATTTATTTACCTTTTGATTTGTAAAGGGAATTTTAGTTTTTTAGTCTATTTTTGCTTTAACAAGCTTAGGCTGAAAAGCATTTAATAAACAGCTATATAATTTTCTAGAACTATACCTGAACATCAGAAGATCATCCATCCCTCTCAGTGATACAAGCTTGATGACTTTCTATTATTAATTCGTGGGTGTATAGTGTGTCTATACGCTATACATGTAGTTGGCCATGATAAAAAGTTTTAAACATAAAGGAATTGAACACTTTTTTAAAATGGGCATTACGTCTGGTATTCAATCGAAGCACATAACAAAGTTACGGGTACAACTGACTGCGCTCAATGTTGCTAAAAAACCACAAGATATGTTTGCACCAAGTTGGAATCTCCATCAATTAAAACGGGGAGATTTGCAGCATCATTGGGCAATATCAGTGAATGGAAACTGGCGACTCACATTTAAATTTGAGGGTGAAGATGCCATTCTCGTTGATTATCAAGATTATCATTAAGTAAGGTGAACATAATGAGCAAAATGCATAATCCAGTACATCCGGGTATCGTTTTACGTGAATATTTAGAGGGTATTTCAGTCACTGAAGCTGCAAAAGCATTGGAGGTAACACGTACAACTCTCTCGCGTATTCTCAACGGTAATAGCGGTATTTCGGCAGATATGGCGATACGATTAGAAATGGCACTCGGAACCAGTGCTGAAATGTGGGTTGAGATGCAAGCTCAGTATGAACTTTGGCAAGCTTCTTTGGAAAAACGCCCCACCATTAAACCTTTATTTCCGCGGAGGGAAGGTTTTAAGTCATTCATGGACTGAATGATACGTAAAAGACTGTAAAGTCGAAAAATTCAAGAACTCTCTGCTGTTACTAAATAAAAACTTTCGGTAGCATTCATAGTATTGATATATGTTTAATATATCCATGATCCTTCAAGTTGCAGCGCTTTTCGTTGAGGTATAAGTGACTACGCTACGCTCGCCGAGTCACATAGTTTATCTATGTTTCTCGTCTATCTTCGCTTGTCGCCTACCTGCAACTCGAATTATTTGGGGTATATTTAGGTTAAGGCTTTTCCTGTATTTTGACTTTAGTTTAGCGATGGAGCGAGTGAATATGAAAGGTTGGTTAGCGGCAGTACCTGTGACAATGTTGCTGGTTTCCAGCACCGTATGGGCGGATTCCTTACAGGCACAACGGGAGCGTTATCAGGCAATTAAGGTTGCATGGGATGCCAATAAAATGGATGAAGTCGAGCGCTTGCTACCGACCTTGCATGATTATCCACTTTACCCTTATCTCGCTTATCGTGAGCTAACTCAAGACTTAGATATTATCTCGCCACGCCAAGTTCAGGAGTTTATTAATACCTATCCAACCTTGCCTGTCGCTAAAAACCTGAAAACACGCTTTGTCAACGAACTAGCTCGCCGCCAAGAGTGGAAATCGCTGCTTGAATTTAGCCCTGAAGCGCCAAAACCTGCCGAAGCACAATGTAATTTTTATTTTGCTAATTGGGCGGTGGGAAATAAGCAAATTGCTTGGCAGGGGGCAGAAAAAGCCTGGTTAAATGGCCGTTCAATGCCGAGTGCCTGTGATAAATTATTTAACGAATGGGAAAAAGCGGGTTATTTAACCCCTGAGATGACCCTTGAGCGTATTAACTTAGCCATAAAAGAGGGCAATACCTCGATTGCGAGTTATTTAGCTAAACGCTTATCGCCAAGCTATAAAACGATTGGTGATGCGTTAGTGAAATTACAAAATGACCCTGCCTCAGTTGTGACATTCGCCAAAACGATGACGCCAACAGATTTTACTCGTCAAGCCACCATCGCGGCTTTTAGCCGTTATGCACGCCAATCCCCTGATGCGGCTCGTACAGTACTGAATAGCATCAGTTCTGCCCAAAAAATGAATATGGCAGAAAAGCAGTTACTTAAAGACAGTGTTGCTTGGCAATATATGGGAGATGTGACCCCAGAGCAGGCTCAATGGCGTGATGAAACTATTCAAGAAAGTAATTCATCGTCATTGAAAGAGCGTCGTGTTCGTTTAGCGTTAGGAGCTGGTGATAAAACCGGTGTTGCGTCATGGCTAAAACGCTTGCCAGCAGATGTCAAAAATAAAGAAGAGTGGCAGTATTGGCAGGCTATCACGTTAATTGATGCAGGCAAAAAAGCGGAAGGAGAGGCATTACTTCGCCAATTAACGGAGAAGCGCGGCTTCTACCCAATGGTGGCCGCACAGGTGCTAGAAATTGACTATCCGGTGTATGTAAAAAGTGCGGTTAAGCCTGATTCAAGTATTGATCAATTGCCTGAAGTGCAACGTGTTCGTGAGTTAATGTACTGGGAAATGGATAACCTTGCCCGTTCTGAGTGGGTGAGTTTAGTGGCATCGCTGCCAGCAAACCAGCAAGAGCAATTGGCGCGTTATGCGTTTGATCATAAATGGGCAGATCTCAGTGTCCAAGCGACCATCACAGCCAAACTTTGGGATCACCTAGAAGAGCGTTTCCCATTAGCGTGGGACAAAGAATTCAATCTATATACCAAGTCGAAAGATATTCAAAAGAGTTATGCAATGGCGATCGCTCGCCAAGAAAGTGCGTGGAATCCACAGGCTCGTTCACCGGTTGGAGCGACAGGTTTGATGCAGTTGATGCCTGCAACAGCAAAACATACCGCACAGAAGCAGGGTATTAATTATGTGAATACGAGCCAACTGACTAACCCGACAACCAATATTGAGCTAGGAACAGCTTATTTGGAAGATGTTTATCAGCAATTTGGTAATAACCGTATTTTAGCTAGTGCGGCTTATAATGCAGGCCCATCCCGTGTGACTCGCTGGTTAGGTAACAGCGGGGGGCGCATTGATGCGGTCGCATTTGTTGAAAGTATTCCGTTCTCAGAAACTCGCGGTTATGTGAAAAATGTGTTGTCGTATGACTTATTCTATCGGCACTTTATGGGGCAGAAAAATAGTAAGATATTGCTTCCTAATGAGTGGAATATGAAATACTAATAAATACTCTTCATATTTCGAATTGTAGGGGTGTTGGCTACGTTCGCTAACCCTAGTCACATACTTGTGTATGCTCCTAGGGCTTAGCATCACTTGCCGCCTACCTACAATCCGAACTATTTTGAGTATTCATCTTC